>NZ_DATJWR010000353.1:0-21302 GCF_035501035.1 Paraburkholderia sp.
CGGCAGCGTGATCGTGTTGTTGCCCACGGTGATCGCTTCGGACGCCACCACGAAGAACCAGCCGCCCGACATCGACATCATCATGTTCCAGATGAGGCCCGGCATCGAGAACGGCACTTCGAGCTTCCAGAAGCGCTGCCACGCGGTCAGGTGGAAGCCCTTGGACACTTCATCGAGATCGCGCGGCACCGTGCGCAGCGACTGGTAGAAGCTGAACGTCATGTTCCAGGCCTGGCTCGTGAAGATCGCGAAGATCGCCGCGAGCTCCGCGCCCAGCACGCGCGAGGGAAAGAGCGCAAGAAAAAACGTGACCGTGAACGAAATGTAGCCGAGCACCGGCACCGACTGCAGGATGTCCAGAATCGGCACGAGCACCTGGCCCGCGCGGCGGCTCTTCGCGGCGAGCGTGCCGTAGACGAGCGTGAACACGAGCGAGGCGACCATCGCCGCGAGCATGCGCAGCGTGGTGCGCAACGCGTACTCGGGGAGCCTCGCCGGATCGAGCGAGATGGCCTCGGTCTTGAGCACCGAGATGGGCGCCATCGTTTCGTGAAAGCCCACGGCCGCCATCGCGATCAGACAGATGATGAGCGGGAACGCCACGAAGTCCCAGCGGTTGGGCAGCACGCGCCACGCCGAGGCATTGGCCGTGCGGTTCAGGTTGAAGCTGAACTCCATTCAGACACCCTCCGCGCCGGGAAAACAGGCAACCATGCTGCTGGACGAGCGTTGCGCACAATGCGGGGAGTGCAGGGAAAACAGATCGGAGCAGGCAAGACGCATGGACAGGGAATCTCGTTGGCGTTGATGACACGACGGCGGCAATGCAGCCGTTGCACGCGCCAGCGGAGCCGTCTCGCGACGACCAGCCGGCCGGCTCACTATTGCTGTTGCTGCTGCTATTGCTGTTGCAGGCTTGCCTCGATTGAAACGGCACGACAGTACTACAACCTTCATGACACACACAACCGCGCCGGGCATGCCCGCAAAGCACCTGGCACGAGGGCTTTCTGGGCGCTTTCAGCGCGCTTCGGGGGGCGCCTTGCAGCGCGCGGCGTCTGGACGCCATCGTGATGACGCATCGATGACGTCTTGATGACACAACGATGCCGCTTGTCCATCAGTGCGGCCGCCGGCGCCAGCGGGCGTCGCTTGCGCGCCACAACCTTCGCCAAGGCGAAACGCCCGCGTGAACCATGCCGGCGCCCGATTTCAGGGCGATTACCCCCGCGCGAACGGCGCGCCGCTTGCATGTCAGCGATTTGAGCGGCCGCCAACGTGCCCCCAGGCGGCCTCGCTGCGCCGCGCTGCTACTTCCGCAGCGGGATCATCGGACCATTCGAGGGGTAAAATCGTTTCGCGCCGACAGAGGCGCCCCGACATCCGGAGCGCCAGCCCCCACGCCTCAATGCCCACTTACTAACCAGAAGGCCGATGAACAGGAGACTCTTGCGCCAGGCAGCCGGACCCGTCGGGGTCGTGGTGGTCGCGCTCGTCTGCTGGGTGGCGGCGAACTGGCTCGCGGACCGCATGGTCCGCCAGGAGTTCGTGGCGGCGCTCAACGCCCAGCGCCAGATGACGCGTTCGGTCGTGGACAACATGGCCGAAGTCATCGCGAGCGACCTCGCAATGTCACGCGCGATTCCGGCGACGATGGCCGAAACGCGCGTCGTCCAGCAGGCGCTCACCGAGGCCGCGCATTATGCCGCGTCGCGCGACTCAACGGAACTGGCGCGGCGCAAGGAGTTGCAGGCGGTGCCGGAGCTGGCCGCCGTCGATCGCTTTCTCCATGACGCCCAGGGCTTCTCCGGGCTCGATGCGATCTGGCTCGTGAACGCCAATGGCGTCTGCATCGCGTCGAGCAATGCGTTCGAAACCATCTCCTACATCGGCGTGGACATGCGTCCGCGCGCGTATCTGAACGAGACACTGCTCGGCGCATTCTCCGAAGCCTACGGCGTAGGCACCGCGAGCGGCGAGCCAGGGATTTTCGTCGCCGCGCCTGCCTATGACGACGGCTTGCTGGTGGGCGCCGTGGTCGCGAAGGTCAGCATCGCCCGGCTGCGCCACTGGGTCGCCCACCCGGGCACCTTCGTCTCCGACAGCAACGGCGTCATCATCATGGCCCATGACAGCGCGCTCGAAGGGCTCGCCCTGCCGGGATCGCACGTCTCGGAAATGAACGCCGTGGACCGCGTGAACACCTATTTGCGCGAGCGCTTTTCGACGCTCGGGCTGCAATCGGCCGCGCAGGCGGCGACGCGCGCGGCACCGTGGATCCCGCACGCCGAAGCCGGGCAAATGGTCGAGCTGCCGGGCCGTCGCGCGCCCGCCCTGTACGAGCAGCGCGGCGGCCTGAACTCGGGGCTCTCGGCGCATCTCGTCGATCCGGTCAATGCGTGGCCCGAACTGATTGCGAACCATCGACGCGACCGGCTCCTCATCTTCCTCACGCTTGCCGGCACGGCCGCGCTCGCGGCGGTGATCTCGGTCTCGTGGGTGCGCGAGCGGCGTCTGCATCGCGCGAGTCGCGATCTCGCGGAGCAGTTGCAGGCCGCGAACGCGCTGCTCGCGGCCGAAGCGCGCCACGACGCCCTGACCGGCGCGCTCTCACGGCGCTACTTCCTCGACCTGCTGCGCCGCGAGATCGACGCGGCCTATGCGGCCGGCACGCCGCTGTGCATGGCGATCGCCGATCTCGACTACTTCAAGCAGATCAACGACCGCTTCGGCCACCCGGCAGGCGACCGCGCGCTCCAGCATTTTGTGGAGACCTGCCGCGCCGAGCTGCGAGCCGACGACGCGGTCGGCCGGCTTGGCGGCGAAGAATTCGGCATCCTGCTGCCCGCTACCTCGCTGAGCGCGGGTCGCGCCGTGCTCGAGCGCTTGCGCCAGCAGGTCGCCACGCGCATTTGCGCCGACCTGCCCGCAGAGGCGGCCCTGAGCGTGAGCATTGGCGTCACCGAGCTTGCCGCCTCCCAGGATCAACCCGAACGCCTGATGAGCCGCGCCGACCTCGCCCTCTATATGGCGAAGGCGGCCGGGCGTGACCGTTGCGAAGCCATGACCGCCGAGGGCGTCGTGCCCCCGCGCACCGCCATGCCGACCTGGTAAGCCCGCGATGGTTCGGCCGCGCGGGTATGTCCGTGCAGGTACGCCCTCGCACGTACACCCTCTCAGCTACACCCTCTCAGGTACGCCCTCTCAGCTACACCCTCTCAGCTACACCCTCTCAGCTACACCCTCTCAGCTTCGCCCTCTCAGGTACGCCCTTGCAACCCTGCGGGGCTCGCCCAGGTTATCCGGCGCGGCGCGGTATCATGCGGCGAACGGTGCGCGGTTCGTCCATGTGACGCGCATGGGCCCATCGCGCCATAACAGTGATCCGCACAAATCTGGAGGCATGCATGAAGGGAAATCTGGTCATTGTCTGCCGCGATCAGGATGCGCTCGCGTTCGACCAGTTGATGGTCGAGTACGGCTCGTTCCAGACGCGCCTGTCCTCGACCGCGTGGTACCTGAAACTCGACGCTACGCCCGAGCTGATTCAGGAGGAGATTCTTGCCCGCCTCGGCAAGTACACGACGCACTACATTTTCGAGGCCAGCAGCGTGACCTACAACACGGTGGACAACGAGGCCGCCGCTGCACTCGACACGCTCTTCACCGCCTGATCCCATCCCGCCGCGTCTTGCGGCATCTTGCCTGACCCGCAGGCGTTGCCGCGGCAGTGCTCGCGGCGAGGAGCGGTGCCACACAACCGTGGCCACTCCATCCAGCCCGCCTGCGCCGCACACAACTGCCCTCCCGGGCGGTGCGGGCTTCCTGGCTCAGAACGAACCCTGAACGCCACTCACCAGGCCTGCGCCGCTTCGGACACGGTGCGCTCGACCACTTCGAACGCAAACGTCATGCGCACCGCCAGCCCGCCGTTCTCGCCGTTGCCGATGGAAAGCTCGCCGCCCGCGCGGCGCACGAGCCGCTCGACGATAGCAAGACCGAGCCCGCTGTGGCCGTTGCCGCCGCGCGCGGGGTCGAGCCGCACGAACGGCCGGCTCGCCTGCGTGAGATCCTGGTCGGGGATGCCCTTGCCGTGGTCGCGCACCGTGAGCGAGAAGCCCTCCTCACCGCGCTCGCTCTCGATCACGATGGGCGGCGCGCCATAGGCATGGGCGTTGTCGATCAGGTTCGACACCACGCGCTCGAGCGTCGCGGCCGGAAGGCGGAACTCGGAGCCCGCGTGCAAATGCATTTCGATGGCGATCGTCTCGCCACTCACCGTGCGGTAGTTGCGCGCGATGCGCTCGCACTGCTCGCCGACCTCCACGGGCTCGCTGCCGTCGGCGCCGTCGTGCGCGAACACGAGGAACTGGTCGACGATGTGCGCCATCGACTCCACGTCGCGCACCACGCCGTCGCGCACCTTGGCCTCGTCCATCATCTCGGCGCGCAGGCGCAGCCGCGCGAGCGGCGTCTTGAGGTCGTGCGCGACGCCCGCCAGCATGACCGCGCGGTCCTTCTCAGTGCGCTCGACTTCCTTGACCATCTGGTTGAAGCCGCGCGTGAGCTGGCGCAGCTCGCGCGGACCGCGCTCGGGCACGGGCGGCACCGGCTGGCCGCGCCCGAAGCGCCCCACGGCTTGCGCAAGCGCACGCAAGGGCTGCTGGAGCATCCAGGCGGCCACGAGAGCGGCGATCACCGCCGCCGCAAAAATGATGATGAACCAGGGCACGAGCCTGTCGAGCGGCCGCATGATGCGCAGCGGCTGCCCTGGCACCACGATCCAGCGCGCGTCCTGCGGACCGCGCACCCAGAGCGTGGGCGGCCGCCCGGGCGGCCCCACGCGCACGTCGGTGCCGGGCGGCATGCGCTCGCGCACGTCGTCGAGGAAGCGGCGCAGCGGCTCGGGCAGGTCGTCGGTCCGGAGCGGCACCTCGGGGCTTGCGGGGTCGACGAGCTGCACGCGCGAAGGCAGCGGCGTACCGGGCTCACGCGCGACGTGCTGGCGCACCGCGTCGACGAGGAAGGTGGCCTCCTCGACGGCGTAGCGCGTTTGCATCTGGTTGCGCTCGAGGCGCATCAGGGCGAACCAGGCGACGTGCGAAATCAGCAGGACGCCAATGAACAGCAGCGCAAGCCGCCCGAACAGCGAATCAACCGGCCGGCGCATGGCTGCCCTGCTCTCCATCGGGCACGAACACGTAACCCCGCCCGCGCACAGTCTGGATGAAGCGCGGCGTGGACGGGTCGATTTCGAGGATGCGCCGCAGACGCCACACCTGCACGTCGATGCCGCGGTCGGTGCCGTCGTACTCGGGACCGTGCAGCAGCTCCAGCAGGCGCTCGCGCGTGAGCGTGCGCATGGGGTGGTTGACGAAGATCTTCAGCAGCGCGAACTCGCTGCCCGAAAGCATGATGGGCTTGCCTTCCTGGTGCAGCGTGCGCGACTGGAAGTCGAGCGTGAAGCGCCCGAACGAGTACGGCTCGCGCTGCTCGGGCGCGGCGGCCGAAGGCACCGTGCGGCGCCGGCGCAGCACCGCCTGCACGCGCGCGAGGAGTTCGCGCGGATTGAACGGCTTGCCGAGGTAGTCGTCCGCGCCGAGTTCGAGGCCGACGATGCGGTCCACGTCGTCCGCGCGCGCCGTCAGCATGATGACCGGGATGTCGTCGCCGGCCGCGCGCAGCTTGCGCAGTGCGGTGAGACCGTCGACGCCCGGCATCATCAAATCGAGCACGATCAGGTCCGGGCGCTCGCGCTCGAGCCGCCGCTCCAGCGAACTGGCGTCGTGCAGCACCGAAACTTCCATGCCCTGACGCGCCAGATAGTCGCGCAGGAGGTCGCGTAGTTCGAGGTCGTCGTCGACGACAAGGATTTGAGTAGCCATGAGACGAAGTGTAACGCGCGCGCCGGGGCCATTTCCTTACATCCCTCTCATCCGGGTTACGAGGTGTTACCACGAAAGGCGCGTGTAATGTCGCGTAATGACGACGGGCGGCCAGGTAACACGCAACGCCTGCCGGGTCGATACGCTAGGGACACCGGTTGCGAGCGCCACCACTTGGGGCCGCCGCACCAGACCGGATAAAACCCCAAGGATTTGTCAGGAGCATCACCATGTACAAGACGACTTCGCGCCTTCTCGCCATCGCCGCTGCCTCGCTCGCCCTCTCCGTGGGCGCTACGGCCGCCAACGCCCAAACCCCGCCGCCGCCCGCAGGCCCCGGCATGATGCACGGCGGTCCGGGCATGCACGGCGGCCCCGGCATGCATGGCGACTTCATGCTCGGGTTCAAGAAGCTGCACGACAAGCTGAACCTGAACGCCGCCCAGGAAAAGCAATGGCAGGCCGCGCTCGACACGATGAAGCAGAACCACGAGGCCATGCGCAAGAATCATGAACAGCTCAAGCAGCAGTTCGATTCGATGAAGAACCAGCCGATCCTCGACCTCAGCGCGATGCACGCCGCGCACCAGCAAGTCGAGCAGCAGAACCAGCAGCTGCGCGAGCAGACCACGCAAGCGTGGCTCGCGTTCTACAACGGCCTGAACGACCAGCAGAAGACGACCGTGAGCACGGCGATCAAGGAGCGCTTCGCGAAGATGGAACAGCGCCACGAACAGATGCACAAGCGCTGGGAGCAGCACCAAAAAGGTGGCGCTTCCGCGCCAGCTGCGCAGTAAGGCCGCCGCCGCGCCCACGTGCGGCGCGGGAATGCGACAAGGCGCCGCGGAATTCGCACTCCGCGGCGCCTTTTTTTGATGCGCATGGCGCTCGCGCGCCGCAGGCGATCAGGCAATCAAACGATCAACCAACCAGCGATCAGGCCAGGTCGAACAGCAGCACTTCGGCCGCTTCACCATGCGCGAGCGTGACGTTCGTTTCGGCTTCGATCATCGCGGCATCGCCGGCCTGGAGGCGCTGGCCGTTCACGTCCAGCGCGCCGCGCGCAACGTGCAGATAAACGCGCCGCCCTCCCGGCACCGCATGGTCGATGCGCTCATCGCCATCGACGAGCCCCGCGTAGATCGCGGCGTCCGACTGCACGCTCACCGAGCCATCACGACCGTCGGGCGACGCCACGAGGCGTAGCCGGCCGCGCTTGTCCGCGTCCGTGAAGCGCTTTTCCTCGTAGCCCGGCGCGCCACCGCGCTCGCGCGGCAGCAGCCAGATTTGCAGCAAGTGCACTTCCTCGTCCTTCGAAGCGTTGAACTCGCTGTGCATCACGCCCGTGCCGGCGCTCATGCGCTGCACGTCGCCGGGGCGAATCGTCGAACCGTTGCCCATGCTGTCGCGATGCGCGAGCGCGCCGTCCAGCACGTAGGTCACGATCTCCATGTCGCGGTGGCCGTGCGCGCCGAAGCCGCGCCCGCCCGCGATGCGGTCGTCGTTGAGCACGCGCAGTGCGCCGTAGTGGACGTGCGCTTCGTCGAAATAGTCGGCAAACGAAAAGCTGTGGTAGGTGTCGAGCCAGCCGTGGTTGGCGTGGCCGCGCTCGTCGGCGCTTCGGATGGTGAGCATGGGATTCTCCGGTCAATCGTGTCGATGTCCGAAGGTAAGGGCGGCGGCCCGTTCGCACAATCGGCACCGGCGTACCGCATCGTTTCGCCAGCAACATCAATGGGCTGCAGTGCGAATGTCGCACGCCGCCAGGCTGGCGCGCCCTGCCGCTTCGGGTAAAATACCGCGCTTTTCGGCCAGCACGAGCCTATGGGTGCATGGACGCCCCGGAGACGACCCGGGGTGGGCACCCCAAGGCGGCAACGCGTGCTGCCGGCCAGAGGGCGACGCGCACGACGCGCCCCGCCAGCCGCCGGGGCCCGGAGCGCATCACGCCCTCCGACCCGTATTTTTGATCGCCTAGAATGGCGGCCAACGGTCACGAGCCGGGCCGCCCTGCGCCGGCCGCGCATCACGTGAAAGCGCCGCGCGCCGCCCGTATCGGCTGTGCATGGGACCGGAGCAAGTGCTAAAGCACCCACTCCGGCTCGACAGGAGAAAGATGAAGAAGTTCGCAGTGTGTGTGGCGCTTGCCCTGATCGCAAGTGGCGCCGCCGCCAGAGAGTGGAAGACCGTGCGCATCGGCGTGGATGCCAGTTATCCGCCGTTCGAGTCGAAGGCCCGCGACGGTCAGATCGTCGGCTTCGACGTCGACCTCACGAAAGCGCTCTGCGCGCGCATGAACGTGAAGTGCGTCTGGGTCGAGAACGACCTCGACGGCATCATCCCGGCGCTCAAGGCCCGCAAGTTCGACGCGATCGTGTCGTCGCTGACGATCACGCCGCAGCGCGCCCAGCAGATCGACTATTCCGCGAAGATGTTCGATGCGCCCGCACGCATGCTCGCGCGCCAAGGCTCGCCGCTCTTGCCCACGCCGGCCTCGCTCAAGGGCAGGAACGTCGGTGTCGAGCAGGGCTCGACCCAGGAGGCGTATGCGAAGGTTCACTGGGCGCCCCGGGGTGTGAACGTGATCTCGTACCAGAATCAGGATCAGGTCTACCAGGATCTGATCGCCGGCCGGCTCGACGCCACGCTGCAGGATGAAGTCCAGGCGGATTTCGGCTTCCTGAAGACACCGCGCGGCAAGGGCTTCGCGTGGGCGGGCCCGCAGGTGGAAGACCCGGCGACGATCGGGAACGGTACCGCAATTGGCCTGCGCAAGGAAGACGCCGACCTGAAGGCGAAGTTCAACACGGCACTGGCCGCGATTCATGCCGACGGCACGTTCGAGCGGATCGCGAAGCAGTATTTCGACTTCGATATCTATAAAGGCAAGTAAAACAGGAAGGCAAACGCACAACGAGACACGACTGCCCGTGCCACGCGCCGCGACGCGCAAAGCCGGGGCCGCCCCGATGGACCGCCACCGGGCTTCGTATACAGTCACAGGCGCGCTCACGCGCGCAGTCGCACCGGCCGCGCGAGTTCCGAACCGCGCGCCCATGAACGGATTTGAACCGCGGCAGACAAGCGCCGCGCCTTTCGCGGTGCGCAAGATGCGCCCCGTCAAGGACTCGCCCATGTTTCTTCAAGGCTACGGCCCGCTGATCCTCGCCGGCACCTGGCAGACCGTCAAGCTCGCCGTGCTGTCGCTCGCGCTCTCGTTCGTGCTCGGGCTGATCGGCGCGGCGGCCAAGCTCTCGCGCAACCGCGTCGCCCACGGCGCGGGCACGCTCTACACCACGCTGATTCGCGGCGTGCCCGACCTCGTGCTGATGCTGCTGCTCTTCTACAGCATCCAGATCTGGCTGAACGACCTCACCGACATGCTCGGCTGGGATCAGATCGACATCGATCCGTTCCTCGCGGGCGTGGTCGTGCTCGGCTTCATCTACGGCGCGTACTTCACCGAAACCTTCCGCGGCGCGTTCCTCGCCGTGCCGCGCGGTCAGCTCGAAGCAGGCCACGCCTACGGCATGACGAACTGGCAGGTCTTCTCGCGCATCATGTTCCCGCAAATGATGCGCTTCGCCCTGCCCGGCATCGGCAACAACTGGCAGGTGCTCGTGAAATCCACGGCGCTCGTCTCGATCATCGGCCTCGCCGACGTCGTGAAGGCGAGCCAGGACGCCGGCAAGGGCACGCTGCGTTTCTTCTTCTTCACGCTGCTCGCCGGCGCAATCTATCTCGTCATCACCACGGTCTCGAACTTCGTGCTGATGTATCTCGACAAGCGCTACTCCACGGGTGTGCGCAAGGCGGATCTCTGAATCGCTCGGGGCCAATACCATGCAAGACTTCGTTCAGCTGATCCAGCAATACTGGCGCAATTATCTCTTCTCCGATGGCTACCACTTTAGTGGCGTGGCCATCACGCTGTGGCTGCTCGTCATCTCGATCGGGCTCGGCTTCTGCCTCTCGGTGCCGCTCGCCGTGGCGCGCGTCTCGAAGAAGAAGTGGCTCTCGAGCCTCGTGTGGCTCTACACGTACATCTTCCGCGGCACGCCGCTCTATGTGCAGTTGCTGCTCTGCTACACGGGCCTTTACAGTCTCGAGATCGTGCGCAACCACGAGCTCACGAGCGCGTTTTTCCGCAGCGGCATGAACTGCACGCTGCTCGCGTTCACGCTCAACACCTGCGCCTACACCACCGAGATCTTCGCCGGCGCGATCAAGGCCACGCCCTACGGCGAAATCGAGGCCGCGCGCGCCTACGGCATGTCGCCCTTCACGCTGTACCGGCGCGTGATCCTGCCTTCTGCGCTGCGCCGCGCGCTGCCCTACTACAGCAACGAAGTCATCCTGATGTTGCACGCGACGACCGTGGCGTTCACGGCCACCGTGCCCGACATCCTGAAGATCGCGCGCGACGTGAACTCGGCGACCTACCAGTCGTTCGGCGCGTTCGGCATTGCCGCGCTGCTGTACCTGATCATTTCATTCACGCTCGTGTGGCTGTTCCGCCAGGCCGAGCGCCGCTGGCTCGCATACCTGCGACCGCAAGGCAAGTGAGCCCGCAAGCGGTCACAAGAGGTCAATTAATGAATTCCCCGAAGCAGAAACTTTTCGTCGACGCCATCCACAAGAAGTACGGCGATCATGAAGTCCTGAAAGGCGTGTCCCTGAAGGCCAATGCCGGCGATGTGATCAGCGTGATCGGCTCGTCGGGCTCGGGCAAGAGCACGATGCTGCGTTGCATCAACTTCCTCGAGCAGCCCAACGCCGGGCGCATCGTCGTGGACGGCGAAGAAGTCGCGACGCGCGCCGACAAGCGCACCGGTGCGCTGCATGCCGCCGACGCGAAGCAGCTCCAGCGCGTGCGCACCAAGCTCTCGATGGTGTTCCAGCACTTCAACCTGTGGACGCACATGTCGGTGCTCGAGAACGTGATCGAGGCGCCCGTGCACGTGCTCGGCCTGCCCCGCAAGGAAGCCGAGGAGCGCGCACGCATCTATCTGGAGAAGGTCGGTCTCGCGCCGCGCGTGGAGAAGCAGTATCCCTCGCATCTCTCGGGCGGCCAGCAACAGCGTGTGGCGATCGCCCGCGCGCTCGCCATGCACCCCGACGTGATGCTGTTCGACGAGCCGACCTCCGCGCTCGACCCCGAGCTCGTGGGCGAAGTGCTCAAGGTGATGCAGCAGCTCGCGGAAGAAGGTCGCACGATGATCGTCGTCACGCACGAAATGAGTTTCGCGCGCAACGTTTCGAACCACGTAATGTTCCTGCATCAGGGGCGCGTGGAAGAAGAAGGCCAGCCGGCCGAGGTATTCGGTAATCCGAAGAGCGAGCGCCTGCGCCAGTTCCTTTCAGGCAGCCTGAAGTAAGGCGACTAGCGAGAGCGCCACGCTTCGGAGATGTAGTAAAAGTAGTATTACAAGGCGCTTACGGCGCCTTTTCTTTTTGCCTCCATACACTGCGAAAAACGATCCGTTTTCCCTCAAAAACGGCATTTCCTCCATTACTCCTCGCGAAATCGCTCGTCAATAGTGGCAATCCTGAACGTTGCCAGACGACAGGCGTGAGTCCCTTGTCCTGTAAGGCTTCCGACCCATGTGCAGGACCCTTCTGACCACCATCCAGGAAGGTCATATTGCAATTTGACGACACCCCAGTGGCTGCATAGAAATTAGTTCGCCAGCGCGGACCTTTTTTGCTAAATTAGTAACCAAAGTAGCAAAACAAAGTTCATTAAAAGTAGTTTCACTTCAAAAAGAACGGGAGATGCCAGTCAACCAGGGGATCTGCAAGACGACCCGGCACGGGTCGTACAGCGGCGTCAGCCCGTACGCCGATCCTCGGGGTCACTCTCCCTCGCGCTACGATTTCTGTTCGCAGCGCCCGCAAGCGCACGGACGTCTTTCGCAGTACTAAGGTTGACTCTTTGACAGGGTATGGAGGAGAAGATGAAGAAAGCTTTGCTCGCCGCAGCATTGATGTCGGCTGGCGTGATCGCGCATGCCCAAAGCAGCGTGACGCTGTATGGCCGTCTCGACATGGGTATCGCGTACATGAACGGCATTGGTGCGGGTGTCAATACTACGCCGGGCCCCAACTTCGGCGCGGCAACTCACGGCACGAGCCAGACGCAGCTTGAAAGCGGCTACTGGGGCACGAGCCTGTGGGGCATGAAGGGTGTTGAAGACATCGGTGGCGGCAACAAGGTCCTGTTCCACCTCGAAGGCAGCTTCAGCACCGCCAACGGCTCGCTCGGCTCGGCCGGCTCGATCTGGAATCGCTGGGCAACCATCGGCGTGGCCAACGACCAGTTCGGTACGCTGCTGGCTGGTCGCATGCTGTTCATCTCGAACGGCATTTGGGACTTCGACCCGTTCGGTCAGTCGAACTGGTCGTCGGCTTCCATGGTGCGTGGCCGCAACTGGCCGCAATCGAGCAACAACATTTCGTATCAGTCGCCGAACTGGTACGGCTTCGACATGTACGGCCAGTACGCGTTCTCGAACGCGACGGGCTGGAACGGCAACAACACGACGCCGCAAGGTCGTGAAGCCGGCCTGCAGCTCACCTACACGAGCTCGCTGTTCCAGATCCGCGGTCTGTATGACGAAATCCGCAATCCGAACAACGGTCAGCTCGGCGGCGTCTACAACGCCCTGAACGGCGGCACGATTGCGGCCGGCCAGCAGGCAACCGGCAATGGCGTGTTCGCGTACTCGCGTGACTACATGGCCATGTTCAACGTGTTCCTTGGCTCGTTCAAGGTTCAGGGCGGCTACGAAGCCATCCGTTCGTCGGGCATGAATCCGGGCATCATCGGTCAGCCGACCACGCTCGACCACGAATGGGGCGGCGTGACGTGGCAAATGACGCCGGCTGCAGCGCTTATCGCGGCCGTCTACCACGTGAACGCGAACAACGGCGGCGGCAACGCCACGCTGTACACGATCGGCGGCTCGTACAACCTGTCCAAGCGCACCCTGCTCGACATCCAGGCAGGCACCGTGCAGAACAGCAAGGCGGCCAACTTCGGTCTGAACGCCAACAACTTCGGCACGTCGGCAGCAACCGGCAACCCGCTGCCGGGCCACAGCCAGACCGGCGTGTACGCAGGTATCCAGCACTCGTTCTAATTCGAAGCGAGTGTAGACAGAACAGTTACATCGACGTTTTCACGCTGCTGCGAGAGGCGCGTATCGGTGCGGTGTCCGAAAGGGTATCGCACCGTTTTTTATTCCGGGAACGGCCCGCGCGTGCGGCGCCGTTCCCTTTTCTTTTGATGCTGCCGCTTCGATGGCGGCTATGGCGGATAAAGCCGATAAAGCGGCTACAGCGGCTACAGCGGCAACGGCGCGCGGCCTACACCGCCGCTTCGTTCTCTTCGCCCGTGCGGATGCGGATCACGCGCTCGACGTCGGTCACGAAGATCTTGCCGTCGCCGATTTTGCCGGTGCGCGCCGCGCCGATGATGGCGTCGATCACCTGGTCGGTCTGGTCGTTCGCGACCACGACCTCGATCTTCACCTTCGGCAGGAAGTCGACCACGTATTCGGCACCGCGGTAGAGCTCGGTGTGGCCCTTCTGGCGGCCGAAACCCTTGACCTCGGTGACGGTCAGGCCCGTCAAGCCCACTTCGGCGAGCGCCTCGCGCACTTCGTCGAGCTTGAACGGTTTGATGACGGCAGTAATGCGTTTCATGGCGGACCTCGTCTCGTTATCTGGTTAGTCAAACTATCGGAACCTGTGCGGATTCTACGCTGTGCGGCCGGTGCTCACGCTGCGGGCTTGTTCGCAGCGCTCTCGTCGGGCACCCGCTCGAGATCGGCGAGCCACACGGCCGACTCCGAATCGCTCGGCGCGCGCCAGTCGCCACGCGGCGAAAGCGAGCCGCCCGAGCCCACCTTCGGCGCATTCGGAATGCAGGTGCGCTTGAACTGGCTCTGGCGGAAAAAGCGGTCGAGGAAGATGCGCAGATTGCGCTTGATGGCCGCGAGATCGTACTCGTTGCGCGCCACCTTCGCGTTCTCGGGCCACGCGCCCGCTTCGCGCTCGCCCCACGCGTGGCGCGCAAGGAACGCGACCTTCGAAGGCGCGAAGCCGAAGCGCAGCGTGTAGTAGAGGTTGAAGTCCTGCAGCTCGTACGGGCCGATCGTGCTCTCGGTCTTCTGCTCGGGCGCGTCGGACTTGCCTGGAATCAGCTCAGGGCTGATGTCGGTGGCGAGGATCGCTTCGAGCACGTCGCGCCCGCTCTCCCCGTTCTGGCCGATCTGGCCGGTTTCGGCCACCCAGCGCACGAGGTGCGTGATGAGCGTCTTCGGCACGCTCGCGTTCACGTTGTAGTGCGACATGTGATCGCCCACGCCGTAGGTGCACCAGCCGAGCGCGAGCTCCGAGAGATCTCCCGTGCCGATCACGATCGCGTGATTGAAGTTGGCGAGGCGGAACAGGTGATTCGTGCGCTCGCCGGCCTGCACGTTTTCGAAAGTGATGTCGTAGGTCTCCTTGCCCTCCGAATACGGATGGCCGAGGTCTTCGAGCATCTGCATGCAGCTCTGGCGGATGTCGATCTCGCGCGCCGTGCAGCCCACGAGCGCCATCAGTTCGCGCGCCTGGCGCAGCGTGCGCTCGCTCGTCGCGAAGCCGGGCATGGTGTAGGCGAGGATGTTCGCGCGCGGCAGCTTCAGGCGATCCATCGCCTTCGCGCACACGAGCAGCGCGTGTGTGGAGTCGAGCCCGCCCGACACGCCGATCACCACCTTCTTGATGCCGGCCTGCGAGAGACGCTGCACGAGCGCCTGCACCTGGATGTTGTAGACCTCGTTGCAGCGCTCGTCGCGGCGTTTCGGATCGGCCGGCACGTACGGGAAGCGCTCCACGCGGCGCGACAGCGCGAGCGTCTCGCGCGCCCACGCGCCCTCGCCCGCCTGCTGGTGCGCCAGATCGCAGGAGATCACGCGCATCTTCGCGATTTCACCGGCGTGGCGGCGGATCGAATCGCCGAACGTGGTCTGGCGGATGCGCTCTTGCTGCAGGCGGGCGAGATCGACATCGGCGAAGATGAGGTGCGACTCGTCCGAGTAGCGCTCCGACTGCGCGAGCAGCTCGCCGTTCTCACACACGAGCGCGTGGCCGTCCCACGCCATGTCGGTGGTCGATTCGCCCTTGCCGGCCGAGGTGTACAGATACGCGGCAAGGCAGCGCGCCGACTGCTGCGCGACGAGCTGCTGCCGGTAGCCCGCTTTGCCCACCACGACGTTCGACGCGGACAGATTCACGAGCACCGAAGCGCCCGCGAGCGCCGCGAACGACGACGGCGGAATCGGCACCCAGACGTCCTCGCAGATCTCCACGTGAAAGCGCAGGCCCGCGACCTGCGGCACCTCGAACAACAGCGCGGCGCCAAACGGCACGTCGGCGCCGGCGAGGCGCACGGTATCGGTGATCGCGCAATCGGCGGGGCTGAACTGGCGCGGCTCGTAGAATTCGCCGTAGTTCGGCAGGAAGCTCTTCGGCACGACACCCGCCACGCGGCCGCCCGCCACGACGGCGGCACAGTTGAAGAGCGAGTGACCCGCGCGCACCGGCAGCCCGACGATCATCACGAGCGGCAGCGCCGCCGAAGCTTCGACGATCTGCGCGAGCGCGTGCTCGCAGGCATCGAGCAGGGCCTGCTGATGAAAGAGGTCGTCACAGGTATAGGCCGAGAGGCCGAGCTCGGGGAACGCGACGAGCACTGCGCCTTTGTCGGCGGCTTCGCGCGCAAGCGCGAGCGTTTCGCCCGCATTGAAAGCAGGGTCGGCCACGCGGCAGCGGGGCACGCCCACGGCCACGCGCGCAAAGCCGTGTGTATAGAGATTGAAGAAGCGCTCTTTCATTTCGATAACCTTGAGGACCTTGAGGCGGGCACGCTGCGCACGGTCGGCGCGCCAGGCGCGCGGGCTGCTACGCGGGTCGACACGCGGGCTGACTTTCGCGCCGACATCCGGCCTGCCACGCGTGCTGACATTCGAGCCGCACGGCACGCTCCGATGCGCGCGGCGCGGCGCTACTCACCCGTTCGGGATGTTTGCTTTACCATGACCGTTTGCCGCGGCAGCCTTCAAACACTTCCCAGGCACCATCGAGGCACTGTCAAGGCGCCATCGCGGCTTCCCACGCCAACGGGCACGCAAGTTGAACAAGGAACATTTCGATTATCGCACGGGCATCCTCGGCTCACCGTCCGAGGTCGACGCCGCCGAATGGAACGCGCTGCTCGCGTCCCAGTCGCAGCCCACGCCCTTCCTGCGCCATGAATTCCTCGCGGCGCTCGACGCGACGCGCTGCGCCGCGCCCGACACCGGGTGGGCCGCGCAGTTCGTCACGCTCACCGACACGCGCACGGGCCGCCTCGCCGCGGCCGCGCCGGTGTATCTCAAGGGCCACTCTTACGGGGAATACGTATTCGACTGGGCCTGGGCCGACGCCTACAAGCGCAACGGCATCGACTACTACCCGAAGCTGCTGTGCGCGGTGCCGTTCACGCCGGTGCAAGGCACGCGCCTCATGGCCGCCGACGAAACCGCCCGCCGCCACCTGGCCGCCACGCTGCTCGCGTTCGCGGAGCAGGCGGATGTCTCGTCGCTACACGTGCTCTTTCCGACCGCGCAGGACGCCGAAGCGCTAACCGATCTCGGCATGATGCAGCGCGACGGCGTGCAGTTCCACTGGCTCAACGACGGCTACCGCGACTTCGAAGACTTCCTCTCCACGCTCGAACAGAAGAAGCGCAAAAACATCCGCGCCGAGCGGCGCAAGGTGCGCGACGCGGGCGTGACGATGCGGCGCGTGCGCGGCGAGGACATCAGCGACGCCGAGTGGCGCTTCTTCAATCGCTGCTACCGGCAGACCTACCGCGAGCATTTCTCCTCGCCGTATCTGAATCTCGACTTCTTCCGCATGATCGGCGCGACGATGCCCGAGAACCTGATGCTCGTGATCGCGGAGCGCGAAGGCAAGCCGATCGCAAGCTCGCTCGTGGTCTGGCAACGCGGCCAGAATAGCGGGCAGCGTGGCGGCAACACGGGCGGCACGCTGTACGGGCGCTACTGGGGCGCGGTGGAACACGTGCCCTGCCTGCACTTCGAGACCGCGTACTATCAGCCGCTCGAGTTCTGCATCGAGGAGAAGCTCGACGTGTTCGAGGGCGGCGCGCAGGGCGAGCACAAGATGGCGCGCGGCTTTCTGCCCACCCCCACGCGCTCGGCGCACTGGCTCGCGCATCCCGCCTTCGCCGACGCGGTCGCGCGCTTTCTCGAAAGCGAGACGAACCACATTCACGCGTACATGCACGAGCTCAACGAGCGCAATCCGTTTCGCGCGTGAGCCTGCCTTAGCCCGCTCCTGGCCCGCACTTAGCCCTTAGAATCCGCCGTCCACACGATACGATCATCGCAACGATCACCATGCCGTGGTTCCTCTACCTCCTCGAATGCGCCGACGGCAGCGTCTACACGGGCATCGCCATCGACGTCGCCGCGCGCTTCGCCCAGCACGCGAGCGGCACGGGCGCGCGCTACACGCGCTCGCGCAAGCCGGTGCAGGTGCTCGCGCAATTCGAGTTCGCCGACCGCGCAAGCGCCTCGAGCGCCGAATACTGGGTCAAGCGCTTGACCCCGCGCCAAAAGCGCGCGCTCGCGGCCGGCGCGCGCACGCTCGAATCGGTGCTGCCTGCCCCGCCCGCGAGCGAAGAACCGCAGGCCGAAGCGCCGGCGTGAGCAAACGTCGCGCGGCGCAAGCGTTTGCATCAGCAAGCCCTGCTCTTTTTATCAGCCGACCCCATTAAAACCTAAAGCCGCTTCACCCTCCGCCGATATCACGCACAGGACGTCGGGCCGAGGCACCAGCGCGCCCTCTCAAATCGCCTTGCAAGCCGAGGGGACCGGTAAAGCATGATGAGACCGATCAGGACGCAAACCAGCCGGCAAGACCCCATCTGGCGCGGACCGCGGCGCACGACCGTGGTCCTGCTGCCGCTGTGGCTGCTCGCGGCGGTGATGGCGTTGATTGCCTCGATCAGCGTGGCGATCATGGCGATCCTGCTTGCCTATGTGGCGGGAGAAAGCAACTGGTCCAAAGGTCAGAAGGATGCGGTTCACGCGCTCGAACGCTACGCGCGATCCGGCGACGAGGCCGACTATCGCGCATTCCTTGACGGCGTCGCGGTGCCGCTCGGCGACCGCGCGGCCAAGCTCGAGATGAACCGGCCGCGGCCCGACATCGCGGCGATACGGCACGGCTTCGCGCTGGGCCACATCGCAAGCGCCGACATGGACGGCATGACCTGGGGCTACCGCACGCTCAAGGACACACCGTGGATGCGCCCGGCGGTGGCGTTCTGGGACATCGGCGACCGCTATATCCTGCGTCTGGCCGAAACCGGCGAGCGTCTGCACGCGCTCGCGCAATCCGGCAAGCTGCAGGCTCCGGAGTCGGCGGCCCTCGTGCGCGACCTGCGCGACATCGACAGCCAGCTCGCGCCCATCGAAATCGGCTTCTCGCACTCGCTCGACGACGCGGCGCGCGCCACGCGCTCGATCCTCATGCTCGCGCTCTCGGCGTCCGCCATCGTGCTGCTCGCCGTGTTCTCGCAATTCATCCGCCGCGCGCTCGCTCACAGCGACCGCCTCGAAGCCGAGGTGCGCAAGAACGAAGAGCGCCTCACGCTCGGCTTCGAGGGCATCAACGCCGGGCTCTGGGACTGGGAGGTGGGCAGCCGCCAGTGCTACTTCTCGAACTGGCTCTACGAGCAGCTCGGCTACGAAGGGGGCACACGCTTCGACAGCGAGACCGGCCTCACGCAGATCCTGCACCCGGACGACCTCACCGGCGTTCGCCACGCACTGCGCCAGCATCTCGCGCGCGCCACGACATTCGACGTGGAATTTCGCCTGCGCACGCTCGCCGGCGGCTACCGCTGGTGCCGCGCGCGCGGCCAGGCGCTGCGCGACACACGCGGCCGCGCGGTGCGTATGGTCGGGTGCCTGTTCGACATCTCCGATCTCAAGACGGCCGAGGCGAAGGCTTGCTCGGAACGCGAACTGGCCGAGGTCACGCTGGCCTCGATCGGCGAAGCGGTGATCCGCACCGACGAAGACGCGCGCGTGACCTATTGCAACTCGGTCGCCGAACGCATGCTCGGCCGCCCGGCTGCCGATATCCTCGCGCGGCCGTTCGATACGGTCTGCGACCTGCGCAACGAAGCCAACGACGCGCGTAGCTTCGAAGTCCTGAGCACTGCACACGCGATGGGCGGCGCCGCCGACCTCTATGTGACGCGCCCGGACAGCTCGCGCCTCGCGGTCGATTACTCGGTGTCGAAGCTGCGCGACGCTCAGCAGCGCGTCATCGGCACCGTCATCGTGCTCTACGACGTAAGCGCGCTGCGCGAGCACGCGGCGCGCCTCGCTTACCAGGCAACCCACGACGCGCTCACCGACCTCTATAACCGCCGCGAGTTCGAGCAGCGCCTCGCCGCGCTGCTCGAGAAAGGCGAGAGCGCGCAGCCCGGACACGCGGTCATGTTTCTCGACCTCGACCAGTTCAAGGTCGTCAACGACACGTGCGGCCACTCGACGGGCGACGAGCTGATCCGCCGAGTCTGCCGCGTGCTGAAAAGCGCGTTGCGCGCCGAGGACATCATCGCGCGGCTGGGCGGCGACGAGTTCGGCGTCGTGATGCCGCATTGCGCGACGGCGCATGCGTCGCGGCTCGCGGAGAACCTGCGCGCGGCCATCGCCACCATCCGCTTCACCGGGGCCGGGCGCATCGTGCAGACGAGCGTGAGCATCGGCCTCGTCGGCGAGGCGGCGGGGCTCGTCTCCGTCAAGGAGGTGATGAAGGCGGCCGACGTCGCCTGCTACATGGCGAAGAAGAAAGGACGCAACCGCGTGCACTGCTTTCGCTACGACGACGAGGAGCTCTCGCGAGCCCACGCGCAGATGGCGTGGGTCTCCGACATCAAGGCGGCGCTGGAAAACGGGCAGTTCTGCCTGTACGGCCAGAAGATCGTTGCGCTCGCGCAGCATTCGAAGCCGACCGCGACATCGGCCGGGCGGGAGGACACCCACGTCGAGCTGCTGCTGCGCATACGCTGCGCGTCGGGCGCGATCGTGGCGCCCGACGAGCTCATCGGCGCGGCCGAGCGCTTCGACCTCATGCCGGCGATCGACCGCTGGGTGATCGCGAGCGCGTTCGCGATGATCGCCGCCGGCACGCACCGCTATGGCACCTGGTCGATCAATCTCTCGGGCGCCTCGCTCGGCGACGAGCGGCTCGCCGACTATGTCCTCGAGCAACAGCGCATCTGGTCCGTCCCGCTCGAGCGCGTGTGCTTCGAGATCACCGAAACGGCCGCGATCACGAACCTGCACGGCGCAATCGCGCTCATTGGACGCCTGCGTGCACTAGGCTGCCGCTTCGCGCTCGACGATTTCGGCGCGGGCATGTCGTCGCTGAACTATCTGAAGCACCTGAACGTCGACTATCTGAAGATCGACGGCGGCTTCATACGCGGCATCATCGACAGTCCGCTCGACCAGGCCATCGTGCGCTCGATCAACCAGGTCGCGCACGCAGCGGGCAAGCTGACGATCGCCGAATGCGTGGAGGACGCTGCCATCGTCGAGTGCATGATCGCAATGGGCGTCGACTATGCGCAGGGCTATGGCGTGGGCAGGCCCGAGCCGTTCGACATGCTGCCCGGCCCGGAAATCCATGGCGTGGCCGAACTCGGCTGAGCGCGCTGGCGATACGGTGAGGCGGCGAAACGACGAGGCGGCGTGCGGCCATGAAAAAACCGCACGGCCTTTGCGGTCCGTGCGGTTTTTTCTCGAGCCTGTATTGCGCGGCTTACTTCTTGAAGTTCGCGACGCCTTCGGTGATTTCCTTGTGGGCGGCTTCGATGCCGACCCAGCCGTCGACCTTCACCCACTTGCCCTTTTCGAGCGACTTGTAGTTCTCGAAGAAGTGCTTGATCTGGTCCTTCAGGTACTCGGGCACGTCGTCGAGCGACTTGAGGTTGGCCGTCATCGGGCAGACCTTGTCGTGGGGAACCGCGATCAGCTTCGCGTCGACGCCCGACTCGTCGGTCATCTGCAGCATGCCGAGCGCGCGCGAACGCACGACGGAGCCTGCCAGCAGCGGGAACGGCGTGATCACGAGCACATCGACCGGGTCGCCGTCGCCGGAGAGCGTTTGCGGGATGAAGCCGTAGTTCACGGGATAGCGCATGCCCGTGCCGACGAAACGGTCGACGACGAGCAGGCCCAGGTCCTTGTCGGCTTCGTATTTCACCGGATCGCTTTGCGCGGGAATCTCGATGATCACGTTGAAGTCTTGCGGCAGATCCTTGCCGGCGGGGACATTTGC
>NZ_DATJWR010000354.1:0-2763 GCF_035501035.1 Paraburkholderia sp.
TTGGCGCAGGCAAGCGCCGCGCCGAGCGTGAGCGCCGGCGCGGTATCGCGCCGCGCGGGCTCGACCACGAGGCGCGCTTCCACACCGCTCGCGCGCAACTGCTCGACGATCACGAAACGATGCTCCTCGCCGCATACGACGATCGGCGCGCTCGCGACCTGCCATTCGGGCGAAAAGCCGTCGAGCCGGTGCACGGTCGCCTGCAGCAGCGTATCGCGCCCCACCACACCAATTAGCTGCTTAGGAAAATGCTCACGCGACATCGGCCACAAACGCGTACCCGAGCCGCCGGCCAGCACGACCGGCACGATACGCGTGCAGGTTGGCGAGCTTTCGCGCGGCGTGTCCTGGCCGCCCTCGACGCGGACCTGACCCTGACCCTCATGGATCGATAACCTTTCACTCATATTCGGACTCCTGCATATCGGGCAGGATCGCCTCGTCTCGCGACGAGCGAAGCAGGCAACCGCGACGTGCGACCCTTAAAAACTTGCGCAGTGGCGGCGCTTACACGCCGGCTTCGCGGCGGCTTTGCTCGCGATATTCGGTGGGCGAAATCATCATGCGCTTGCGAAAGATCTTCGCGAGGCGGTCGCCATTGCCCATGCCGGTGCGGCGCGCGATCTTGTCGACCGGCAATTCCGAATCGGTCAGGAGGCTGCAGGTGATCGCAAGGCGCGCATGTAAAAGGTAATCCGATGGCGTAATGCCCATCTCGAGCTTGAAGCGGCGCAGAAAGTTGCGCTCGCTCATTGCGGCGACCTGCGCGGCATCCGCTATCGAAATGGCCCGCTGACAGTTCTCCTGCAACCAGCGAGCGGCCGCGCGCACCTTGTCGGCCGGCGCGCTGCCGAGCGCATCGCCGAGAAACGGCATCAGGTTGCCACCCGAATCAGGCATGAGCCGCTCGGTCACGGCGCGCGCAACGTCCACCCCCAGATCGCGCTTGACGAGTGTGAGCGCACTCTTCATCGACTCGAGCCGGTCGCCTCCGTCGCCGCTGGCCTCGTCGCGCCCGTTCTGCACCGCATACGAGCCGAACTCGTGCTGCGTGCGCTGGCTGCACAGGCTTGCCGCTTCCAGCAACGAACGGCCTTCACCAATCGGACGAATGGTGCCGGTATTCGCATGCACGTGACGCAGCCAGGCAATGAGACGCTCGTCGTTGGCGGCTGCATAGGCACCCTTGCCACCCGCCACGAAGAGCGCGTCGAAGCCCACGTAGTGACGCGCGTCCAGCCCGTCGGTCCAGACCCGAACCGAAGACGAACAGGTTACATTGCCGCCATCGGCTGAAAGGATGCTTACATCGTATGGCGAGCTGCGAGCGGTGTCGGTCGAAAGTTCATTGGCTACATGAAACACTTCAGCCACAATCCCTGCGCCGAGCAGCGAACAACCGTCAAACAACAAGATTGCGATGTGACGCACCTCGCGACTGATACCAGCGGTTACGAGATGCGGGCGACTGAACGGCGGTAAATCCAGACTTGCGTACGCCATGCTTTTCCCCTAAACCCCCGATCAAAGCGAAAAGTCCTGGTAATAGCATTTCGATAGCATTCCGTGTGCAGTGCATCATATGCAGATAAAAATCGCTGCAACGACGACTGACCGAAACTGGCGAGACATTGGCGCATTTAGTCCGGTCGCGAACCGATTTGAAGCATGCGCCCCACCGATTTGAAACAATTAGAAACGACTTGAAAGCCAATTCGTTCGATTACGTGGATTTGGCAAAAATAGCGGCCAATGCAGACGGGCCGGTATTTTTGCCTTTAATATTACCAATCCTTCGATGCCTTCCGATCGATGCGTATGCACGGGATGAAGGCGAAGCAGGCAATAAATGGCGGCGCGCTTATTCGTCTGATTAAATGATGTTTAAGAAGCTTCGAGCACCGATTCAGAGCACGTGAAGCGCATTTTAAACCCTATAAATCGCAGTTGCGCCGCACAATAAAAAAATTCGCGACAACGCAATTGACATGAATACGCTATGCGAGCACTGCACAAGTCATGCGCGAGGCCGTCAGGAAAAATTGCGCGAAAAGCCTGGACCCTGGCGGCAGATGGCAGCCGCAACCCACTAGTCTTACCCTTTTATGTCGCGAGGAACCCACGATGACACTGCGCCTTGCCGTTGCGTCCACACTCATGAACTTGCGTGCCGTGCGCGGCTCACGCGCACGCCGTGTGCCCGCTGCGGCATTCGCGCTCGGGGTTCTGTTCGCGTCGGGCGCATGCCGCGCCGCGGACGCGCCGGTGTGCCAAAGCGCCGCCGGCCGCGCGGTGGCTGCCACAGGCGACGAACTCATCTCGGCCGACACGCCCGGCAGCGACGGCACGCGCCTCTTTGCACGCGGCAAGAAAGTGCGCATCGAGGTGACCACGCGAGCCACGCGAGACGACAAGGTGCAGTGGCAAATTGCCGACACATGGAGCCGCACGCAGGCGAGCGGCAGCTTCGCCGTGGCGGGCGGCCCGCGCGTCACGTCGCTCACCTGCACGATGCCGCAGGCGGGCTACTTTGCGTTTTCAGCGTCGCTCGCTTCGCAGCCGTCTACGGGTTTGCCCCAGCGTGGCACGCGTCCGGCCGGCATCACCACCTTCGGCGTGCTGCCCGACATGAGCGCCGCGCTGCCCGCGCCCACCTTCAAGCGTCAGGACCTGCACCGTTTCGGCGGCCAGGGCACGGCATATATCGCGCCGGGGCAGCACTGCTGCGACGGCGACGGCTTTCGTCCGCTCTATACGGACCTC
>NZ_DATJWR010000355.1:0-27857 GCF_035501035.1 Paraburkholderia sp.
GGGCGGCTTGGCTGTCAGACTCGGATTGCTGCAGACGGCGCTTCGATTTCGGCATGGTCGGCTCGCTTTATTGCGGCGGCAAGTACTTCAGTGGGTCGACGGGCTTACCCTGACGGCGTACTTCGAAATGCAGCATCACCCGGTCCGAGTCGGTATTGCCCATTTCGGCGATCTTCTGACCTCTGGTGACCGCATCCCCTTCTTTTACCATCAAAGCCCGGTTGTGTGCATACGCGGTCAGAAACGTCGCGTCATGCTTGATGATAATGAGATTGCCGTAACCGCGCAGCCCATTTCCGGCATAAACCACGCGTCCATCAGCGGCCGCCTTGACAGGATCGCCCGGCGCACCTCCGATATTGATGCCCTTGTTGCTCGAATCGTCGAAGCTGTTGAGCACCGGACCACGCACCGGCCACGCAAGCGCGATGTTGCCCGACGCCGCAGCCAGGTCGCCGCCGCTCGCTGCCGGCTGCGGCGGCACGGCGGCCGGCGGCACCGACGAGGTCGCGTTCGAACCCGACCCGTAGATCGGCGGCGTCGACGAACCCGCCGCCGGCGCCCCCGGTGCCGCACCCATGCCCGGCACCGGCGCCGTCACGACGCCCGGGGTATAGGCCGCCGCGTTGCTGGCGCCCGGCGGCACGACACGCAAGAGCTGATCCACCTCGATCTGATTCGGATTGGTGAGATTGTTCCACGCGGCGATGTCGCGATAATTCTGGCCGTTTTCGAGCGCAATCCTATAGAGAGTGTCGCCCGGCTTCACCCGGTAATATCCCGGAGGCGGCGGGCCGAGCGGCACGGGCGGTTGCGCGGCCGTCGTGCCGAGCGACGCCGTGCGGTCCACGACGGGTGCCTGATCGAATCGCGTGGCGCAAGCCGTCAGAAGACAGAGCGCGATGACCGAGGCCCCGCGTGTGGCTACGGTCAAGTCGACATTCAGGCGGTTTCTTTTGATCGCGCGCAACATACTCATCGGATTCAGATCACTCCAGATTTTAAGGGGACAAAGAAAACGCGATCAAGGCGCGACTCCCGCCACTGCGCCGGCCCCGTGCGCTCGACGAGCGTGAGCACCTGCGCCGCTTCGCCAGACGCGCCCGTTGCGCCCGACACAGTGACAGGCGCAACGAGTCGCCCGCCGATGGCGAGTTGCTCGAGCAGCGCCTGCGGCACGTCGAAGCCAGCGGCCGCGATCACGATTGCGTCGAACGGCGCCGCCGACGGCAAACCGAGCCGTCCGTCGCCGTAGTGCAAGCGGATGTTCGGGATACGCAGCGGGCGAAGGTTCGTCTTCGCGCGCTCGTATAACGGCTTGATGCGTTCAATGGAATACACGTCGCGTGCGATCTGGCTCAGCACCGCGGCCTGATAGCCGCAGCCGGTGCCGATTTCCAGCACGCGCTCCAGTACGCGGCCCGCGCCCGCCAGTTCCAGCATGCGCGCAACCACGGACGGCTTCGAGATGGTCTGGTGATGACCGATCGGCAGCGCCGCGTCTTCGTAGGCCTGGGTCGCGAGACCGGGGTCGACGAACATGTGGCGCGGCACGGCCGCGAGCGCCTGGAGCACGCGCGCATCGGCGATACCGTTCGCACGCAGGCGTTCGACCATGCGTTCGCGAACGCGTTCCGAAGTCAATGCGTGCGCGCCGTTGAGCGCAACAGCGGGTGCGCCCGCGGCGGATGCAGCGGGACGCGGCGCACTCGCGCCGCCAGGCGCCGCGGCGCGCGGCGGTGCGGCTTTGGCGCAAGCATGCGCCGCCTTGGTCGTGCTGACCGGCGTCGCACCTGCAGGCTTCGGATGTGCGGGCTTTGCAGGCGCCGCGTTGAACGGCGCGCTTGCCGTGGACCGGGCAACGGGCTTCGCAGCAGGTTTGCCACCCTGCCCGGCACCGGCCTTCACGGCATTGCCATTGCCCACACCCGTGAGCGGGGCGCGCGCGTCGCCGGGGCGCGCATCGCGTCGGCGCGGCTCACGCACCAGATCCGCGAGCCCGAGCGGAAAACGCTTCGTGCGCTCGCCCGTCATGAAACGCTGCCGCCCTTGCGCGCCCAATCGTGCGTCGCGGACAACATCTGCGTGTGAGTGAGGTCGAGTTGCAGCGGCGTGATCGACACGTGGCCGTGAGATACCGCGTGAAAATCCGTGCCCTCGCTCGCGTCGCGCGCGCTGCCCGACGGTCCGATCCAGTAGATCGGTTCGCCGCGCGGGTTGGTCTGGCGGATCACGGGCTGCGAAGGATGACGCTTGCCCAGACGCGTGACGCGCCATTCGCCAAGTTCGTCATAAGGCAGGTTCGGAATGTTGACGTTGAGCAGCGGATGACCTGGCAGCGGATTCGCAAGGTAGTGCGCGACGACCTCGGCCGCGACACGCGCGGCGGCATCGAGATGCACCCAATCCTTGTCGACGAGCGAGAACGCAATGGCCGGCACGCCGAACATGATGCCTTCGGTCGCCGCGGCCACGGTGCCCGAATACAGCGTGTCCTCGCCCATGTTCTGCCCGTTGTTGATACCGGATACCACGAGGTCGGGCTTGTGCTCGAACATGCCCGTGAGCGCGATATGCACCGAGTCGGTGGGCGTGCCGTTCACATAGTAGAAACCGGTCGTGGCCGAGCGCAACACCGACAGCGGGCGCCACAGCGTGAGCGAGTTCGATGCGCCGCTGCAGTTCTGCTCGGGCGCCATCACCGTGATCTCGCCGAGCGGCTTGAGCGCTTCGTAGAGCGCGGCGAGGCCGGGGGCGAGATAACCGTCGTCGTTGCTGAGTAGTATTCGCATCGGGCGATTGTAACCGAGGAAAGAAGGCACGCGAACGACAGCCCGGACCATGCTGTGCGGCCCTTCACGCGCGCAACACGTGTCGCCGCGCGGCTGCGGACGGCGCGCGTTTCGCGTGCCCGGGACGAGAAATGAATCGCACGATCGTTCGCATATGCGCGGAGTGCCGTACACTGTTGCGCTGTAGCGAATCCATGACCGAAGCAACGAAAGGAGACACGATGCGCGCAATCCGCTGCAACCAGTACGGCCCGCCCGACACGCTCACGCTCGAAGACCTGCCCGACCTCGTCCCGGGTGCGGGCCAGGTCGTGATCGACGTGAGGGCTGCGGCCGTGAACTTCCCTGATGTGCTCATCATCGAGAACAAGTATCAGGTGAAGCCGCCGCTGCCCTTCACGCCCGGCGCAGAACTCGCCGGCGTGGTGCGCGCGGCAGGTGCTGGCGTGACGCTCGCGCCGGGCACGCGTGTGGTCGCTTATGTGGGCAACGGTGGATTCGCCGAGCAGGCGCTCGCCGATGCGTCAGCGTGCGTGCCGCTGCCCGAGGGCGCCGACTTCGCCACGGCCGCAGCCTTCACGCTCGCCTACGGCACCTCGCATCACGCCGTGGTCGACCGTGCCGCACTGCGCGCAGGCGAGACGATGCTCGTGCTCGGCGCGGCGGGCGGCGTGGGACTGGCGGCCGTGGAGATCGGCAAGGTGCTCGGTGCGCGCGTGATCGCGGCCGCATCGAGCGAGGAGAAGCTCGAAGTCTGCCGCCGCTTCGGTGCGGACGCCACCATCAACTACAGCACCGAGGACCTGCGCGAGCGCGTGAAAGCGCTCACCGACGGCAAGGGCCCCGATGTGATCTACGACCCCGTCGGCGGACAGTATGCGGAGCCCGCGTTCCGCAGCATCGGCTGGCGCGGGCGCTACCTCGTGGTGGGCTTCGCGAACGGCGAAATTCCGAAGCTGCCGCTCAATCTCGCGCTGCTTAAGGGTGCGAGCATCGTCGGCGTGTTCTGGGGCGATTTCGCGCGCCGCGAACCGCAGCACAACGCGGCGGCGTTCGCGCAGATGGTCGGCTGGATCGGTGAAGGCAAGCTCAAGCCTTACGTGTCGAAACGCTACAGCCTCGCCGATACGCCGCAGGCGCTCAAGGACATGGCCTCACGCAAGGTGACGGGCAAGATCGTGATCGAGCCTTGATCGCTGCGCGTACCGCGCGAAGCGTGAAGCAAAACGAGAACGGCTCGCCATGTGCGAGCCGTTTTACGTGGCGGGGATCGTGAAGCGCCCTCGCCTTGCGTCTTGTGTTCAGCGCGAACGCGAGCCGCCTCAGACGATTTGTTGTTCGCGCAACCGTACGATGTCGTCTGCACCATAGCCCAGCGCCTGCAGAACTTCATCCGTATGCTCGCCCAATGCGGGGCCTAGCCAGCGCGTGTCGCCCGGCGTGGCCGAGAGCTTGGGCGTGACAGCGGGCAGCGCGATGTCCACGCCCTCGCCGTCCTTCGCGCCCGGCATCTGCCAGCGGAACTGCTGGATCATCTGGCGCGCTGCGAACTGCGGATCGGCGAACATGTCGGCCACGCTGTAGATGCGGCCCACCGGCACGTCGGCGGCGTTGAGCACGTCGAGCGCCTCGTCGATCGTGCGCGTGGAGAGCCACGCCGCAATCGCGCCGTCGATTTCCGCTGTGCGCGGCACGCGGCCGTCGTTATGCGCGAGCCCAGGGTCGTTGGCGAGATCCGCACGGTCGATCGCCGTCATCAGGCGCTTGAAGATCGGATCGCTGTTGCCGCCTATCACGATGCTGCCGTCGCGGCACGGATACGTGTTCGACGGCACGATACCCGGCAGCGACGCGCCGGTGCGCTCGCGCACCATGCCGTACACGCCGTACTCCGGCACCACGCTCTCCATCATGTTGAACACGGCTTCGTAGAGCGCCACGTCGACGATCTGGCCGCTACCGCCGTTCATGTTGCGGTGATGAAGCGCCATCATCGCGCCGATCACGCCGTGCAGCGCGGCAATCGAATCGCCGATCGAAATGCCGATGCGCGGCGGAGGCAGTTCGGGATAGCCCGTGATGTGGCGCAGGCCGCCCATCGACTCGGCGATCGCGCCGAAGCCCGGCCGGTCGCGATACGGGCCGCTCTGGCCGTAGCCCGAAAGCCGGACCATCACGAGGCCGGGATTCTCCTTCGAGAGCACGTCGTAGCCGAGGCCGAGCTTTTCGAGCAGGCCTGGCCGGAAGTTCTCGATCACGATATCGGCTTCCTTCGCGAGGCGCCGCACGATCTCCTTGCCCTCCTCTGCCTTGAGGTTCACCGTGACGGACTTCTTGTTGCGCGCCTGCACCGCCCACCAGAGCGACGTGCCACCCGCTTCGGGATAGAGCTTGCGCCATTTGCGCAGCGGGTCGCCGCCCTTGGGGTCTTCGATCTTGATGACCTCGGCGCCGAACTCGCCGAGAAAGCGCGCCGCGAACGGGCCGGCAATCAGCGTGCCGAGTTCGAGCACCTTCACGCCCGTGAGCGGGCCTGCGCTTTTGGCACCGGCTGCTTGCGATCGGGATTCAGGGGAGGTGGCTGCTGCGCTCATGGGGGTCTCCTTTCGTTCTGTACTGCGTGCCGCGGGCGGCACGGCCGTCGAGGCCTGCGTGGACGCTGGGCGCTACATCGAGCGCCGGTCAAGCATGGCGCGCGCGATGGTGCCCGCGTCGACATATTCGAGCTCACCGCCCACAGGCACCCCGCGTGCGAGACGCGTGACGGCTAGTCCGCGCGCCTTGAGCGTCTGTCCGAGATAGTGCGCCGTCGCCTCGCCCTCGTTCGTAAAGTTGGTTGCGAGCACCACTTCCTTGACGACGCCGTCCGAGGCGCGCTTCACGAGCCGGTCGAAATGGATTTCCTTCGGGCCGATGCCATCGAGTGGGCTCAGGTGCCCCATCAGCACGAAATACAGCCCGCGGTACGTCATGGTCTGTTCGAGCATGATCTGGTCGGCCGGCGTCTCGACGACGCATAGCAGCGTGGGATCGCGCTCCTCGTCCAGACAGGTTTCGCACACCTGAGCTTCGGTGAAGGTGTTGCACTTCTCGCAATGCTTCAGGTGCCCGGTCGCGAACAGAAGCGCGTTGCCGAGCTTTTCGGCGCCGTCGCGGTCATGCTGCATCAGGTGATAGGCCATGCGCTGCGCCGACTTCGGCCCGACACCGGGCAACACGCGCAGCGCCTCGACGAGAGCGGCGAGAGCGGAAGGTTGTTTCATGCAAGTTCAGCGCGGGATGCGCAACGGGGTTCGAAGCGGACGCCGCTTCTGGCGAATGAGCGCCTGTGCTTGCGCAGCCGCGCCGCTTGCGGCGAAGCAGGCGCACGCGCGCGCACCGGCCCGCTGACCGCATGCACGGCAGCAGGCCGGGCCAGCGCGCGCCGCGCTTAGAACGGCATCTTGAAGCCCGGCGGAATCGGCAGGCCGGCGGTCATGCTGCCCATCTTTTCCTGCGACGTGGCTTCGGCCTTGCGGACGGCATCGTTGAACGCCGCGGCCACGAGGTCTTCGAGCATGTCCTTGTCGTCGGCGAGCAGGCTCGGATCGATCGACACGCGACGCACGTCGTTGCGGCACGTCATCGTGACCTTCACGAGACCGGCGCCCGCCTGACCCTCGACTTCGATCTGGGCAAGCTGCTCCTGCATCTTCTTCATGTTTTCCTGCATCTGCTGGGCCTGCTTCATGAGCCCTGCGAGTTGGCCTTTCAACATAGTCACTGCTCCTTCTGGATCATTGGTGCTCGAATCATTTGCGCGCGATGCGCGCGGCACGCTGCGCGCCGCGCGACGCAAATCAGTGGGCGGCCTGTCCGCCGCCCGTTGCGGCTTCCGGCGCGATCGGCCGGATCGAGCCCGGCACGATGCTCGCGCCGAAGTCGCGAATCAGTTGCTGCACGAAGGGATCGGCGCCGATCTCGCGCTCGGCTTCGCGTTGGCGCTGCGCGCGCTCGGCGGCGTCGAGCGCGGCTGCCGTACGGCGCGCCGGACCGACTTCCACGCTCACCTCCACGGCCTGGCCCAGGCGCTCGGCGAGCGCCGCCTTGAGCTTGGCGACCTGCGATGCCTCCGCATACTGTGGCACCGGTACGCTGAGCTTGAGCAGCGAGCCTTCGAGTGCCGTCAGTTCGCTGTTGAACGCGAGCTGGTACGAGATGCCCTTGAGCGAAAGCGTCGCGGCCAGCGCGGGCCAGTCGCCCGCGAAGCCGATGGCGTCGAGCGGAATGCCCGGCGGCAGCTTGCTCACGTCGACCACGACCGGCGACGGCGCTGCCGCCGCCGCGGCGCGTGGCGCGGACGGCTCGCTGTCGTAGGCTGGCACGAAACCCTCGTCGGGCGGCGCGAAATAAGCATCGTCGGCGCTGAGCGGCACGTAGTCGTCGGGCGGGATGTCGTCCCACGGCGGCGCCCCCGAGCCATCCTGCTGCGCGTTCGCGCCGCGCGCCGGCTGGCGCGCCTGTGCTTCCTGAGCCGCGGCGGCGCGACGGGCCGGATCCGGCGTCGGCACCTTCACCTCCATGCGCGGCGCAGCAGATTTCGGCGCGCTCGCGGGGGTCGCCGCATTGGCTGCGGCGCCGGCGCCTGCCCCGCCGCGGGTTGGGGAAACGCGCATGCCCTTGTTGCGCAGCACGTCGAGCGCAGCGCTCGCGCCGCCACGCGCGGACAACGGTGCGGCGCGTTCTTCGTGCGATTCGGTTTGTGGCGCCGGCGCAGCGGGCGGTACTTCTGCGGCTTGCACTTTTACCGCAGGGGCAGTTTGCGTTGCCTCAGGTGCGGCAGCAGGTGCGATTTCGGCGGCGGGCTCGGCTTGCGCCGCATTCGCACCCGGCGCAGCCTCGCCCTCGTCCTCCCAGGGCGGGACGACGCGTGCTTCAGCAACGGTCCCGGCAACCGGCGTCGTGCGTGCGCTCGCTGCCTCATCAGTTGCATCGGTCTTGCGCGCCCCGGCTTCCACCGACAGTGCCGGTTGTACATCAACTGCGCTCTCAATTCGCGGGGGCACCGCCGCTTCAGCCTTTCGCACCGCCCCTTGACCCGACGGCGCCGCGCTGCGCGCAGACGCAACCGCCGGAGCCGCCGCGCGTGCGCTCGCCCCCACCGCGGCCGGCTTCGAAGCCGGCGCGCTGCCAACGCTGCCCGCGCTCGCGGCCGGCTCGAACGCCAGCATGCGCAGCAGCGTCATCGTGAAGCCCGCGTATTCATCGGGCGCGAGGCCGAGCTCGCTGCGGCCGAGCGTCGAGATCTGATAGAAAAGCTGGACCTGCTCCGGGCTCAGCGCCTCGGCGAAACGCCGCAGGTCGTCTGCTTCCGGCCACTCCTCGAGCACCGACGAAGGCGCGAACTGCGCCCAGCCGATGCGATGAAACAGGCTAGCGAGGTCCTGCAGCGCCGTGGAGAATGAAAGGCTGCGCAGCGCCATTTCGTCGGCGATGGCCAGCACGCCCGAGCCGTCGCCGGCCACGAGCGCATCGATCAGGCGAATCAGGTAGCTCTGGTCGAGCGCGCCGAGCATGCCGCGCACCGCTTCTTCGCTGACCTGGTTGGCCGAATAGGCGATGGCCTGGTCGGTCAGCGAGAGCGCGTCGCGCATCGAGCCGTCGGCGGCGCGCGCGAGCAGGCGCAGTGCCTGCGGCTCGAACTCGACCTTTTCCTCGCCGAGAATGTGCGTGAGATGCTCGACGATGTTGCCAGCGGGCATCTGCTTCAGATTGAACTGGAGGCAACGCGAGAGAACCGTGACCGGAATCTTTTGCGGATCGGTCGTTGCGAGGATGAACTTCACGTGCGGCGGCGGCTCTTCCAGCGTCTTCAGCATCGCGTTGAAGGCGTGGTTCGTGAGCATGTGCACTTCGTCGATCATGTAGACCTTGAAGCGCGCGTCGACAGGTGCGTAGACCGCGCGCTCGAGCAGCGCGGCCATTTCGTCGACGCCGCGATTGCTCGCCGCATCCATCTCGACATAGTCGACGAAACGCCCCTCGTCGATTTCCCGGCACGCGCGACATACGCCGCACGGCTTGGACGTCACGCCTGTCTCACAGTTGAGCGCCTTGGCGAAGATACGCGACAGCGTCGTCTTGCCCACGCCGCGCGTGCCCGTGAAGAGGTACGCGTGATGCAGGCGGCCGCCGTCGAGTGCATGCGTGAGCGCGCGCACCACGTGCTCCTGTCCGACGAGCGAAGCGAAATCCTTCGGTCGCCACTTGCGTGCGAGAACTTGATAGGTCATCCGGAAATTGTATCAGCAACGCCCGCGCGTCCAGATGTATCGAATGGCGCCGGGCGGCCGCCTCGCGGCGCCTCTGGAGAGCGCCTCGCGGGCAGTCGCGCGCCGCGTGCGGCACTTGTGACACGCGCAATTTCTACTCCCACCATTCCTCATCCAGAGCCGACCCAACGAGGGTAGCCACGCGACGGAAACAGCAGCGAGCAATGAGGGCGAGCGAACTGACTCGCGCACTTGCGCGGCGTCAATGCTTTACCTTGGGGAAAAACCGGAAGAGAAAATAGGAAGGTGACGAGCCCGACCCTCGGCACTGGCGGAAAACGGCTGTGGCTGCTTCGTTCCCGACCTGACCAGGTTGACCGCCCCTCCATGCGAGGAGGCCCGTCACGGCGCATTCTAACATTGGTTGCGCCGCAATGCGACTGCTGCGGTGCGAAAAAGCGCGGCGAGCCGCCCGGCTCGTTTGCATATGCGCCCCTTGCAACGGCCGGCACCGCCTCCAGATAGCAAGCAAGAGCGCTCGCAGTTGCACGGCACAGCGCTTGAAAGTCGATCGTGCCGCAGCCCGAATGCCCCGCCGAATGTGGCCTGGAGGACGGAAACCCTGCTTGCGGCATGAGTACTATCACCATCGGCAGCGCATAGGGATTTAGGCTACACTGGCGTCGGCAATCGGCTGGGCCATGCGGTTTGCGCCCGACTGGCGGGTAGCGGGCGTGTAGTGCGGGTTCGGTCTGGCCGCCCCGGCGGCCCCGGATGAATTTTCAGTTTTGGTGTATCGTGGCGAGCAATTCAGTCAGCCTCGAATCGAAAGAGGTATTCATACAATGAGCGAACAAATCAAGCATATCAGCGACGCATCGTTCGAACAGGACGTCGTAAAATCCGACAAGCCCGTGCTGCTGGACTTCTGGGCCGAGTGGTGCGGCCCGTGCAAGATGATCGCGCCGATTCTCGATGAAGTCGCGAAGGATTATGGCGATCGCCTTCAGGTCGCGAAGATCAATGTCGACGAACACCAGTCGACCCCGGTGAAGTTCGGCGTGCGCGGCATCCCCACGCTGATCCTCTTCAAGAATGGCGCCGTGGCGGCGCAGAAGGTCGGCGCGCTCTCGAAGTCGCAACTCACCGCATTCCTCGACAGCCACCTGTAACGCCCGAGCCACCTGCTTCCTCTTCCGCCCCGGGCGCACCGCCCGGCCAGCGTGAGCGGGAGCGCACGAAGGTGCGCGAAGCTGCGCGAGGGTGCGTGTTGTCGCGCGACAACACGCACCACAAAAACACGCCGAAACATACTGCCGATCTCGACTGGCGGTTTCTGGCGTGTGCTATGCTAGAATCCATAAAGCGTCTACCGGCGCCCTTATAAAGCTTCAAGCAAAGTTTCAAGCAAAAGTCCTTGAGCGGTTCCGCTCGCTTCTTTTCCCCCAGACTCCTTTTCGTCGCATCCTCCCCGACGGGTTCTCCGTATGCATCTTTCCGAGCTCAAGTCTCTGCACGTGTCCGAATTGATCGAGATGGCCAACGGCCTCGAGATCGAAAATGCGAACCGCCTGCGCAAGCAGGAACTCATGTTCGCGATTCTCAAAAAGCGCGCCAAGACGGGCGAAACGATCTTCGGTGACGGCACGCTCGAAGTGCTGCCGGACGGCTTCGGCTTCCTGCGCTCGCCGGAAACCTCTTATCTCGCCAGCACGGACGATATCTATATCAGCCCGTCGCAGATCCGCCGCTTCAACCTGCATACCGGCGACACGATCGAAGGCGAAGTGCGCACGCCGAAGGACGGCGAGCGCTACTTTGCGCTCGTGAAGGTGGACAAGGTCAACGGCCAGCCGCCCGAGGCCTCGAAGCACAAGATCATGTTCGAGAACCTCACGCCGCTGCACCCGAACAAGGTGCTGCTGCTCGAGCGCGAAATGCGCGGTGAGGAGAACGTGACGGGCCGCATCATCGACATGATCGCGCCCATCGGCAAGGGGCAGCGTGGCCTGCTCGTGGCCTCGCCCAAGTCGGGCAAGACCGTGATGCTCCAGCACATCGCGCACGCCATCAAGCAGAACCACCCCGACGTGATCCTGTTCGTGCTGCTGATCGACGAGCGTCCGGAAGAAGTGACGGAAATGCAGCGTTCGGTGGCGGGCGAAGTGATTGCCTCGACCTTCGACGAACCGGCCGCGCGTCACGTGCAGGTCGCCGAAATGGTGATCGAGAAGGCCAAGCGTCTCGTCGAAATGAAGCACGACGTCGTGATTCTGCTCGACTCGATCACGCGTCTCGCACGCGCCTACAACACCGTTGTGCCGGCATCGGGCAAGGTGCTCACGGGTGGTGTCGACGCCAACGCGCTGCAGCGTCCCAAGCGCTTCTTCGGCGCCGCGCGCAACATCGAGGAAGGCGGCTCGCTCACCATCATCGGCACGGCGCTGATCGAAACCGGCAGCCGCATGGACGACGTGATCTACGAAGAGTTCAAGGGCACCGGCAACATGGAAGTGCACCTCGAGCGCCGTCTCGCCGAAAAGCGCGTCTATCCGTCGATCAACCTCAACAAGTCGGGCACGCGCCGCGAAGAACTGCTCATCAAGCCGGACATCCTCCAGAAGATCTGGGTGCTGCGCAAGTTCATCCACGACATGGACGAAGTCGAGGCCATGGAATTCCTGCTCGACAAGATCCGTCAGACGAAGAGCAATTCCGAGTTCTTCGAAATGATGCGACGCGGCGGCTGATGCCCTCGCCCGCCTGATGTCCTCCAAAACGCCCGCAAGTTTGCGGGCGTTTTTGTTTTCCGGCACTGGGCCGGCGTACGCCACAACCTGTACGTGAACGTTCACGTTGAACTATAATCCGCGGCATGCCCTTGCCCTTGTCGCCTGCCCGGCACAGAGAGTTCACGATGACCAAGGATTCCCCCGCGCTGCTCACCGTGCGCGACGCCGCCGAACGGCTCAATGTCACGCCGCGCACGCTCAAGTACTACGAGGAGCGCGGCCTCGTCAGCCCTTCGCGTAGCGAGGGCCGCTACCGGCTTTACGACGAGCACGATCTCGAACAGTTCTCGCGCATCCTGCGGCTGCGCGCGCTCGGCTTTTCACTGCACGGCATCACCGAAATGCTCAAGCGGCCGCTCGAACAGGTCGGCGAAGGCCGCCGCCGCTATTCCCAGGAGTCGCTCCAGCAGATCGCCGATGCGCTCGCGCGGCAGATCGAAACGCTCGACACGCGCATTGCCTCCGTGCGCCGCGAACTCAAGGAGGCGCAGACGGTGCGCGCCGAACTCGCCGACGACCTCGACTATCTGCAGCGGCGACTCGCAGGCGAGCCGTCCGAGCAGTTGATCGAACAGCGTCTCGCCGCCACGCGGCGCCGCAAGGCGGCCACGCGCGCGACCGGCGGCAAGCCGGATGATCCGTCTCGCGAAGCGCGAGACGGAAACGAACCCGCATGAGCACGGTCCAGACCCGCGAGCCGGTCTTCAGCGCGGCGCGCCTGCGCGGCGACTTCTTCCCGTGGGTGCTCGCCGTCGCGACCGGTCTCGACTACTACGACAATGCGATCTTCTCGTTCTTCACGAGCCATATCGCGGGCGGCATCAACGCGTCGCCGGACGAGCTCGTCTGGTCCTCGAGCGCCTACGCCGTGTGCGCCGTGCTCGGCATCCTGCAGCAGCAATGGTGGGTCGAGCGCATGGGCTACCGTCGCTACGTGGGCGGCTGCCTGCTGCTCTACTCGGCGGGCGCGATCGCCGCGGCGCTGTGCGAGTCCTCGATCGAGCTCGCCTTCGCGCGCGGCTTCCAGGGCTACTTCATCGGCCCGATGATGGGCACCTGCCGCATCCTCATCCAGATCAGCTTCACGCCGCAGCAGCGTCCGGTCGCAACGCGCGCGTTCCTGATCCTGATCGTGCTCTCCAGCGCGCTCGCGCCGCTCGTCGGCGGGCTGCTCGTCGCGCATTTCGACTGGCGCGCCCTGTTCGCCTTTTGCGCGCCCGCAGGCGTGCTCTACGCCGTGCTCGCCCTGCTCGCTCTGCCCGATTCGGGCCACGTGCTGCCCGAGGAGCGCGGCGAAGCGCATTTCTGGCCGTACATCATTTTCGCGTTCGCGCAAGGCGCACTGCAGATCGCCATGCAGCAAGTGCGCTTCGAGCTCTTCAGTGCGTCGCCGGAGATCATTCTGCTCACGCTCGTCGGGCTCGCCGCGCTCGCGTGGTTCGGCTGGCATCAATGGCATCATCCGAAGCCGCTCATGCGCCTGCACGCGCTGCGAGAGAAGCCGTTCCAGGTGGGCCTGCTGCTCTACACGGCCTATTACTATCTGAGCACCGCACTCAGCTACCTGGTCTCACGCCTCCTCGAAGGCGGCTTCAACTACCCCGTTGAAAACGCCGGCCGCCTCACCGGCATGACCTCGCTGATCTCGGCCTGCACGCTCTTCATCTACTTCCGCTACGCGAAGCTCATCACCCACAAGAAGTGGATCATCGTGCCAGGTTTCGTGCTCTCGGCTTTCATCTCGCTCTGGATGACGCGGCTAACGCCGGACGCAAGCGAGGCGTGGCTCATCCCGCCACTGCTGCTGCGCGGCCTGCTGCTGCTCTTCATCGTCCTGCCGGTCGCCAACCTCACGTTCCGTATCTTTGCCATCGAGGAATTCACGCACGGTTACCGCTTGAAAAACATCGTCCGGCAGTTGACGATATCGTTCGCGACGGCCACGGTTATCATCGTCGAGCAACACCGGCTCGCGCTGCACCAGACGCGACTCGCCGAGTTCGTGAATCCGCTCAACCCGGTCTTCCAGAACGCCTACGCGACGGTGACGCACGCTTTCGAACTCATGGGCCGCTCGCCGGGTGAAGCGCACGCGCTCGCACTCGCGCAGATGAGCCGCATGGTCGCGCAGCAAGCGAGCTTCCTGAGCTCGCTCGACGGGTTCTACTTCCTGATCGGCGTGGCCGTGTGCGGCGGCATTTTCGCCGCGTGGCAAAAGCAGATCGATTGAACGACGTACCGACGCCCCGAAGACGCACACCGAAGACGCAACCGAGCGATGCTTTCGAAACTCTCCCAGTGGTTCGACGCGCGCCGCCGCGACAAGGCGCTGCGCACCCATGCAATCGACGACGCGCTCTGGCAGGCCACGCTGGCCGGCCTGCCGTTCCTCACCCACCTCGACGCCGCCGACCTCGCGCGCCTGCGCGAATTGACGAGCCTCTTCATTGCGCAGAAGGAGTTCTCGACCGCTCACGATCTCGCACTGACCGACGCGATGACGGTGGCGATCGCCGCGCAGGCATCGCTGCCGGTGCTCAACCTCTCGCTCGATCTCTACAAGGGCTGGGTTGGCGTGATCGTCTATCCGGGTGAGTTCGTGATCCGCAAGACCGTGGAGGACGAGGACGGCGTGGTGCACGAAGTCGAGCAAGACGCGAGCGGCGAGGCCTGGGAAGGCGGTCCCGTGATCCTCTCCTGGGAAGACGCCCAGATGACCGACGGCAGCGATGCCTACAACGTCGTGATTCACGAGTTCGCACACAAGATCGATATGCTCACCGGCGAAGCGGACGGCCATCCGCCCCTTTTTCGACGCTGGCATGCGCCGCTCGACGCGCAGACCTGGGCCGACGTGTTCGACAACGCCTACGACCAGTTCTGCGACAAGGTGGACGCGGTGCCGCAGCGGCGCTGGGCGCGCTTCGAGCGCGAGTCGCTGATCGATCCCTATGCCGCCGATCACCCATCGGAGTTCTTCGCCGTCTGCAGCGAAGCGCTGTTCGTCAAGCCGAAGGCGTTCGAAACCGAATATCCGGAGCTTTACCGCCTGCTCGCGCGCTATTACCGGCAGGACCCGGCGCGCGTAGGGGCACTGGATGGCCAGCCAGCCCGAGAAACTGCCTCCCCGACCCGCAAAAATTCGCCAACCAGCTGATTTTCTGGCATAATCGCCGTTTTTCGACCTTTGGCAAGTGGCTCGCGCCTTATCACGCAAAAAGATAAGCGAAGCGCCGCGCAACGTGGGTGTTGCAGGCACGCGGGTTGGCTACCGTCAGATTTAAGGAACAACCATGAAAGAAGGCATTCACCCGGATTATCGCGAAGTCCTGTTCATCGACGTTTCGAACGACTTCAAGTTCGTGACCCGTTCGACCATCCAGACGCGCGAAACCGCCGAGTTCAACGGCAAGACCTACCCGCTCGCGAAGATCGAAGTCTCGTCGGAATCGCATCCGTTCTACACGGGCACGCAAAAGATCATGGACACGGCCGGCCGTGTCGAGAAGTTCAACAAGAAGTTCGGCGCACGCGCCTCGGGCAAGGCCACGAAGTAAATGCTTCGCCGCGCCGGCTCCCAGCCGGCCCCGAACTGAAGTGCACGAGAAGGGCAGCGTACGCTGCCCTTTTTTGTTGTCTGCGCCACCATTGCGCCGCACGCACGGCTCTGTGCCGCGCGTTACTGCCCTGTTTCAGGTGTTTCGCTGGATCGCCGAGCAGCTTGCGTCGTGACGCGCGCTCGCCGGCCCGGCTAGAATGCCGGATTGCCGCCGCGGCAGGCGCCCGGGTGTCCTGCCTGCCGCCTTGCGCGCGCCCTGTAAGCACGCCGGGCTTATCCGTCTTCCTTCGTACTGCATGAAGCCAGCCATTCGACTGACCGCCTCCGCCACCAGCGCCTTGCCGCGCTGGCTGCTGCTGACCATCTGTATCGTCTTCGCGTCGTTCGGCCTCTTTGGCCGTGACCCGTGGAAAAACGAGGATGCGGCGGGCTTCGGCGTGATGTGGACGATGGCGGGTGGCACGTCGCATGACTGGCTGCTGCCGAACCTCGTCGGCAAGTACATGACCGAGAACGGCCCGCTCGGCTACTGGCTCGGCGCCGCCAGCATCCGCCTGTTCGCCCCGTGGGTCGATGCGAGCAACGCCTCGCGCATCGCGACCGGGGTGCTGTTCTGCCTCGCCTGCGCCTTCGTCTGGTACAGCGCCTACCTGCTCGGCCGCCGCCCCGAAGTGCAGCCGTTCAAGTATGCGTTCGGCGGCGAACCCGAACCGCGCGACTACGGCCGCACGCTCGCCGACGGCGCCCTGCTCGTTCTGCTTGCGTGCTTCGGCCTCGCCGAGCGCGGTCACGAAACCACACCGCAGCTCATGCAGTTCGTCGGTATCGCGATGCTCCTGTACGGCGTCGTGCGCGCCATCGACAAGCCAATCCAGGGCGCGCTCTGGTGGGGCCTTGCGCTCGGCATCGTGATGCTCTCGAGCGGCCCGGTGCTGGTGGGCGCGCTGCTCATCGGCACGCTCGCCATGCTCGCCATCGCCCCCGAAGCGCGCTCGCGCTGGCTCCTCGTCGCGGGCCTGCCCGTGGCGCTCGTGGTGTCGCTCTCCTGGCCATTCGCGGCGCTCCACCTCTACCCCGACGACGCCGCCTGGTTCCTCGACCAGTGGGCGCGCACCAACGTCAACGCCTTCGCCGGGCGGCCCGGTGGCGTCCTGCGCTATGCGGCCAAGAATCTGCCGCTCTTCACGTGGCCCGCGTGGCCGCTCGCGATCTGGGCCTTCGTGAGCTGGGCGGGACTGCGCCGCAAGCCGCACATCGCGATACCGCTCTCGGTGATCGTGCCGCTGCTCATCCTCGTGATCGTGCAGAGCCACGAAACGAACCGGCTCTTCATGCTCGTGCTGCCCGCGCTGTCGGTACTCGCGACTTTCGCGCTGCCCACGTTGAAGCGCGGCGCGATCAACGCAATCGACTGGTTCGCGGTACTGAGCTTTACGATCCTCGGCACCTTCGTGTGGCTCGTGTGGCTCGCGGGCATGACCGGCTTTCCGGCGCCGCTCGCGCGCAATCTCGCGCGCCTCGCGCCCGGCTTCGTGCCGCAGTTCAAGGTCCTCTCGTTCGTTTGCGCGGTGGCCGTGACGTTGTGCTGGATGGCGCTCGTGCAATGGCGCGTGGCGCGTCACCCGAAGGTGCTGTGGCGCAGCGTCGTGCTCTCGAGCGGCGGCACCACGCTGATGTGGGTGCTGCTCATGACGCTCTGGCTACCGGTCGTGAACTACAGCCGAACCTACCGCGACGTCGCGCAGCAGATCGCCGCGCACCTGCCCGCCGACTATCAATGCATCTCGCCCGTGCGCCTCGGTGACGCGCAGATCGCCACGTTCGCCTACTTCGGCAAGATGCACTTCGCGTTCAACGAAGACTGCGACGTAATCCTGCGCCAGGACACCCAGGACTACGGCGAGCCGAGCTCGGTGTCGAACTTCGAATGGAAGCTCGTGTGGGAAGGCCGCCGCGCCGCCGACCGCGACGAACGCTTCCGCCTGTATGTACGCGTCGACCGTCCGAAGACGCCGATCAGGAAGCACATCTGGCGCAAGCGCCCGGACTGAGGCCGCGGTGACGACGAGCTTCCCCGGCGACGTCCGGCGCATCGCCGCGCTTGCATGGCCGGTGCTGGTCGGCCAGCTCGCCATCATCGCGTTCGGTGTGATCGACACCGCGATGGTCGGCCGCTACTCGGCGCTCGATCTCGCGGCGCTCGGCCTTGGCTCGTCGATCTACATCTCCGTCTATATCGCGCTCACCGGTATTCTCAGCGCGTTGCAGCCCGTCACGGCGCAACTCTACGGCGCGCAAAAGGACAAGGAGATCGGCCTCGAAGTGCGCCAGGCGTTCTGGCTCTCGCTCGTGCTGATGGTGGTCGGCTTCGCGATCCTTTACTTTCCCGGCCCGCTGCTCGATCTCGCGCGTGCGCCCGAGGCGCTGCGCGAGCGCACGGTCGGCTACCTGCGCCTGCTATCGTTCGGGCTGCCCGCGAGCCTCGCATTTCGCATCTACAGCTCACTTGCCAATGCCGTGGGAAGGCCGCGCCTCGTCATGTTCCTCCAGGTCGGCGCGCTCGTACTCAAGGTGCCGCTCAACACGTGGCTCATCTTCGGCGGCTTCGGCGTACCGGCGCTCGGCGGCCCGGGGTGCGCGCTCGCGAGCACGTCGATCAACTGGGCACTCGCGCTGTGCGCCGCCGTCGCGCTCACGCGTATCGACGTGTTTGCGCCGTTCGAGATTTTCAGGCGCTTCTGCTGGCCCGAATGGAAGCGCCAGGCCGAGCTGCTCAAGCTCGGCATTCCGATGGGGCTCTCGTACCTCATCGAAGTGACCTCCTACACGTTCATGGCGATTTTCATCGCGCGCCTCGGCACGACGACGCTCGCCGGGCACCAGATCGCCGGCAATATCGGCGCGGTGCTCTATATGACGCCGCTTTCGATCGGTGTGGCGACTTCGACGCTCGTCGCCCAGGCGCTGGGTGGCGGGCGGCCCGCCGAAGCGCGCACGCTCGCGCGGCACGGCGTAGCGACGGCCGTGGCGATTGCCTGCTGCTATGGCGTGGTCGTGTTCGTGCTGCGGCCGCTCATCATCGGCGGCTATACGCCGGATCCCGCCGTGGCAGTCGCGGCCATGCCGCTCGTCGCGATCGTCACGCTCTATCACGTGTTCGACGCGCAGCAGATCACGACGGCCTTCGCGCTGCGCGCCTATAAGGTCGCGGTCGTGCCGACCGTCATCTACGCAATCGCGTTGTGGGGCGTAGGGCTTGGCGGCGGCTATGCGTTGGGCTTCGATGTGACTGGCACGGTGCCCACATGGGCGACGGGCGCGCGCGGATTCTGGCTCGCCAACCTCGCGAGCCTCGTGATTGCTGGCGCCGCGCTCATGGTTTATCTGTCGCGCGTGAGTACGCGGTATTTGCGCGAGGATACCTAGCTGGGGGCGCCTCGCTCGGGGGCTGGTCGGAGCCGCCTGCCTGCGGGACGCCTGCCTGCGGGACGCCTGCCTCGCGCCGCGCTGCCCAGGTGCTGATTTGGCAGCTTGGAACACGCTCGGCTGTTAGTTGCGATACCATCACTCCGCCTCGAGCTTCCGCGCCGCCTCCACGGTTTGCGCCGCATGATACGACGAGCGCACGAGCGGCCCCGCCACGACCTCGCGGAATCCCATTGCCAAACCGGCGTCACGCAAGGCGGCGAACTCATCCGGATGCACGTAGCGCTTCACCGGCAGATGAAAACGCGACGGCGCGAGATACTGGCCGATCGTCAGGACCTCCACGCCGTGCTCGCGCAGGTCTCGCATCGTCGCGAGCAATTCTTCGCCGGTTTCGCCGAGCCCCACCATCAGCCCCGACTTCGTGACGAGTGCGCCGTGCGCGGCTTTCGCGCGCGCAAGCAGATCCAGCGAGCCACGATAGTCCGCGCCCGGACGCGCCGCGCGATAGAGCGAAGGCACGGTCTCGATGTTGTGGTTGAACACGTCGGGCCATGCGAGCGATAACGCATCGAGCGCGCGAGCGATGCGGCCGCGAAAATCGGGCGTCAGCACCTCGACGCCGATCCCCGGCACCCGCTCGCGCACGAGTGCGATGCAGCGCGCGAAGTGCGCCGCGCCGCCCTCGCGCAAGTCGTCGCGATCGACCGATGTGATCACCACATGGTGCAAGCCCAGCGCCGCGACCGCCGCTGCGAGACGCGCGGGCTCATCCACGTCGAGCGGCGCGGGCCGCCCGTGAGCGACGTCGCAGAACGGACAACGCCGCGTGCACAGGCCTCCCATGATCATGAAGGTTGCAGTGCGCTGCGCAAAGCACTCGCCGATATTCGGGCACATGGCTTCTTCGCACACCGAATGAAGCTGGTGCTCGCGCAGCACCGCCGCCACGCCCGCGACCGTCTCGCTCATGAGCGGCCGCGCACGCAGCCAGGGCGGCTTCGGCAACGGCACGTGCTCCCCGGAGGGCGGCACGACCTTCACCGGAATCCGCGCGAGCTTTTCGCGGCTGCGCAGGCCTTGCTGGCCGAGCGCCGTGCTCGACGTCCGGGACGAGGCGGCCTCCATGCTCAGACTCCTTCGTCGAAAAAGGCCTTGAGCAGGCGATTGACCTCCTGCGCAGCCTCCATCTGCACCATGTGCCCCTTGCCCGCGATCACCTCGACGCGGACCTGCGCGGGCAGCCCCTGCGCATGCCGGGCCGGAATGATCTGGTCGGACTCGCCCCAGATCACGAGCGCGCGCGGCGCGAGCGCGGCGAAACGCTCGCGGAACACCCGCCGCTGCGCGCCGCCCTCAAACGCCTGCTCCGAGATCTTGCCAAGCGCGGCCTGCACGCCTTCGAGCCGTTTGTACTTGACGAGGTCCTCGACGAGCTGACGCGTAACCAGCGCGGGATCGGCGAACAGTTTCGCCACGTGTGGCTTGAGCGCATTGCGGTTGGCCGCCATGACGAAGCCCTCGATGTACGCGCCGTCGATCTCGTTGCCAAGGCCAGCGCTTGCGATCAGCGCGAGCGAGGCCACGCGATCCGGCACGTGTTCAGCCACCGCCATCGCCACTGCGCCGCCCAGAGAATGCCCCACGAGATGCGCTCGCGCGATGTCCTTCGCATCGAGAAACGCGATCACGCTTTGCGCGAGTTCGTCGAGACTGCCGCTTTCCACCGCCTTGCCCGATTCGCCGTGGCCGGGCAGATCGAGCGCCCAGACCGTGCGCGCCCCCGCGAGATCGGCGTGATTGAAGAGCCAGTTGTTGAGGTCGCCGCCGAATCCGTGGATGAGCACCACGGGCACGCCCTCCCCTTCGCCCAGCTTCAGATAGCGCACCGTCCTGCCGCCGATCTGTGCCTTCTCGGGCTGCGGCCCTGCTTCGGCGTCGCCGGCTTGTGCCGGAACGAAGTCTCGCTGGAATTCGGCTACCGCGGCGTCGATATCCGCGTCGGCCGCCTCCTCGTCCGCCACCACGCCGAGCAGCGCGCCCACCGGCAGCGTGTCGCCCTCCTTCGCGATCTGCCGTCGCAGCACGCCTTCGAACGCGCATTCGACGCCCGACGCGATCTTGTCGGACTCGACATCGAGCAGTTCATCGCCCTTTTTGACCGTCTCGCCGGGCGATTTCAGCCAGCCGTTCACCTGGCCCTGCTCCATCGACAAGCCCCATTTGGGCATCGTGATCATGTGAATCGGCATGACTTCAGCTCCTGGCTGCGCGCGCGGCTTCGGCGATCTTCTCCGCCGACGGGATGTAGATGTCTTCGAGCGACGCCGCGAAGGGCACTGGCGTATGCGGCGCGGTGACCATGCCAACCGGCGCTTTCAGCTCCTTGAACGCCTTCTGCGCGACGAGCGCCGCAATGTCTGTGGCGATCGAGCAGCGTGGATTCGCCTCGTCCACCACGACGACGCGGCCGGTGCGGCGTGCGCTTTCGAGAATCGTCTCTTCGTCGAGCGGTGAAGTCGTGCGCAGATCGATCACGTCCGCCTCGATGCCGTCCTTCGCCAGCTTCTGCGCGGCGTCGATCGCGTAGTGGACCATGCGCCCGTAGGTGACGATCGTGACGTCATCACCATCGCTCACGATGTTGGCTTCGCCGAACGGAATCGAATAGGACTCCTCCGGAACATCACCTTCCATCGTATAGAGCAGCTTGTGCTCGCAGAAGATCACGGGGTCGTTGTCTCGAATCGCCTCGATCATGAGACCCTTAGCGTCGTATGGCGTGGCCGGGCATACGACCTTCAGGCCCGGAACATGCGTGAAGAGCGAAGTGAGCATCTGCGAGTGCTGCGCCGCCGCGCGCAGGCCCGCGCCATACATCGTGCGGATCACGACCGGCGTGACCGCCTTGCCGCCGAACATGTAGCGGAATTTCGCCGCCTGGTTGAATATCTGGTCGAAGCACACGCCCATGAAATCGATGAACATCAGCTCCGCCACCGGCCGCATGCCGCACGCCGCCGCGCCCACGGCGGTGCCGATGAAGCCGCCTTCCGAAAGCGGCGTATCGAGCACGCGCCCCGGAAACTTGCCGTAGAGCCCTTTCGTCACGCCGAGCACACCGCCCCATGCGTCCTGCTCGCCGGGTGCACCCGCTCCGCCCGCGTTGTCCTCGCCCATCACGATCACGCTCTCGTCGCGCCCCATCTCCTGGGCCAGCGCTTCGTTGATGGCCTGCGAATAGGTGATTTTCCGTGCCATTTTCGTCTCCTTGATCTGGAATCCTGATTACCTGATCGCATCGCGCTCAGGGATACGACACGTACACGTCGGTGAGCAGCGTCTCGGCGGCCGGCAGTGGCGCGGCCTTGGCCTGCGCCACTGCGTCGTCGATCAGTGCCTTCACTTCGGCGTCCACCTTGCGCAAATCGTCGCTGCTCACGAGCTCGGCGCGCACCACGCGTTCTTCGAAACGCTTGAGGCAATCCTTTTCCTCGCGCAGCTTCTGCACTTCGCCCGGCGCGCGGTAAGTTTGCGCGTCGCCTTCGAAGTGGCCGAAGTAGCGCGAGAGCTTCATCTCGACGAGCGTCGGGCCGCCGCCGCTGCGCGCGCGTGCAATGGCCTCGCCCAGCGCCTCGTACACGGCGAAGAAGTCGAATCCGTCGACGATCACGCCCGGCATGCCGAAGCCGTTCGCACGATCGGCGATATTGTCGGCTGCGACCGACCACGTGGACGACGTCGCCTCCGCGTAGCCGTTGTTCTCCGCGACGAAGATCACCGGCAGGCGCCAGACGGAAGCGAGATTCATCGATTCGAAAATGACGCCCTGATTCGACGCGCCGTCACCGAAGAAGCACACGCCCACGCCACCCGTCTTCTTGTGCTTCGCCGCGAGCGCCGCGCCGCACGTGAGCGGCCCGCCCGCGCCCACGATGCCGTTCGCACCGAGCATGCCCTTCGAAAGATCGGCGATGTGCATCGAGCCGCCCTTGCCGCGGCACGAGCCCGTGGCCCGTCCATAGATCTCGGCCATCATCTCGCGCACGTCCACGCCCTTGGCGATGCAATGGCCGTGGCCGCGGTGCGTGGTGGCGACGTAGTCGACGTCATTCAAGTGGCTCATCGTGCCGACCGCAGATGCCTCCTCGCCCGCGTACAGATGCACGAAGCCGGGAATCTCGCCGGTCGCGAACTCGACGTGCAGACGTTCCTCGAACTCGCGGACCGTGCGCATCGAGCGATACGCGGTAAGCAACTGCTCCCGGTTCAACTGCGTGTTGACAGACATGGTTGTCTCCTGTGTCGATCGCATTGAGTTGCGATCTCATGAAAGATGGTTGCCGTGCTGCTGCGTGTACGACGCTGGGTATGCCTGCTACGGAAAATGCCACTGCTCCTAGTGAAAAGTGAAACCGCCGTCGACGTTCACCGCCTGGCCCGTGACGTTGTCCATCGTCGCGAAGAACAGGGCGAGCCGCCCCATGTCCTCCGGCGTCTGCGCGCGGCCTTGCGGGATCAGCGTGAGCTGATGGCGCTGCCAGGATTCTTCGACGCTCTCGCCTTCGTTCTTCCATTCGTCGGAGAGCCGGTCCCACATGTACGTGCGCACGATGCCGGGGCAGATCGCGTTGACGGTGATGCCTTCGCGCGCGACCTCCTTGGCAAGCGCGTTGGTGAAGCCGACCACCGCGAATTTCGAGGCGCTGTAATGGGCGAGATTCGGAAAGCCCTCTTTGCCGGCGATCGACGCGACGTTGATGATCCGGCCGCGCTTTTGCATGTGAAAATGCGGCAGCGCAGCCTTGCAGCCGAGGAACACGCCCTTCGCATTCACGCCCATCACGAAATCCCATTCCCGCTCCGTTAGTTCGGACACCGGATTAATGGAAATCACGCCTGCACAGTTCACGAGGATGTCGAGCCCGCCAAGTTCGGAGAGCGCCTGCGACACCATCCCTTCCAGTTGGGCCGCCTGGGTAACGTCGACCACGCAGAAGGCCGCGCGCCGTCCGAGCGCGCGCACCTCGTTGGCGGTCGCCGCAAGGGGTTCCTCGAGCAGATCCGCGAGCAGCACATCCGCGCCCGCCTGCGCGAGCGTGAGCGCAATGCCGCGGCCGATGCCACGCGCGCCGCCGGTGACGATCGCTACCTGGCCTTTCAAGGGTGTGTCCATACGGGTGTCTCCTTGTGTCGGTTATGGGTTCGGAATCCACGTGGGCCGCTAGACATGCGCTGCGGCCTCGCGCAACAGCTGATGCGACGCCGCATAACGCAGCGTGCGCGCGACGTCGACGGTCAGCGGGCCCTGCCAGTCGAGCGTCACTTCGTAGCGGTCGCCGCGCGCCGGCTCGATCTCGCGCTCGCCGTCGAACGCGAGCGTGCCGTGGCCCGCTTCGAGCGAGAGCGCCACGCCCACTTCGAGGCGCTGGCAGGTGCGCATCGTCAGACGCTCGACACGGCCCGGCGCGATCGGGGCGAGCAGCGGCACGCCCGCGCCGGCGCCTGCGGGTGTGCCCGGCGCGGCGAAGCTCATGTGCAGCCCGTGCGCCGCGTCGCGGCCGACCGGCGCCCAAGCCCCGCCGACGGACGAAAGACCGATGCCGTCGGGGGGAGCGAAGGTCAGGAAAAGCGCTTCGATATCCGAACTCTCCGAAATCGCGCGTGCGCCGATGAAGGGCTGACGCGCCACGCAAACGTCGACGAGCGCGATTTCCTCGCGCCCGTGGCTCGGCCCCTCGACGCAGCGCGCGACGAGCCGCTTGTTGCGCACGAGCGCGGCCTGCGCGGGCACCGCGCCGGTCGCGACGAGCGCGCCCGCGAGGCCCGCGACGGTCGCTTCGCGCAACTCGGGAAACGCGTTGTTGGTGCCGGTGGAGAGCGCGAGCAACGGCGTCTCGCCGCAATGCGCGGCCACCGCTCGATGCGTGCCGTCGCCGCCCAGCACTGCGATCAGCGCGACTTCCTCACGCACCATGTGAGCGACGCCGGCGTGCGTATCGGCGACGCTCTCGCTTACCGGCAGATCGAGGAACTCGACTTCGGGCCAGGGCTCGTGCGCGGCGATGGCCGCGTGGGTTTCGATCGCGCGCAGCAGCAGCGCGGCCACGCCCGTGTTGTCGCGCAGCGTGAGCACGCGTGCGACGCCCAGCGCGCCGAGGCCCGCGAGCAGGCGCACGACCATGTTCGCTTTCTCGGCGGTGGGAAAGACAGATGCATGTGTGGTGAGGCGGCGGATGTCGCGACCCGACGCGGGGTTCGCGATCACGCCTACGGTCACGGGCGTCGTCACTGCGTTTGTCTCCTGTCGACCAGAGTTAGTGCTTCCGCACTTACTCTGGTCCCATACAAAGCTGTCGACCAGAGTTGGCGCTTTAGCGCATTGCCCTGGTCCCATGCAAGAACGGTCTGCGCGTCCTGAGACGGCGTGCGCCGCTTGTGCCTCCAGGATCTGCAAGCGTCGTGCCAATGACGCTGTCGATGCTGTGTGCCGGCGCAGAAGACCGCGCGACGGGGTTCTTCGCTCCACGTGAGCCTCGCCGGCGCCGGCGCGCGCGACACGCGCACCGTCTCAGACTGCGTCTCGCCCACGCGAAACGCGAAAGACAACGCCGCGCCGGCGCCCGGTAAGCGCGCACACGGCCCCGCCCGGCGGCCCTGAGCGGCGCTCAAGCCCGCCGTGAGACGCGAACCGACGAAATGCGGCACCTTGAGACGATCGTCTCAGCCGTCTCCCTTGCTGCGCTGCGGTGTGATCGAGCGCAAAGGATGTGCTACAAAAGACTCCCGCCGAACGCTTTCCGGTCCGACGTTTCCCGTCCGCAACCGTCTGGAACCGCTCATGCCCTACGCCCTTGCGTCAACCCGGCACGCCGAACGCGTGCGCGGCGCTGTGGAAGGCCGACTCCCCGCGCCGTCCGGCTCGCCTCGCCTCGTCTCGTCGTGGCAGCGCTCGTTCGAGCGCTACCAGCTCGACCCCGGCTCGGTGATCGGCCCGCGCGTGTTGAGCGCCGCCGAGCTGCGCGAAATCCGCGAGCGCGAGGAGTCCTTCCTGCGCGCCTCGGGCCAATGCCTCTCGCGCCTGCACGACATGGTGCGCGAAGCCGACTACTGCGTGATGCTGACCGATGCGCATGGCGTGACCATCGACTACCGCATCGACCGCGAGCGCCGCAACGACTTCAAACACGCTGGGCTTCACATCGGTTCGTGCTGGTCGGAGAGCGAGGAAGGCACCTGCGGCATTGCGAGCGTGCTGACCGACCTCGCGCCCATCACGGTGCACAAGACCGATCATTTCCGCGCCGCGTTCACGACGCTCACCTGCAGCGCCGCGCCGATCTTCGCGCCGGGCGGCGAACTGATCGGCGTGCTCGACGCCTCGGCCGTGCAATCGCCCGACAATCGCGAGAGCCAGCGCATCGTCAACCAGCTCGTGCGCCAGAGCGCCACGCTCATCGAGGATGGCTATTTCCTGCATCGCACGGCCTCGTGCTGGATCCTGTTCGGCCATCAGAACCGCAATTACGTCGAGGCGCAGCCCGAGCTGCTGATCGCCTTCGATGAAAACGGCAACGTGGTCGCCGCAAACCGGCGCGCGCGCGAATGCATGCCGTGCCTCGACGGCCCGCGCCATATCGATGAAATCTTCGATTCGTCGCACGTGCAGTTGCGCGATATCGGCCGCATCGAGGCCATTGCCGCGCTGCGTCTGCGCTCGAACGGCTCGATGCTCTATGCGCGCATTCGCGCACCTCTTGGGCAGATCGGCCGTGGCAACCCAACCGGGGTGCATGGCGCCATGCCGCTGCGGTGCGAAAACGGTGGGCCTGTGCGCGAATACGAGCGCAGCGCGCTCGGCCCCTTCCTGCGCAGCGCCGACGCGCGCGTGGCCGGTAACGCGCATATCGCCCAGCGCGTGGCCGGCAAGCGTCTGCCGATCCTGCTGCTCGGCGAGACCGGCGCGGGCAAGGAAGTGTTCGCGCGGGCGATCCACGACGCCAGCGCGCGACGCAACCGCCCGTTCATCGCGGTGAACTGCGGGGCGCTGCCCGATTCGCTGATCGAGAGCGAACTGTTCGGCTACGCGCCGGGCGCGTTCACGGGCGCGCGCCGCCACGGCGCGCGCGGCAAGATCGCGATGGCCGACACAGGCACGCTCTTTCTCGACGAAATCGGCGACATGCCGCTCGCGCTGCAGACGCGCCTGCTGCGCGTGCTCGCCGAGGGCGAAGTGCTGCCGCTTGGGAGCGAAACGCCGGTGCGCGTCGATATCGACGTGATCTGCGCAACGCACCGCGACCTCGCTCAAATGGCCGGCACGGGCGCCTTTCGCGAGGACCTCTATTACCGGCTGTGCGGAGCAGTGCTCACGCTGCCGCCGCTGCGCGAGCGGCGCGACATCGCGACGCTCATCGAGGCCGTCTTCGCGGAAGAAGCGCAAGCGGCAGGCCGCCCGCTCGCACTCGACGCGGCACTCGCGGCGCGGCTCTCCGCGTTCGCGTGGCCCGGCAATCTGCGCCAGTTGCGCAACGCGATGCGCTACGCATGCGCCGTGTGCGACACCGTGCTGGTCGAGGCACGCCACCTGAGCGCGGATCTCGCGGCGAGCCTGCCGCGCGTAGCGCCGCCTGTTGGGCCACCCGTAACGCCGCCCGTTGTGCGCCCAGGCAGCCCGTGTACGTCGATCCATACGCCGAGCTGCACGCCGCCAGCCTCGTCGCTCGCGCCCGCCGACGAGCGCGAACGCATCGTCGCGGCGCTGACGGCGCACCGCTGGCGTCCGAATGCCGCCGCGCAGGCGCTGGGCATTTCGCGCGCGACGTTGTACCGGCGCATCGCGAAACTCGGCATCGTCGGGCCGCACCGCGCCTGAGTCGCTTCGCTCCGATCCGCACGGCACGACCCGTGCCGCGATACGGCATGAAATCTGCATTGCGGCGGCGCACGCCGCATTATTGGCGCGGCCGAAAAGGCGCGGGCGACATCGCATCGCCGAATTGCACAGAACTATTAAATATTGTTCGATGCGATTTAC
>NZ_DATJWR010000356.1:0-2955 GCF_035501035.1 Paraburkholderia sp.
GGGTCTACCCACATCGGCAATGCATTTCATGCTCGTTGCGGCGCGGCTTCGAACGCGTTCGAGTGCACTGCTTTGCCGCTCTATCAGGATAGATGCAGGCTAGAGGCGCCTGTGGGCACATACCCCAATATCATGAATTTCAATTCATCGACTACTCTTTATCTGATTTCGACATAGTTTATCCCCGCTGCCCGCGCTTCAATGCAAGACCTCGATCTGAATCTCATTCCCTATCTCGTAGCCATGGAGGAAACGCGTAATGTGAGCCGCGCCGCCGAACGGCTGGGCGTCAGCCAGCCGCGCGTGAGCACGGCGCTCGGCAAGCTGCGCGAATACTTTGGCGATCCCCTGTTCGTGCGCACCTCGCGCGGTATGGAGCCCACGCCGCGCGCGCTCGGTCTGATCCCTGCCGCGCGCGACGCGCTGATCCGCATCGAGAAAGGTATGCTGCAGGCGCAGGAGTTCGACCCTGCCACGAGTACACATACGTTCTCGATCGCGCTCTCGGATGTCGGCGAGATCGTCTTCCTGCCGCGCCTGCTGCAGGTGTTCGCCGAACGCGCGCCCAATGCGAACCTGCGTTCCGTGTCGCTGCCGCCAGGCCAGGTCGAGCGCGGCCTCGAATCGGGCGATATCGATCTGGCAGTCGGCTATTTCCCCGACCTGGGCGGCAATAACTTCTTCCAGCAGCGCCTTTTCACTCACCGCTTCATCTGCATGATGCGCAGCGCACACCCGCTTGCCGGCAAGGCCATGACGCTCGAACAGTTTCTCGCGATGGGCCACGCTGTCGTGCGCGCCGAAGGACGCAGCCAGGAAGTGCTGGAGCAATTCCTGGAGAAGAAGCGCCTGCGCCGCCGCGCCGTGCTGGAAACGCCCCACTTCATGAGCCTGCCGTTCATCCTCACGCGCTCTGACCTCATCGCGACCGTGCCGCATGCAATCGGCTTCGCCTATGTGTCCGAGCATGCTTCGATCACGCTCGTCGAGCCGCCGCTGCCGCTGCCGCGCTTCGACCTGAAGCAGCACTGGCATCGCAAGTACCACAATGCGCCGCGCGGCGAGTGGCTGCGCAGCGTGGTGGCGGAGCTGTTCAACGACGCCATGGACGAGTGGCCCAAGTAGCTGGCGAAGTAAACTGCAGCCACGTCGCACGAAGCCCGGCAAAACATGAAACAATCCGCGTTCCTGGTGCACGCCCGGGCGGCGTTTTTCCACATGACAGGAGCCCACGCATGAGCGAAGAAAAAAAAGCAGGGAAAGCGAAGCAACGCAAGAGTTCGGCGGCCGAAAACGCGGCGGTCGAGCGGCCGTCACGCGCCGAAGCCGAAGATGCAGTGCGCGTGCTCTTGCGCTGGGCCGGCGAGGACCCCGCGCGCGAAGGGCTCATTGATACGCCCGCGCGCGTCGTGCGCGCCTATGAGGAGTTCTTTGCGGGCTATGCGGTCGATCCGCGCGAAATCCTGTCGCGCACCTTCTCGGAGGTGGACGGCTACGACGAAATGATCGTGCTGAAGGACATCCGCTTCGAGAGCTATTGCGAGCATCACATGGTGCCGATCATCGGGCGCGCGCACGTGGCGTATCTGCCCGAGCATCGCGTGGTGGGCATTTCGAAGCTCGCGCGTCTCGTCGACGCTTTCGCGAAGCGTCTGCAGATCCAGGAGAAGATGACGGCGCAGATCGCCGACACGCTCAACGAGATTCTGCAACCGAAGGGCGTGGGCGTGATTCTCGAAGCGGCGCATCAATGCATGTCGACACGTGGCGTGCACAAGGCAGGCGTGGAGATGGTCACCTCGCGCATGCTCGGCACCTTCCGTACGGATCCCTCCACGCGCCGCGAGTTTCTCTCCATCGTCGGCAACCCGGGCGCGATGAGCGTCGCGAACACCTGAAACGCCATCACACACAGGCTGCCAACGGGACTCCCGGTCCCGTTGCGCGTCCCGCCTCGGTTACTTCAAGTGGCTTTCGTCGCCGCGCTCGATCTCGCGAATCTTGCCCTGACGCACACTGCTGCCCGGCGGCACGCTGTGCGTGAGCCACACATTCCCGCCAATCACTGAGCCGTGCCCGATCGTCACACGGCCGAGAATCGTCGCGCCCGCGTAGATCACCACATCGTCCTCGACGATTGGATGGCGCGCATTGCCCTTCACGAGCGTGCCGTCGAGGTCGGCCGCAAAGCTCTTCGCGCCGAGCGTCACGGCCTGATACAGGCGCACGCGCTCGCCGATGATCGCCGTTTCGCCAATCACGACGCCGGTGCCATGGTCGATGAAGAAGCTCGAGCCGATCTGCGCGCCCGGGTGAATGTCGATGCCCGTTGCCGAATGCGCGATCTCGTTGATGAAGCGCGCGAGCAGCGGCACGCCGAGGCGGTACAGCGCATGCGCGAGCCGATGGTGCGTCATGGCCCACACGCCGGGATAGCACAGCAAAATCTCGGTGATGTGCTGCGCGGCCGGATCGCCCGTGAACGCCGCCTGAATGTCGCTCACGAGCAGCGCGCGAATGCCGGGCAGTTGCCGGCCGAATTCGCGCGCGACCTCGAATGCCCGCACGCGCAGTTCGTCGTCGCTCGCCTGCGCGTTTTCCGGCAGAAAGCGCAGCGCGCGGCGGATCTGTTCGGCGAGCAGCCGCAAGGTACTGTCGAGCGTCTGGCCGACGTAGTAATCGATGCTCTCGTCGGTCAGGTCAGGTGCACCATAGTGGGTGGGAAAGAGCGCGGCGCGCAGGCCGGCGACGATGCCGACGACCGCATCGCGTGACGGCAATTCGCGGATGCCGAGCGGGTGACGTGTGCGATGGCGTTCTTCGCGCGAAGCGCGCAGATCGGCAACGATCTGTTCGAGGCCCCAGTCGGGGGAAGCAGCATTGGACATGGTGATGCAGCAGCGGAAATGTGGCCCGCGCGTGAGTGTATCGACCCCAGAGATTACCGCGTTTTGC
>NZ_DATJWR010000357.1:0-3450 GCF_035501035.1 Paraburkholderia sp.
AAAACTGGCGGACTTCGAACGCTTCGCAGGCTGCGAAGCGGTCATCACGTTGAAAAAGCCATTGGACGGACGGAAATCGTACCGGGGTATCGTGCATGCTCCCGAGGGCGAGACCATCGGTCTGGAATTCGAAGGGAAGGCAGGTCCTGCGATGCTCGATTTCACGCTCGCGGACATCGACAAGGCACGCCTTATCCCCAAAGTTGACTTTAGGAGCCGCAAAGAATGAGTCGCGAAGTGTTGATGCTGGTGGATGCGCTGGCACGCGAGAAGAATGTCGACAAGGACGTGGTGTTCGCCGCCCTTGAAGCGGCGCTTGCGTCGGCCTCCAAGAAACTCTTCGACGAGGATGCGGATATCCGCGTGCATATCGACCGTGAAAGCGGCGAGCACGAAACGTATCGTCGCTGGCGCGTCGTGCCGGACGAGGCGGGCCTGCAGGAGCCGGACCAGGAAATCCTGCTGTTCGAAGCACGCGAGCAGAATCCAGAAGCACAAATCGACGAGTTCATCGAGCAGCCGGTGCCCTCGGTCGAGTTCGGTCGCATCGGCGCGCAGGCCGCCAAGCAGGTCATCCTGCAGAAGGTGCGCGACGCCGAGCGCGAGCAGATCCTCAACGACTTCCTCGAGCGCGGCGAAAGCATCATGACCGGCACGGTCAAGCGCATGGACAAGGGCAATTTCATCGTCGAGTCGGGGCGCGTCGAAGCGTTGCTGCGCCGCGACCAGCTGATCCCGAAGGAAAACCTGCGCGTGGGCGACCGCGTGCGTGCCTGGATCGGCAAGGTGGACCGCACCGCGCGCGGCCCGCAGATCGAGCTCTCGCGCACGGCGCCCGAGTTCCTGATGAAGCTCTTTGAAATGGAAGTGCCGGAAATTGAGCAAGGCCTGCTCGAGATCAAGGCTGCGGCTCGCGACCCGGGCGTGCGCGCCAAGATCGGCGTGGTGGCCTACGACAAGCGCATCGACCCGATCGGCACCTGCGTCGGCATTCGCGGCTCGCGCGTGCAGGCCGTTCGCAACGAGCTTGGTGGCGAAAACGTCGACATCGTGCTATGGTCGGAAGACCCCGCCCAGTTCGTGATCGGCGCGCTCGCGCCGGCAGCCGTGCAGTCGATCGTCGTCGACGAGGAAAAACACTCGATGGACGTCGTGGTCGACGAGAGCGAACTCGCGGTCGCGATCGGCCGTAGTGGCCAGAACGTGCGTCTTGCCAGCGAACTAACCGGCTGGCAAATCAATATCATGACGCCGGACGAATCCGCGCAGAAGCAGAACCAGGAGCGCACCGTGCTGCGCGACCTGTTCATGGCGCGTCTCGATGTGGACGAGGAAGTCGCCGACATCCTGATCGACGAGGGCTTCACGAGCCTCGAAGAGATCGCCTACGTGCCGCTCAACGAAATGCTCGAAATCGAGGCGTTCGACGAGGACACCGTGCACGAGCTTCGCAACCGCGCGCGCGACGCGTTGCTCACGCAGGCCATCGCGAACGAGGAGAAGGTGGAAAGCGCTGCGCTGGACCTGAAGAGTCTGGACGGCATCGACCCGGATCTGCTCGCGAAACTCGCGCAGCACGAAGTTCACACCCGCGACGAGCTCGCCGAGCTGGCCGTGGACGAGCTGGTCGAAATGACGGGAATGGAAGAGGACGCCGCCAAGGCGTTGATCATGAAGGCACGTGAGCACTGGTTCGAGTAACCCGGCAACGGGAAGCGACACCAGGGCGCGACGAGCAGGAAGCGACCATGACCCACTAATCTGATCGCGGCCGGGCCCCGCCTTTGAGCGGGGCACGCAGGGCCGCATGACCCGATGTCAACCGCAAGGAATCGGTCCTTGCACTAAGAGGAATGAATGGCGAGTAACAACGTAGCCCAATTTGCCGCGGAACTGAAAATGCCTGCTGGCGTGCTGCTGGAGCAGCTGCAGGCGGCGGGCGTCACGAAAGCGAGTGAAGCTGACTCCTTGTCTGAAACGGACAAGGCGCGTCTGCTCGACCACTTGCGCAAGTCTCACGGCTCGAATGATGCAGACAAGCGCAAGATTACGCTGACGAAACGGCATACGTCGGAAATCAAGCAGTCCGATTCGACGGGTAAGGCTCGCACCATTCAGGTCGAGGTGCGCAAGAAGCGCACGTTCGTCCGCCGCGACGAGTCCGCCGGTGAGGCGGAGGCATCGAGTCATGCAGCCGACGCAGCCGCTGTCGCCGAAGAGGCGGAGCTGCAGCGCCGCGAGGAAGAAGCGCGCCGCGAGGCCGAGCTTCTCGAGCGTCAGGCCCTGGAGCTCAAGGAGCGCCAGGAGCGCCTCGCGCTTGAAGAGGCCGAGCGCCGCGCACGTGAAGAGGCTGCCGAAGCCGAGCGCCGCCGCGCTGAGGAAGAAGCCGCGAAGAAGAAGGCAGCGGCTGATCACGTCGCTCGCGAGCTGGCCGCCCAGGCCGTAGCCGCGCAGCGCAACGCCGAAGAGCAGGCCAAGGAAGTGAAGCAAGCGCAGGACCAGCAGGAAGAACAGCGCGCCGCCGCCGAGCGCGCCGCACAGCGCGAAGCGGCCCAGAAGGCTGAAGTCGCCGCACGCGAAGCCGTCGAGAAGGCGCAGAAGGAACAGGAAGAGATCGCGCGCCGCCGCGCGGCCGCCGAGGCCGAAGCGCGCGCGATCCGCGAGATGATGAACACGCCGCGCAAGGCGCAGGTGAAGGCGCCCGAGCCGCCCAAGCCCGCCGAGGCGCCCAAGCCTGCCGAAGCCAAGGGCACGCTGCACAAGCCGGCTCGTCCGGAGGGTGCGGCACGTCCGGCCGCTGGCGGCGGTGCAGGCGCCGCGGCGAAGAAGCCTGCGGCGGCAGCTGCGCCCGCAGCGGGTGCGCCGGGTGCAGGTGCCGGCGCGGGCGACCGCAACAAGAAGCCGGGCGCAGGCAAGGGCGGCTGGCAGGACGACGCAGCGAAGCGTCGCGGTATCAAGACGCGCGGCGACTCGTCGGGCGGTGTCGACCGCGGCTGGCGCGGCGGTCCGAAGGGCCGTGGCCGTCATCAGGAAAGCGCTTCGTCGTTCCAGGCGCCGACCGAGCCGATCGTGCGTGAAGTGCACGTGCCGGAAACCATCACGGTGGCCGACCTCGCGCACAAGATGGCCGTGAAGGCTTCGGAAGTCATCAAGGTCATGATGAAGATGGGCCAGATGGACACCATCAACCAGATGCTCGACCAGGAAACGGCGATGATCATCGTCGAGGAGCTCGGCCACCATGCGGTCGCCGCGAAGCTCGACGATCCGGAAGCGCTGCTGGTCGAAGGCCAGTCCACCTCGACCGATGCCGAGCAACTGCCGCGTCCGCCGGTCGTCACCGTCATGGGTCACGTCGACCACGGCAAGACCTCGCTGCTCGACTACATTCGCCGCGCCAAGGTCGCAGCGGGCGAAGCGGGTGGCATTACGCAGCACATCGGCGCTTAT
>NZ_DATJWR010000358.1:0-28310 GCF_035501035.1 Paraburkholderia sp.
CGGGCTGCATAGGCAGCACAACCTTCAGGGTCTGCGCTCGACGGCTCAAGGTCGTGTAGTTCGGCACTGGCAAGCCCGGATAGGCGAGTTTGCGCAGGCTGTGCGCGAAGCCCTGCACGGCGCGCAGAGGCAGACGAAAAACCTGTTTGAGCCCAAGCAGCATCTGGATCGCTGCATCGCTGTAGACACGCGGTCGGCCGCGCCTGGTCGGGCCAGCCTCGGACACCTGCGTCAGTACGCCTTCATCAATCCACATGGTTACATCGCCTCTTGCGATCAAGCCCGCGTTGTAATCCCGCCAGTTCCTGACGCGGTACACCCCTTTGGGTCCGCTTGCCCTGCGTTCGTCCTTGCGCATCTTCCCGGCGAAAAAAGCAGGAATCTACGCAGTTCGAAGCGAAGTTAACATCCTGGTCAACCCGAGCGTTGCGCGTAAACGTCAATCCGCCGCGAAGCTCTACGATTAGTGCAACAACGCCGTTTCAACACGTCGTCATATAGCTTGCGTGGTACTTTCACGCCATCGCGTTCGCTACGCTCGCGCGCTTCGAAGCGGCGTTGCGAAGGCAGGCGCGCGCCCTGCGCCGTGATGGCGGCGAAGAGCCGCTCCGCGCGCGCCTGACCAGCCGCGTGGCCGTCGCCGCCGAAACGCCGCGGATCGATGGCGATGATCAGTTCGCCATGGCAGGGGCTCGCGCCTGCACCTTCGTCGAAGGCTTGCGATTCCATGCTCGTGAGGTCGCCGATCAGCGCGCCCGCGAGCAGTTCGATCATGGCCGCGAGCGCCGAGCCCTTGTGGCCGCCGAACGTCTGCATCGCACCTTCCAGGGCGGCGCGGGCGTCGGTGGTCGGCTGGCCCTCGCTATCGAGCGCCCAGTGCGGCGGAATGGGTTTGTCCTCGCGCGCATGCAGTTCGATGTCGCCGCGTGCGATCGCGCTCGTCGCGAAGTCGAACACGAACGGTAGGCCGCCTTCGCGCGGCCACGCGAAGGCGAGCGGATTCGTGCCGAACACCCCGCGCGTGCCGCCTGCCGGTGCCACCCAGCTATGGCTCGGATTCATCGCGAGGCCCACGAGACCTTGCTCCGCGATGGCCTCGACTTCGGGCCACAACGCGGAAAAGTGGAAGCAGCGGTTGATGGCCATCGCCGCGATGCCCTGGCTGCGCGCTTTCTGCGCGAGCACGGGGAGGCCGGTTTCGAAGGCGAGCAGCGAGAAGCCGAAGTGCGCATCAACGGCTAGCATGCCGGGCGCGATATCGCGCAGCGTGGGCTCGGCGCGCGGGTCGACCTTGCCGCTCTTGAGCGAACGCGCGCAGACGAGCAGGCGATAGACGCCATGCGAGTGGCACTCGTCGCGCTGGCCCTGAGTGATGACGCGGGCGATCGCGTCGGCATGCGCCTCGGACATGCCATGCCGCAGCAGCACCGTGCGCGAGAGGGCGAAAACTTCGTCTAGCGTGAGGGCGACATGCGTGGGCGCTTCGGTCATCGCAGGAGTGGACATGTGGGAGTGCCTGAAAAAACGAACCGGGCCAGATCGGCCCGGTTTCTTCGATCCGGATTCGCCCGGCGTTTAGAGGCCGACGTCCGGCAGGGCGGGGCGAGTCGCGAGCGCCTTTGCGACGACCGCCTTCACGTGCGCGAGCGCCTCGCCTTCGAGCGCAAGGCGCGGCGGCCGCGTGAGCGCGCTGCCGCGGCCCACGAGTTCCTCGCACAGCTTGATGCATTGCACGAGGTCGGGGCGCGCGTCGAGATGCAGCAGCGGCATGAACCAGCGATAGAGCGCGAGCGCTTCGTCGAAGCGCTTTTGCTTGGCGAGGCGGAAGAGCGTTTCGCCTTCCTTCGGGAACACGTTCGACATGCCCGAAACCCAGCCTTGCGCGCCCACGGCCACGCTTTCGACCACTACGTCGTCGAGGCCCGCGAACAGCACGAACCGGTCGCCCACCGCGTTGCGCAAGTCGATGAAGCGGCGCGTGTCGCCCGACGAATCCTTGAAGCAGACAATATTTTCGCAGTCCTGAAGGGCGATCAGAATGTCGGGCGTCACGTCATTCTTGTAGATCGGCGGGTTGTTGTAGACCATCACCGGCAGGTCGGTGCTGGAAGCGACCGCGCGAAAATGCGCGGCCGTTTCGTGCGGCTTGGCGGAATACACGAGCGCCGGCATGACCATCACGCCGTCCACGCCCACGCGCGCGGCTTCGCGCACGGTCTGGCGCGCGAACTCGGTGGTGAATTCGGCAATGCCCGCGATCACGGGCACCTTGCCACCGGCCGCGTCGCGCGCGGCTTCGATCACGGCAAGCTTTTCCTTCGTCGCGAGCGACGTGTTCTCGCCGACGGTGCCGCACACCACGAGGCCCGACACGCCGTCCTTGACGAGGTTGCTCACCACCCGGTGCGTGGCGTCGACGTCGACCGAGAAGTCCGCCTTGAACTGGGTGCTGACGGCGGGAAACACCCCGCTCCACTGGATAGCGCTCACTGTGACTCACTCCTTGAATGCGTATCGGCTGCGCCGGTACCTGTTGAATGTGAGTTGAGTATCGCTGTCCAAAACGCTTGGCGCTTGGGGCCTTTCGCACCTCAAAGAGACGAAATCTGCATAGTCTGGCTATTCGAGGGTGAGTCAGGGAGAACCCTGGGCGCATGGCTGCGCCGCTCAGATGGCCGGCGGGGGCGCGTTTTCGGGCGTCTGCAGCAACGCGCGATACTGACTAGGCGTGATGCCCACGGTGGCCTTGAATTGCCGCGTGAACGCGCTGTGATCGTTATAGCCGCATTGCGTGGCGATATCGGTAATGCTCTGGTCGCTCGCCAGCAGCACCGAAGCCGCGTCGAGACGCGTCTTCAGCAGCATCTGGCGCGGCGTGAGATGGAAGATCTTGTGGAAGTAGCGCTCGATCTGCGCAACCGACATGTCGATGAGCGTCGCGAGGTGCGCGAGCTTGAGCGGTTGTGCATAGTTGTCCTGGATGTACTTCGCGGCGATGGCGAGCCGCTTGTAGGCGGGGTGCGTGCCTTCGGCAGCCTGCAGATCGCGCGAGATGCCCGCCACGCCAAGCACGCGAGCCCGCGCGTCGTGCAGCGGCACCTTCGAAGTGAGGCACCAGCCCGGCTGCCGGCCGGGATACAGATGCAGTTCGAGCTGATCGACGAGACTGCTGTCGAGCTTCACGACGGCCAGGTCCTGCTCGGTGTAGCTATGCCCGAAGCGCGAGGGAAAGACCTGCTCCGCCGTCTTGCCGAGCAGCGCGCGCTTGTCCTTGAAACCGCAGCGCGCGGCCAGCGTGGTGTTCGCGATCACGTAGCGCGCTTCATGATCCTTCACGAAGAACACGACGTCCGGCATGGCGTCGAACAGCGGTTCGAGCATGGCGAAATGCGCGACCATCTGCGCAAACGTGGCGTTTTCGAGGGCGGAGGGCAGGACCAGTTCGGGCATCGTGAAGCACAAGGGAGGGTCGACGGGAAACACTCATTGTGCCGTCTCGCGTGTGCTCGCGCATCCGCATCAATACGGTGTCCGGCGCTTATGGCTGGGTCTGTGCCTGCAGCAAGGTGTCGATGCGTGCCGGGGAGAACGGCGGACGCTGGCCGTTTTGCGGCCAGCCGAAGCAGAACGCGGCCGCCTCGCCGCAGATCTTGCCCTGGCAAGGGCCCATGCCGCAACGCGTTTGCAGTTTGGCGTCACGCCACGAAGCATGACGCGCGACGTCGCGATACGCGACGTCTTCGCAACGGCAGAACACGGTGTCGGGTTGCGCGAGCGTGCGCAGAGCGGGCGCCAGTTCGAACGCTTCGTGCAGGCGGGCGGCGAAGCGCCGGTAGCGCTCGCGCTCGCCGAACAGTTGCCGCGTGCCGGATGTGTCGCCAAGTGCAGCATGCGCCGCAATGCGCCCCTCCACAGCCGCGAGTTCCATGCCGCCCACGCCTGTGCATTCCCCGGCGGCATGGATATCGTCGACCGAGGTCTGCTGCCATTCGTTCACGGCTATCGCGGGCGAACCCGCTTGCGTCTCCAGTCTGCAACCGAGTGCCGCGCCAAGGCCGGTATTCGGCACGAGGCCATAGGCACACGCGAGCCGGTCGCAGGCGAGGAGCGCGTCGTCATTGCCGCGGCGCACGCGTACCTGCGTCACGCGCGACGTGCCGATCGCTTCGGCAACGTGCGCATCGCACCAGTACCGCGTCGCGCGCAGATCGAAGCGCATGCGCAGTGCCTGCGCGAGTTTCGCCGGCGTGTGCACGAGGCCAGCGGCAAATTGGCCCACGGCGCGCGGCGGCGCCTGCTCGACGAGGGCGGCGATCGTCGCGCCGTGCTCGCGCGCCGTCACGGCAGCGGCCCATAGCAGCGGCCCACTGCCGGCTATCACGATGCGCTCGCCGCACACTGGCATGCCACCCTTGATGAGCGCTTGCAAGCCGCCTGCGCCCGTGACGCCCGGCAAGGTCCAGCCGGGGTAGGGCAGGAAGCGCTCACGTGCGCCCGTGGCGATGATGAGTTTGCCGTAACCGAGCTTGAGCGCGCCGTCGGCGCGTTCGGCGAGCAGTTGCCGCTGCGGCAGGGCTTGTACGATGCGCGTTCCACTCAGCAGCGTGACGTTGGCGCGCGCCGAGTTGGCATCGAGTAAAGCGCGTGCGGGCCCTGTGGAGCGATGCTCGGGGCCCTGGCGCCAGATCTGGCCGCCGGGCAGCGCATTGTCGTCGACCACGCCTACGCGCGCACCGGCCTGTGCCGCCGTGCGCGCCGCGTTCAAGCCGGCTGGACCTGCGCCAATGATAAGGATATCGAAATTCATGGCGCGGCATTCCCGGTGACGACATTCATGCCTGCTGCGCAGACAGTCTGGCAAGCGAGCCGATGCGGCACGCCGTCAATGGTGACGCGGCATTCCTGGCAGATGCCCATGCCGCACAACGGCCCGCGAAGCGCGCCGTCCACGGAGCGCCGCGTAACGAGCGCCGCATGTTGCGTAATGGCCGCGATGGCAATGGCCGCCGCCACCGAGCTGCCTTGCGCGACGTTCACGTTGCGCCCGTCGACCGTCAGCGTAATGGATTCAGACATGGAGGGCCCCCTGCGCGGCAAAGCGGACGGGGAGATATGGCGTGGCATCGATACTGGCGGCGTGGCCCAGCAATTGCGCGGCAATCAGCTTCGCGGTGCCCAGCGCCGTGGTGACGCCGAGTCCTTCGTGCCCCGTGGCGAGCCACGTCGACGGATGGCTCTCGTCGTCAATGAACGGAGTGGCCGGGCCGATCAGCGGCATGCCGTCGCTCGTTGCCGGGCGAAAGCCGGTCCACGCGCGAATCGCGTTCAGCGACGGAAGTTGCGGCAGATAGTCGGCCGCTCGTTGCAGCATGCGAGCGAGAATCGCCGGTTCGACGGCCGGGTCGGTGCTGTCGAACTGGCGCGACGAGCCGATCAGCAGTTGCCCGGTGGGACGCGGCTGCACGTTGAACGCGACCGAGGTTCCGCTAGCGTTGTGTGCGCTCTTGATATAGCCGAGTTCGAGAATCTGATGGCGGATCGTGCCGGGGTAGCGGTCGGTGATGAGCAAATGCCCCTTCTTTGCTTGCAGCGGCAAGCCCGGTATCAGGTCGAGCGCTTGCAGTCCGCTTGCGACTAGCACCGCGCCCGCTGCGATCACTTCGCCGCTGGCGAGGTGCACGCCTTCGCGGTCGATGCGCGTGGCTTGCGTTTGCGTGCGGCAGGTAATGTGCCCGCTAACTGGTTGCTCGAGCAACCATGCCGAAACGGCGGGCGCATAGACCACGGCGTCGTCGTCGACGATCATGCCGCCCACCAGACCCTCGCGCAAGCCCGGTTCCGCTTCGCGCAGTTCGCGAGCGTCGAGCATCGAGCAAGCCACGCCATGGCGTTGCAGCGACTGCTGGCGCGCCTGCGCGAGCGCGTATTCCTCGTCGTCGGCGGCGACCCACAACGTGCCGCAGCGCACGAATGCGTGGCGCGCGTCGAGGCGCGGCGCAAGCTCGTGCCACAGCGTGCGCGACCAGGCGCTCAATGCGAATTCGGCGGGCGTGTCGTCCATCACGACGAGATGGCCCATGCCCGCGGCCGTCACGCCGCCGCCGCCGCCCGCGCGCTCGATGACGAGCACGTCGAGGCCGTTCGCGGCGAGTTCATGCGCGCACGCGGCGCCCACAATGCCCGCGCCGATCACGACGACATCGGGATGACCGCCCGAACGATCCATCACGCGCGAATGCCCCATGCGAACGGATCGTCATCGGAGAAAATTAGTTTTGACTCCGAGCTAATATGCGCGCTGCCGCGAATGCTCGGGCGCACCTGGCCCGGCGGGAGGTCCGCTCCGGTTTCGTAGCTCGCTTCGAACACGCTGCCGATAACGCTTTCCTGCCGCCACAGCGCGCCGGGCGCGAGCAGGCCGTCTGCGGCGAGGCAGGCGACTTTCGCGCTCGTTCCGGTGCCGCACGGCGAGCGGTCGTAGGCCTTGCCGGGACACAGCACGAAGTTACGGCTGTCCACGTCTTCGCGATCCGAATGCGCGAAGAGTTCGATATGGTCGATCAGCGCGCCATTCGCACCGGTGATGCCGTTCGCTTCGAGCGCCCGGCGCATGGCCCACGTGGCTTCGGTGAGCGCTTCGACGTTGGCGGCTTCGAGCGCCAGGTCGTGGTCGGCGACGAGGAAGAACCAGTTGCCGCCCCAGGCAATGTCGCCGTGCACGCGGCCGTAGCCGGGCACGGCGAGCGGCACCGCTTGCCGGTAGCGATACGCGGGCACGTTGCGCACAGTGACACTGTTGTCGTCGTGCAGTTCGGCTTCGACGACGCCCACGGGCGTCTCGATGCGATGCACACCGGGCGCAATGCGGCCGAGATACGCGAGCGACGCGATCAGGCCGATGGTGCCGTGCCCGCACATGCCGAGAAAGCCGACGTTGTTAAAGAAGATCACGCCGGCGGAGCAGGACGGGTCGTGGGGCTCGCAAAGCAGCGCGCCGACCATGACGTCCGAGCCGCGCGGCTCGTTGACGACACCCGCGCGCACGTGGTCGAAGTCGCGGCGAAAGACTTCGAGGCGTTCGGCGAGCGGGCCGTGGCCAAGGTCGGGGCCGCCCGAGATCACGAGGCGGGTGGGCTCGCCGCCCGTGTGGGAATCGATAACGGTGAGGGTTTTCATGCCGGTAATCGTAGGTCGCCCCATTTTGGCCGTCTTGCTCGAACGGCCCGCGCGCGATGACGATTTCGGCATAGTGCGCGGCGCCCGGCTGCGCCGCGCCCAAGGTGTACCCTGGCGCCCGGTATTGTCAGCGCTTCGCGAGCGCCAGTTGTTCCAGTTGGCGCACGACTTCGTCGCGCAGGCGCGGCGGCATGTTCTGGTAGCCGAGCAGGTCGGAGATCCACAGGCCGTCCGCGGCGAGGCGGCAGATCATCAGGCGGGCGGCGGCTTCGAGCGGCAGCGGGTCGGGGCGCGTCCACTTGCGCATGGGCGCGGCGTAGCGTTCGCGAATCGCGGGGTCGGTCATCATCGCGGCCACCAGCACGCGCAACACGTTGGTGCTGGCCGCCGGGCTCGCTTCGTCGATCGTGGTGTGCAGATACGCGCGCGCCGCGGCGCCGTGCTGCGGCGCGCCTTCGGCCACGCCCTTCTCGATACGCGCGTGCATCTGCTGCTCGAAGCGCTCCAGCGTCTGCTCGAACAGCGCATCCAGCAAGCCCTGCTTGTTGGCGAAGTGATATTGCAGCGCACCCTTGGTCACGCCCGCGCGCTCGGCCACCGCGTCGAGCGTCACGGCGGGCACGCCTTGATCGGTGGCGATATCGGAGGCGGCCTGCAGCAACTGCGCGCGCACCTGGACCGGGGCTTTCTTGCGGCGCGTTCCCGTGGTCGGCGCGGTGTCGCCGCGCGGGGCGACGGCGGCGGGAGGCACGGCGTCTGCTGCCTTCGTGCCGCGCCTGGTCGCGCGCGCCGGCGCCTTGACGGAGGAGTCTTTCATGGCGCCGATCATACCATCGCGAGCTTCGCGGCTAAACATTCCGTACGGATGGTATGATCCGCCGATGCAAAATTCCAACCTGCCTTTTTCCGCTTCCGTGGCCGCCATGGCATCTCTCGATGCGTCCATCGTGCGCGGCCGCGAAGCGCTCGCGCGGCGACAGGACGCCGATGGAAGCTGGTGCTTCGAACTCGAATCGGACGCCACGATCACCGCCGAATACATCCTCATGATGCATTTCATGGGCAAGATCGACGCGGTGCGCCAAGAGAAGATGGCGCGCTATCTGCGCGCGATCCAGCGTTTGCAGACGCATGGCGCATGGGATCTATACGTGGATGGCGCGCCCGATGTCTCATGCAGCGTGAAGGCGTACTTCGCGTTGAAGGCGGCGGGGGACGCCGCCGACGCGCCGCACATGGTGCGCGCGCGGGAGACCATTCTGAAGCTTGGTGGCGCGGCGAAATCGAACGTGTTCACGCGCATTCTGCTCGCCACGTTTGGCCAGGTGCCGTGGCGCGCCACGCCGTTCATGCCGATCGAATTCGTGCTGTTTCCCAAATGGGTGCCGATCTCGATGTACAAGGTCGCCTACTGGGCGCGCACGACCATGGTGCCGCTGCTCGCACTCTGCTCGCTGAAGGCGCGCGCGGCCAATCCGCATGGCGTTTCGATTGCCGAGCTGTTCGTCACGCCGGCTGGGCAGGAACGCGAATACTTTCCGCGCGGCAAGGGCATCCGCAGGCTCTTTCTCGCGGCGGACCGCGTCGTGCGGCACATCGAGCCGCTGTTGCCTCGCGCGCTGCGCCAGCGTGCGATCGCGCACGCCGAGGCCTGGTGCGCCGAGCGCATGAACGGTGAGGACGGCATGGGCGGCATCTTTCCGCCCATCGTCTACAGCTACCAGATGATGCAGGTGCTTGGGTATCCTGAGGATCATCCGCTGCGCCGCGATTGCGAGAACGCGCTGGAAAAGCTGCTCGTCGAGCGGCCGGACGGCAGCGTCTATTGCCAGCCCTGTTTGTCGCCGGTCTGGGACACGGCCTGGAGCACGATGGCGCTCGAACAGGCGCGCGCAGTCGTGCCGGCCGATCCGGCTTCGGCCTCCCTTTCCGACTGTGAACTGGGGCAGCGCATCGCGCGCGCGTACGACTGGCTAGCCGAGCGCCAGGTGGAGGACGTGCGCGGCGACTGGATCGAGAACGCGCAGCCCGACACGCCGGTTGGCGGCTGGGCCTTTCAATACGAGAACCCGTACTATCCCGACATCGACGACACCGCCGTGGTCGCGGCCATGCTGCACCGGCGCGGACGTGCGCAGGCGCGCGAGACGGGCGTCGATCCGTACGCCGTGCGGGTCACGCGCGCGCTCGACTGGATGCGTGGCCTGCAATCGCGCAACGGCGGCTTCGCGGCCTTCGACGCCGACTGCGACCGCCTCTATCTGAACGCCGTTCCCTTCGCGGATCACGGCGCCTTGCTCGACCCGCCGACCGAAGACGTATCGGGCCGCGTGCTGCTGTGCTTCGGCGTGACGGGCCGCGCCGAGGACAAGGCGGCGCTCGCGCGCGCGATCGAGTACGTGAAGGCGACGCAGCAGCCCGACGGCAGTTGGTGGGGCCGCTGGGGCACCAACTACATTTACGGCACGTGGAGCGTGCTGGCGGGCCTCGCGCTCGCGGGCGAGGACCCGAGGCAGCCGTATATCGCGCGTGCGCTTGCGTGGCTGCGTGCGCGCCAGCATGCGGACGGCGGCTGGGGCGAGACCAACGACAGCTATATCGACGCGCGCCTTGGCGGCACCAACGGCGGCGAGAGCGCGTCGAACTTCACGGCCTGGGCGCTGCTCGCGCAGATGGCGTTCGGCGACTGGGAGTCGGAGTCCGTGCGGCGTGGCGTGGCGTATCTGCTATCCGTACAGCAGGACGACGGCTTCTGGTGGCATCGCTCGCATAACGCGCCGGGGTTCCCGCGCATCTACTACCTCAAGTACCACGGGTATACGGCGTATTTTCCGCTGTGGGCGCTGGCGCGCTATCGGCGGCTCGCGGGGGCTGCGGTGGCCGTGCAAGTGGCGGAAGAAGCTACCGTTTCAGCTTGATCGGGATTTCTGGTTGCTGGCGTAGTCGAGACCGGCGTCGATCGTGCCGTACAGCGTGACGCTGCTTTGCGCATGAGCGCTCGCCGAGGCTGCCGTGGCTGCGAGCGCGAGGATGTTCAACTACGATTTCTTTATTTCGGTTCCGTAGAGAAGAATCGATAGCCTCGTATGCGAGAGAGCACCTTGATAAGGATTCCGATGCGAAACAATTCATGCGGTGTGACGGAACCGAGCATGTAGGCAAGGGCGATGACGCGAACGTGTACAAAGCGGCCAGAAAAATGAAGCTTCATTCAGTTTCGTGACAGGTTGAGTTCACGGTTGGACGGCGGCCCTGCCCGTCGCAGCCGCCCGAACCTGCGCCGCGTGGTAAATCCGCGCCAACGCGCCAACTATCGGAAACCGCGATGGCTGATATCCGAAATGCAAAGTTGAGTAGCCAATCACATGGGCCTACCATGGCTGCGCATAGATAGCATGCGCTGGCCACGCCCGGCCATGTGCCAGACGGAATGGAGGCCTCTCGTGGACCACGGCGCCCGAACACAAAACGAAAAGCTGGATATCAAGACCACGACCTGCTACATGTGCGCGTGCCGCTGCGGTATCCGCGTTCATATGCGCGATGGGGAAGTCCGCTATATCGACGGCAATCCCGAGCACCCGCTGAACCAGGGGGTGATCTGCGCGAAGGGGGCGTCGGGGATCATGAAGCAGTATTCGCCGGCGCGTCTCACCCAGCCGCTCATGCGCAAGCGCGACGCGGAGCGGGGCGCCGCGCAGTTCGAGCCGGTTTCGTGGGAGGTGGCGCTCGAGACCATCGAGAAGCGCCTCGCGCATCTGCGGGCAACCGACCCCAAAAAGTTCGCGCTCTTCACGGGCCGCGACCAAATGCAGGCGCTGACCGGCCTGTTCGCGAAGCAGTTCGGCACCCCCAACTACGCCGCGCACGGCGGTTTCTGTTCCGCGAACATGGCGGCGGGCATGATCTACACGATCGGCGGCTCGTTCTGGGAGTTCGGCGGCCCGGACCTCGACCGCGCGAAGCTGTTCATCATGATCGGCACGGCTGAGGACCATCATTCGAATCCGCTGAAGATTGCCATTTCGAAGTTCAAGCGAGCGGGTGGCCGATTCATCGCGATCAACCCGATCCGCACCGGCTACGCGGCCATTGCCGACGAGTGGATCCCCATTCGTCCCGGCACGGATGGCGCGCTCTTCATGGCGCTGATCCACGAACTGATCAAAGCCGACGCGTACGATCACGAGTTCGTCAAGCGCTACACCAACGCCGGCGAGCTGCTCGACATGCGAGCGGAGAGCGACACGTTCGGCCTGTTCGTGAAGGATCCCGCGCTGCCCGAGGGCAATCCGCTGTTCCCGCAGAATCACCTCTGGTGGGACGCGAAGGCCGGCAAGGCGGTGCAGCACCATGCGCCGGGCGTAGAGCCGGCGCTCGACGGCCGCTACGTGCTCGACGACGGCACGCCCGTCGCGCCTTCCTTTGCGCTGTTGCGCGAACGCATGGCCGAAACCACGCCGGAGTGGGCGCAGGAGATCACCGGCATCGCGGCGGAAACGATTCGCCGCCTCGCGCGCGAAATGGCGCAAACCGCGCGCGACCACAAGATCACGCTGCCGATCGAGTGGACGGATGCCTGGGGCGTGAAGCACGAGAGCGTAACGGGCAATCCCATTGCCTTTCACGCCATGCGCGGACTCGCCGCGCATTCGAACGGCTTTCAGTCGATTCGCGCGCTTGCGGTTCTGATGTCGCTGCTCGGCACCATCGACCGGCCAGGAGGCTTCCGGCACAAGTCGCCCTATCCGCGCGCGGTGCCGCCTTCGGCGAAACCGCCAAGCAGTCCGAACGACGTGAAGCCCAATACGCCGCTTCCGGCAGGCCCGCTCGGCTGGCCTGCGGCGCCCGGCGACCTCTTCATCGACGAGGCGGGCGAGCCGGTGCGCATCGACAAGGCTTTCTCGTGGGAATACCCGCTCGCCGTGCATGGCCTGATGCACAACGTCATCACGAATGCCTGGCGCGGCGACCCGTATCCGATCGATACCTTGTTGATCTTCATGGCCAACATGGCCTGGAACTCGTCGATGAACACGAGCGAGGTCCGCAAGATGCTGACCGATCGCGGGCCCGATGGCGAGTACAAGATCCCGTTCCTCGTTGTGTGCGACGCGTTCCAGTCGGAGATGACGGCATTCGCCGATCTGATCCTGCCCGATACGACCTACCTCGAGCGGCACGACGCGATGTCGATGCTCGACCGGCCGATTTCGGAATTCGACGGACCGGTGGACTCCGTGCGCGTGCCCGTGCTCCCGCCAACCGGCGAATGCCGGCCGTTTCAGGAGGTGCTGGTCGAACTGGCGAGCCGCCTGAAGTTGCCGGCCTTCACGACCGCGCAAGGCACGCGCAAGTTCAAGGACTATCCGGACTTCGTCGTCAACTTCACGACTGCGCCGGAATCGGGCGTTGGCTTCCTGATCGGGTGGCGCGGCAAGGATGGCGACAAGGCACTCGTGGGCGAGCCGAATCCCCGCCAGTGGGAGGAATACGCAAAGAACAACTGCGTCTTCCATTACACGTTGCCTGAAGAACTGCAGTACATGCGCGGCGTTAATGGGCCTTACCTGCAGTTCGCGGTAGAGAAAGGCTTTCGTAAGTACGCGGAACCAATCGTCATCCAGCTCTACTCGGACGTCATGCAAAAATTCCGGCTTGCCGCGCAGGGCAAAGCGGCCGGGCGCCAGCCGCCCGAGCACCTTCGCGCACGCGTCGAGCGTTACTTCGATCCGCTGCCTTTCTGGTATGCGCCGCTGGAACTCGCCACGACCGATCTCGAACGCTTCCCGCTGGCCGCCGTCACGCAGCGCCCCATGGCCATGTATCACTCGTGGGATTCGCAAAATGCGTGGCTGCGCCAGATTCACGGCGAGAACTATCTCTACATGAATCCGCGCATGGCGCAGGAAAACGGCATCGAGGACGGCGGCTGGATCTACGTCGAATCGCAATGGGGCAAGGTTCGCTGCATGGCGCGTTACAGCGAGGCAGTCGAGCCCGGCACCGTGTGGACATGGAACGCCATCGGCAAGGCAGCGGGTGCATGGAACCTGGGCCCCGATGCCAACGAATCACAACGTGGCTTCCTGCTGAATCACCTGATCACGGAAGAACTGCCGGCTGGCGATGGCGTGCGGCGCGTGTCGAACTCGGACCCGGTCACGGGGCAGGCTGCGTGGTACGACGTGCGCGTGCGAGTGTATCCGGCCGAGGCCGATGCGGATCATACGCTGCCGCAGTTCACCCCGATGCAGCCATTGCCGGGCTCCACGGGAACGGTGGAGCGAATTCAGGCGTATTTCGCGGGCAGTGGCAAGTTCGCCGCGCGCCTGCGCAATGTTGTGAAGCGCAAGTAAGGAGGACTCCAGAATGACACAAATGGCGCTGGTGATCGACCTGAACGTCTGTGTGGGGTGCCAGGCTTGCGTGACGAGCTGCAAGGAATGGAATACCTCGGGGCAGGCGGGGAGCCTTTCGGATGTGCGTCCGTACGATGCCGATCCGTCGGGCACCTTCTTCAACCGTGTGCAGACCTACGAAGCCGGCGAGTTTCCGGATTCGGACACCATTCACTTCCCGAAATCGTGTTTGCACTGCGAAGACCCGCCGTGCGTGCCGGTCTGTCCGACCGGGGCGAGTTTCAAGCGCAAGGAAGACGGGCTCGTGCTCGTGGACTACGACAAGTGCATCGGCTGCAAATATTGCTCGTGGGCCTGCCCATACGGCGCGCGCGAACTCGACGAGGAACGCAAGGAGATGACCAAGTGCACGCTGTGCGCGGACCGCATCTACAACGAGGCGCTGCCCGAGCGCGACCGCAAGCCGGCCTGTGTACTCGCATGTCCGACCTCGGCGCGCATTTTCGGCGACATTCACGATCCCGAGTCGGCGGCTTCCAAGGCGATTCAGGCGCACGGTGGCTATCAGTTGATGCCCGAGTGGGGGACGAAGCCCTCGAATCATTATCTGCCGCGCCGGAAGACGGAGAGCAGTTGCAGCAGTGGCTCTTGCGGATGCGGCAGCGGGGGATCGGTTGGGGCGGCCGTCAATGCGTTCGATTCCGGCGAGCCGATCGACCTCGTTGGCCTCGCGATTCGGCGCGGCACGCCCGCGATGTCGCGAGCAAGGGCGCTCGATGAGCAAATGGACACAGGCAAGCTCAATCTGGCGAGTCTTGCAACGCGAGTCAAGTCGCTATTTACGCGCGTGCGGCCCGCTGCGACGCAGGAGATTTAAATGAGACCCGCATTTTCCGTCGTTTTTCTGACCACGCTTTCGGGTGCGGGGCAGGGGTTGCTTGTCGCGCTGTTCTGTGTGGACTCGCTCGCCCGTTTGCATCCCGAGTGGGCGCCGTCGCTGAGTGTGCCGCAGCAATTCTACGTTTGCGGCGCGGCACTTGCGCTCGTGCTTGGCGTACTGGGGCTGTTGGCTTCGTTCTTCCACCTGGGCCATCCGGAACGCGCGTGGCGCGCGATCGCCATGTGGCGCACTTCGTGGCTCTCGCGCGAGTGCCTCGCACTGCCCGTGTTTCTCGCCACGACGTTCCTGTATGGACTGGCTCACTGGATGAACGCGCCCTGGTCGCTCGCCATGGGTGCGGTTGCGCTCCTCGCGAGTTTGGCTCTCTTTGTCTGCACGGCCATGATCTACGCGTGCCTGCGCTTTCTTCAGGAGTGGGCGACGCCGCTCACGCTCGTCAATTTCGTGCTGCTCGGACTGGCTTCGGGTTTCACGTTCGCGACCGCTTGCGCCGCGTGGCTGGCACCCGGGATCGTGCCGGCATTGGGGCTTGCCGCGTGCGTATTGACGGTGGCGGGTTGCGTGAGCCGCGTGGCGACGCTCGCTCGCAATGAACGGCTGCACCCGCGCTCCACGCTGCAAAGCGCCACGGGTATTCAATCCAGCAAGGTCAGGCAGATTTCGCGCGGCTTTACGGCAAGCGCCTTCAATTTGCGCGAATTTTTCCACGGCCAGTCCGACACGACGATGCAACGGGTCAAGTGGGGGTTTATCGTGTGCGCGTTCCTGGTGCCGCTGGCGCTGGTCGTGCAAGCGCTGCATTCGCTATCTGCGACGCAGCTGCTTGCGGCGTGTGTGATCCAGTATGCAGGGCTGGTCGCGGAGCGCTGGTTCTTCTTCGCGCAGGCGCGGCATCCTCAAAACCTGTATTACCAGCGCGCGGCCTGAGCCGTATACGTGCATCGGAGCCGTCCGGCCCCGATGCACGCAATTTCGTTTTCGGCTCTGCTCAGTCGACTATCTTTTTCGTGACCACGAAGCCGATCACGAGGAAAACCACGCATAGCACGACGAAAATGAAGAACAGGATCTTGGCAATGGCGGCCGCGCCCGCTGCAATGCCTGTGAAGCCGAACAAGGCCGCAATCGCGGCAACCACGGCGAAGAACAGCGCCAGCTTGAGCATGATCGATTTCCTCCTCGCGTAACGGCGCGGCGCTGATAGCCGCGCCCGCCTGTGGATTGAAGTCGCATCTGCCCAGCAATCGGCGTGCCTGCGAAACGATCGAGAGATCACGCATGCCGCGTGGTTACAGATAACAGGTCCCGTCCACGTAGGCCTTGCGCCAGCGAATGATCTTCACGCTCTCGAACAGCCCGATGAGCGTGAACGGATCCTGTGCGATGAAGCGCTCGGCTTCCTCGCGCGTCTCCACATCGACGATATAGATGCCGCCGCCCGCGTTGCTGCCGTCGTCGTTGAGCTTCGCGCCGCACGCGAGCAGCAGCGCCTTGTTGCGCGCGAGAAACGCCAGATGCACGTCGCGTTCGCGCACGCGCACGTCGGCGTGATTGGGTTTGTCGAAGGTCTCGATGAGAAAGGGCATGGATTTGTACTCAGTTCGGGACGATGGCCGAAGGATGCCGCGCAAGCGGCATCACTTCAGGCGAACTCACGTATCAGCGCCAAACGAGGATCGCAACTGAATAGACGATGCCGATCCAGAACATCATGATGACCGTGTAGCCCATGATGTCCTTGAGTTTGAGCTTGGAGAGCGCGAGCGCAGGCAGGATCCAGAACGGCTGCACGAGATCGTTCCAGGCGTTGCCGAGCATCACGGCGGTCGACGTGTGGCCTACGGAAGCGCCGATCGTCTTTGCCGCCTCGATCATGAACGGGCCTTGAATGACCCAATGGCCGCCGGCCGAGGGCGCGAAGAAGTTGATGACGAACGAGCTGACCAGACCCCAGAACGGCAACGTAGCAGGTGTCGCGACGTTCACGAAGGCATGGGAGAGCGTATCGACGAGACCCGAAGACGCCATGATCGCCATGATGCCCGCATAGAACGGGTACTGCAGGATGATGCCGCTAATCGTGCGAATGCCCTCGTTGAGCTTTTCGACGTAGCGGATCGGCGTGCCGAGCAGCAGGATGCCGAGGAACAGAATGAAGAAGTTGATGAGGTTCAGGTCGATCGAGCCGCCCTGCACGAAGTGCAATGCCACATAGCCCATGCCGATCAGACCGATCACGTAGCTCAGGATGCGGCTATTGTTCAGGCGGTTGGCGAGCGTATTGCCTTCGTCCAGATCGACGTTGAGCGCCGCCTTCTGCTGCGTTTCTTCCAGGCTGTGGTCGATTTCCTTGACCGGCTGCCCCGCCTTCGGGTGCAGCCATGCGTTCAGCAGCGGCAGCGTGACGAGGGTCACGAGGCTCGTGATGAGCATGGTGGGCGAGAAAATCGTTTCGGAAAGCGGAATGACGCCCATCTGCGCTTCGAGCGGGTGCGCCTTCGTGGAGATCAGCACGGGAATGCTCGCCGAGAGCCCGAGGCCGTAGAGCGTGAAGCCGCTATAGGCCGAGGCGATGATGAGCGGGTAGTGCACGCCCTTCACGCGTAGCGCGAGTTTGCGCGCGACGATGCCGCCCACCACGAGGCCGAAGCCCCAGTTCAGATAGCTGCCGATGCCGCCCACGAGCGTTGCCACGATGATGGCCATGCGCGGATCGCTCACGCGCGCCACCACGCGGTCGAGGAAGCGGTCGGTGAGCGGTGCGGTCGCCAGCACGTAGCCCATTGCGAGAATCACCGCCATCTGCGTGGTGAACGCGAGCAGCGCCCAGAAGCCCTTGCCCCAGCTCGCGGTGAGGGCCGTGATGGCCTGCCCTTGCACGAGCACGGCGAGGGCCATCGTGAGTAGTGTGAGGCCGATCGCGAAGACGAAAGGATCGGGCAAATACCGGCGCATGAGCTCGGTAAAGAAGGCGGTGACTTTCTGCATGGCGTGTCTCTGTCTGAATCGTAATAGTTGTCGGGTCTCTTCTCGCGCGGTTGCGCAGCTCAGGAGTTTTTGCGGGTCATGGTCCTGCGGTGGCGGGCCAGGTGCATGAGCTGGCGGTCGCGCCAGCCCACGCGCTCGTCCCATTGGTCTAGCGGCAGGGCCGCGCGCCTGGCCGCCTCGACCTGTGTGACGAGTTCGGGCGTCCATGGGTCGTGCTGGCCGCGCTCGGCGCCCATGCGCTCGTACGAAGGGCCCATCTTCTGTGCATGCGAGGCAATGCCGCCACGCGTGTTCAGATCGACGGTCTCGAACGGTCCGATCACCGACCAGCGCGGGCCGAGCCCTTCGCGCATCACGGTGTCGATGTCTTCCACCGAAGCGACGCCATCGCGCACGAGGCAATACGCCTCGCGCAGCACGGCGCCTTGCAGGCGGTTGAAGATGAAGCCTTCCACTTCCTGCTTCACGCGCACGGGCTTCATGCCGGCTTCGCCATAAAGCGCGACGGCGCGCGCAGCGGCGGCGTCGGACGTGAACGGCGCCGGCACGATCTCGATCACGGGCACGAGGTAGGGCGGGTTGCCGGGATGAGCGACGAGGCAGCGCGCGCGGCCGGGCAGCGTGTCGCCCACGAACTTCGAGGCCGCGAGAAACGACGAGGCGCTCGCGAGGATCGCGTCAGCTGGCGCAATGCGATCGAGTTGCGCGAAGAGATCGCGCTTGAGCTCGGCGCGCTCGGGCGCGCATTCCTGCACGAGATCGGCGTTGGCTGCGGCGGCCTCCAGCGTATCGACGATCTCCACGCGCGCGGCGATTTCGCCTGCGCTTTCGTCGAGCAACTGGAAGTGTGCGAGGTCATCGAGGCGCAATGCGATTTCTTTGGGCGCGGCAGCGCGGCGAGCGGCGTCGGGATCGTAGAGACGCACGCGCCAGCCGGCCCGTGCGAAGCAGATCGCGAATGCCACGCCGATGCTACCCGCGCCGACAATGCCGGCGCGGTGCTGTGTGCGCGGTTCGTTGTTCGCCATCGTCAAACCCCCGCGACGCCAACGGTCATGCCGCCGCATACATAAAGCACCTGACCCGTCACGAAGCCGCTGCGCGCATCGAGCAGATACGAGGCGGCGTGCGCGACATCCTCCGGCGTGCCCACGCGTTTGACGGGCACGGCGTTGATGATCGCCTCGGTGCGCGGCGCGCCGGGCGGATTGGCGCGGTCGAACAGTTCGGTGCGGATGGGGCCCGGGCCGATGGCGTTCGCCGTGATGCCGAATGCGCCCAGCTCGAGCGCCCACACGCGCGTCATGCCGATCAGGGCGGCCTTGGTGGCCGAATAGGCCGTGCGCAACTCCTTGCCGAGCGCGGCGCGCGAGGACATGTTGACGATGCGCCCGAAATCCGCGGCTTTCATTCCGGGCAACAGCGCCTGCATGCACTGCTGCGCGCAGCGCACGTTGAGCGCCCAGGCGCGTTCGAGCTCTTCGAGCGTCTGGTGTTCGGCGTCGGCGGGCAAGACCACGCCCACGTTGTTGATAAGGCGCGTGATCGGGCCGCCTTCGAGCGCGCGGGCGAGCGCGGCCGCCGTTGCTTCGGTGTCCGAGAGATCGGCGATGATGCCGTCGCCCACGCGGTCGATGACGACCGCTTCGTAACCGTCGGCTTCGCAGCGCGCGGCGCATGCTGCACCAATGCCGGCTGCGCCGCCGGTGATCAGGACTCTTTCTTTGGCCATGTTCTGATATGCAAATGAAACAGAGGAAAACGAAACAGTCGGTTACACCGTGGCGACCGGCGTGACGGGCGAGCCCATCGCGCCAGGCAGCCGCAGCGGCGGCGCAGTGAGCATGAAGCGCGAGCGCTCGTGCTCGCGCAGCCATAGCGCGAGGTCGCGCAAATACCAGAGCTCGCCGAGCGGCAGGCCGAGCTTGAAGAGACAGTGGTGATGCAGCGGCATGAGCGGATGCTCGCCGGCCGTGGCTGGCGCGCGTGCGGGGTAGCGCTCGACGGCATAGTTGTCGGCGGCGAGCGCGGCGATGCCGGAATCGGTGATCCATTGCAGCAGGCGCTCGTCGCGCCCGTCCAGCGCACTGCAATGGCTCGACAGCACGGCCTCGTCGGGCTGGCGGTTCATCTCGAGCACCATCTCCGCGAAGCCGGTGCGCAGCACGAGCATGTCGCCGCGTTCGACCTCCACGCTGTCCGCCTCGATCACGCGCATCAGGTCGTCGTAGCCCACGGTGCGCAGTTCGCGTCCGAAGTGCGCGGTGAAATCGATCAGCACGCCGCGCCCCTGCATGCCCTTCACGGCGAGATGTTCGATGCCGAGCACGTCGGCGTGGCTGTGTTCGCCGCCGCACGCGTGCGGCGCGAAGTTGTCCTCGGCGCGATACTCGACTGGCCCGACGATGTCAGCGTTCGCGCGATAGCCGTTGTAATAGACGCTCTCGGCCACGCCGTCGCCGTTGGCGTCGAAGCGTGCGCCGACATGCGCGAGCGAGTCCCACTGCGTGGAGTATTGCAGCGAGAGCAGCACCTGATCGTCGCTTACGACATCGGTCGCGCCCGCTTCGTTGCGCGCGAACGGAAAGTTCACGTAGGGCAGCCCGTCGCGAAACGTGGGGCGCAGCACGGGAGGATGCCGGCGCACGTTGAGCTTGCTCTCGCCGGGAAAGTCGAGCGGCAGCGAGAGGGTGAAGGTGAGGCCCGCGCGAATCTCCTGCGCGCCCTTGAGCACCTGTTGCGCGCCTATGAGATTGGGGCGGCCCAATTGATCGTCGGGACCGAAGTCGCCCCAGTTCGAGCCTTCCGGCCGGTTCTTCCAACGCATCATGCTGACTGTCTCCACTTCACGAAACTTCACGGGCCGCAGCAGGGGCCTGCGCTTTTTTCATCCGTCTGGCGCCGCTCGCGCCGCCCGTGTCTCAGGCGGCGAGCAACGAAGGCGGGATTTGTGCGTACACGTCGAGCAGCGCCTTGACGGCGTTTTGCTCGTTCTTCAGAAGACGCGCCTTGGGCGCGCCGATGACGAGCGCAAACGCCTCGCCATGAATCAGGAAGCCGCGCGCGAGGCCGGCTACGTCCTCCACGCTTTCGCCCGTCGAGCGATGCCAGCCGTCGGCCACGCCTTGCTCGATCTCGCGCTCGAACGTTGTGCGGTCAACGACCGTGCCGCCGGGGGCGACCGAGAGCGGCTCGCAGCTGTCGAGCAGCTTGCTGCGCGCCGCCGGGGCGAGCGCGCCGAGCAGCGCCTTGCCCGCCGCGCTCGCGACGGTCATGAAGCCGCCCGGCTCGTCGCTGTAGCGGATCTTCTGGCGCGATTCCATCACGTCGAGATAAACCACGCGGTTGCCCGCGAGCGTGGCGAGCGCGGCTGTTTCGCCGGTGGCGTCGCGCAGCGCGGAAAGCAGCGGTTGGAACATCAGCGTGAGCGGGTCCTCGCTGCAGATGTCGCGCGCAACGTGTAACAAGCGCTGCGTGGGGTAGTAGCCCGCCTTCACGCCAGGCGCGTACAGATAGCCTTTGGCCACCATCGTCTGCAACAGCGCGTGGCAGCTCGACAGCGGGATCTCGGTTCGACGCGCAATCTCGCTGTAGATCATCGGTTGCCGCACTTCGGCAAAGAGGTTGATCACGTCGAAGACGCGCACTGCAGTTTTCACATCCATGAGAATATTATCGGCATATCGATAATTTGTTGGCAATATGGTTGCGGGTAAACACCTGGCGGGTTGTTGTCGCAGCCGCACGGCCCGTTGTCGAGATACGGGTTATCCCTGGGTGCGAGACTTAATCGGATAAACGTGCGCTTGCGCTTGAGCGGTTGATAGCGCGGGAGGGACCGTGGGGGCGTAGCGCATGCGCCCCGCTTTGCATGTGCATGGTTGCTTCGCAGTCACGCAACCCGCAACGCAGCCGTTGCTCGGGCGTGAGCCGCTTCCGCGACGCCGCTCGCCAGCCAGCTGGAAGCCTTGATCGACGCGCCTGGGCGCTACGTGGAATACGCCGTGCTCTCTCGCGTCGGCATGGCGGCGATTGCGGCGATTGCGGCGGTGGCCGAGGAAATCGCGCAGAAGAGGCGCATGACTTTGGAGGAACTCGTGCGCGAACTGCTCGACCACGACCGCGCGCACGGACTGGAACTTGAAGAGTTGGAAAGCGAACTGCTGGAAAGCGCCCGAGCGTAGCGGCGAAGCCGCGAAACGCTCACCCGCGCGCTTTCTCGGCCTCCTGATACAGCTCGCGCAGCGACTGGCCAAAGGTCGCATCGACGTCGCGCAGCACGCCTGCGCGCGTGAACAAGGCGACAGGAGGCAGCGTCCAGTCGAGGGTGTACGGCACGATCGCCACGCCTGCGAAGTGCACGAGCTCCTCGGCGATGTCGGCGGGCACGATCGACACGGCATTCTCGTTGGCAACGATCATCTCGCCGATCAGCCGCGACGTGTAGCTCTCCACGATGGGCACGGGCGGCGCCATGCCGGCGTGCAGGAAGAGGTCGGAAATTTGCTCGCGTATGGGCGTGTGCGGCGCACCGAGTATCCAGTCGAGCTCGACGAGCTTTTCCCAGTTGAGCCTGGTGCGCGCGAGCCGGGCCGCGAGCCGGCGGCTCGCGATGAGCCGCGGCTTTTGCTGGTAGAGCACCTCGAAGCGCAACTGCGCGACATCCACGGCGGACGAGGCTCGTCCGATCACGATATCGAGCGTGTGGTCGCGCAGCAGCGGCAGCAGGGCGTCGCTCGTGCCTTCGTGGATCGTCATGGTGATGCGTTGCGGCAGGCGCGATTGCGTGAGGCGGATCGCAGTCGCGAGCGTGCGCCCCGAAATGAACGGAATCACGCCCACATGCAGGCGCGTGGCGTGGCCGGCTACCACGGCCTCGATGTCGCGCGCGAGGTGATCGAGGTCGTGCAGCATGGCCTGCGCGCGCGCGAGCACCACGTTGCCGAGCGCCGTGGGCGTCATGCCGCGCGACGAGCGCTCGAAGAGCGGCGCGCCGAACATGCTCTCCATTTCGGCCAGTGCGTTGGTGACGGCGGGCTGGCTCGTCGCCATGTGCTCCGCCACGCGCGTGAGCGAGCCGTGCTGGCGGATCTGCAGGAGCAGGACCAGATGGCGCATTTTCAGGCGCGTATTCAACCGCCTCGTCACGTCGTCAATGCTGAAAGACACGATACTCCGGGTATCACGGAAAAATGATGGCCCCATACTAAATCAAAATGGCCCCGTTATGAGGGCTCTCTAGAATCGCCTCATTCGAACACGCCGGGCCGCGCATGCCCCGATCCACGCGATCCACGCGAGCCGGGCCCCATCCTATCGAGTGAGGAACATGAACAAGACCGATCGTCAGGCCGCTCTGGAATACCACCAGTTTCCCACCCCGGGCAAGATCTCGGTGACGGCCAGCAAGCCGCTCGTCACCCAGCGCGACCTCGCGCTCGCCTATACGCCGGGCGTGGCCGTGGCCTGCGAGGAAATCGTCGCCGATCCGCAGAACTCGTTTCGCTACACGAGCCGCGGCAACCTGGTGGGCGTGATCACGAACGGCACCGCCGTGCTCGGTCTCGGCAACATCGGCGCGCTCGCGTCGAAGCCGGTCATGGAAGGCAAGGCGGTGCTCTTCAAGAAGTTCGCGGGCATCGACGTGTTCGACATCGAGGTGACCGAAAGCGATCCCGACAAGCTCGTGGACATCATCGCGAGCCTCGAAGCCACGTTCGGCGGCATCAATCTGGAAGACATCAAGGCGCCGGACTGCTTCACGGTCGAGCGCAAGCTGCGCGAGCGCATGAAGATTCCGGTCTTCCACGACGATCAGCACGGCACCGCCATCACGGTTTCGGCCGCGTTCCTGAACGGCCTGAAGGTGGTGGGCAAGGATATTTCGAAGGTCAAGGTCGTGACCTCGGGCGCGGGCGCGGCGGCGCTCGCTTGTCTGGACCTGATGGTGGATCTGGGTCTGCCGCTCAAGAACATCTGGGTGACCGATCTCGATGGCGTGGTCTATCAGGGCCGCACGACGCTGATGGACCCGGACAAGGAACGCTTCGCGCAAGACACGTCCGCGCGCTCGCTTTCCGAAGTGATCGAAGGCGCCGACGTGTTCCTCGGCCTTTCGGCGGGCGGCGTGCTCAAGGCGGAAATGGTCAAGAAGATGGCGGACAAGCCGCTGATTCTCGCGCTCGCGAACCCCACGCCGGAAATCTTCCCCGAGGTCGCGCTCGAAGTGCGCCCGGACGCGGTGATCGCCACGGGCCGTTCGGACTTCCCGAACCAGGTCAACAACGTGCTGTGCTTCCCGTACATCTTCCGCGGCGCGCTCGATGTGGGCGCAACGACCATCACGCGCAAGATGGAAATCTCGGCCGTGCATGCGATCGCGAAGCTCGCCGAAGAAGAGCTGAACGATTCGGTGGCCGCCGCCTACGGCGCATACGATTTGCGTTTCGGGCCGAAGTATCTGATTCCGAAGCCGTTCGATTCGCGTCTGATCGTGCGTATCGCGCCGGCAGTCGCGAAGGCGGCGATGGAAGACGGCGTGGCCACGCGCCCGATCGACGACTTCGGCGCCTATACGAACGAGCTTCAGCAGTTCGTCTATCACTCGGGCGCGTTCATGAAGCCCATCTTCGCGGCGGCCAAGCAGTTCGTGCGTGATGGCGGCAAGTCGCGCATCGTGTTCGCCGAGGGCGAGGAAGAGCGCGTGCTGCGCGCGGTGCAGGTGATCGTCGACGAGAAGCTTGCGCGTCCGATCCTGATTGGCCGCCCCGAGGTGCTGCTCGCGCGCATCGAGAAGTTCGGCCTGCGCCTGAAGCTCGGCGAGGATGTCGAGGTCACGAACCCCGAGTATGACGAGCGCTTCCACCAGTACTGGACGACCTACTGGGAACTGCGTTGCCGCGACGGCATTTCGAAGGAGATGGCGCGCGTGGAAATGCGCCGCCGCCTCACGCTGATCGGCGCGATGATGGTGCGCCTCGGCGACGCGGACGGCATGGTCTGCGGCACGGTGGGCGCGTATCACGATCACCTGCGCTTCGTGGACGAGGCGATCGGCTTGCGCCCCGGCGCGAAGACCTACGCGGCGATGAACATCTTGCTGCTCGACAAGCGCACGGTCGCGATCGTCGACACGCACGTGAACGACAACCCCAACGCCGAGCAGATCGCCGAATTCACGCTGGCGGCCGCGCGCCAGATGACGTGGCTCAATCTCGCGCCGAAGGTCGCGCTGCTCTCGCGCTCGAACTTCGGTTCGGGCAGCTCGGCCTCGGGCACGAAGATGCGCGAAGTGCTCAAGCTCGTGAGCGAGCAGAATCCCGATCTGGAAATCGACGGGGAAATGCACGGCGACTGCGCGCTCGACGAGGCACTGCGCCTGCGCATCCTGCCGCACTCGCGGCTCAAGGGCGCGGCGAACCTGCTCGTGTGCCCCAACGTGGACTCGGGCAATATCGCCTACAACCTGCTCAAAACCGGTGCGGGCAGCAATGTGGCGGTGGGGCCGTTCCTGCTGGGCGTGAATGCGCCGGTGAACGTGCTGACTTCGAGCTCCACGGTGCGACGCATCATCAACATGGCCGCCCTGACCGTGTTGCAGGCGAACCGCGACTAAGGCGAGCGTGAGGGGCGCACGAGACGCGTCCCGATGAATGAGCGCGCGACGGCTTCTTGCCGTCGCGCGCTTTTTTGTTGGCTGGCGGATCAGGATGCCGTCTCGGCGAGCCGTGAGTGGACGAGGCGCCGGTGCTGCCCATTACGGCGTCGATATCGGCGTTAGCTTCGGTCGGCCTTACGTAAGCACTCAACGAGCCGCAAGCGATTTTTACGTCTTAGCGCGGAAATCGAGGGCATTCGAAAGGCCGTGAAAGCCGTTGGTTAGACAGGACCGCGAAGGATTTCGACCGACGGAAAAAACTTCTTCGCAGGCGGTGGCGCTTAAGGTTCTCTTCAGCTTGGTGCTGGCACGATCCTGTGACCCCGCACAGTGTGCCGTGTAGCCGTGTGTCGCGCGCTCGCGAAGCGCGGAGGGAAAACGCCAACCGGACATCGTTGTCCACGCAACTTGCTGGAGCACTGTCCCATGAGGCCGCCGACCGTTCGCCTGCACACGTATCTGTTCGTCGCTTCGCTCTCGGCGATCCTCATTCAGGTCGCCGTGCTCATCTCGATCCTGCTTTTGCATGTGCCGGAACGCGCCTTCGACTCGCTGGCGTTCCGCGCGGCCGTGCTCGCGGCGACAGGCTTCGCGATGCTCCTCGTATACAGGCAAGGGCGCCGTGCCAGGCTGGAGCGAGATTCCGGCAGCCGCGCTCAGGCCAGGAAACACGCCCCACGCGCAACGGGCGCTTCGATGCGCGCGCCTCGCGAGCCGCTGCGTACCCGCCACCGCGACGTCGCGGCATCGACACCGATACGACCGACCCCGTGAACGCTGAGCCGCCTTCCGCTTGCAAGCACCGCGCCGCTGCCGCGAAATTCCCGCCTCGCATATCAAAGCCGCTTCTCGCGCGTCCTGCCGTACGCGGGCGAACAGGCCAGCCGTCACTCGGAGCGCCTTCAGCCGTCGACGGGCTCGGCAGGCGTTTCCAGGTTGAGCTGGTAGAACGCGGCGTCGAGCCAGCGACCGAACTTGAATCCCGCTTCCTTGATCGTGCCCGAATGCGTGAAGCCCAGACGCGTATGCAGGGCGATGCTGCCCGTGTTGGTGGCGTCGATGCAGCCCACGAGCACGTGAACCTGCGCTTCGCGGGCGCGCCGTACCAGTTCGCGCAGCAAGTGCTCGCCGAGGCCCCGGCCGCGATGGTCGTGATGCACGTACACGCTGTGCTCCACCGTGTACTTGAATGCGGGAAACGCGCGAAACGTGCCCCAGCTCGCGAAGCCGAGCAGCGTGCCTGCCTCGTCCACCGCGCCCACAACCGGAAATCCGTTCGCGCGCTTGGTGCCGAACCATGTGGCCATTGCCTCGGGCGGCCGCGGCTTGTAGTCGTAGAGGGCCGTTGAATTGACGATCGCCTCGTTGAGGATCTCGAGAATCACCGATGCATGCTTCGCTTCGGTGCAGTCGATAAAGCTCACATCTTCATGCCGTGACTTCGCATTCATAGGGAATCCTGTTTAAACGAAAAGGGTGGAAATTTGAACGCGTTACGTCGATTCAGGTGCTGCTCAGGTCGCAGATCGCAACGACGTACCGCGCGGTTTGGGACCCCGGATTGCTGAAAATCAGCGGCTGATCGAGCCGCATGGCCAGGCAGTCGCCCGGATGGAGCGAATGGCGCTGGTCGCCGAGTTCCACATCGATGCGTCCTTCCATCACCCAGACCTGTTGGTGAATGACATTTTCGCGGCTGGCGGTTTCGTAGGCTACGCGCGCGCCGGCGGGGAAATCCACTTCGACGAGCTGGAGCGGCGACGGCCAGTTGGGCGGCGAAACACTCCTGCGCGTATAGCCCGACTGTGGGTCACGCCACTGCGCCTGTTGTTCGCGGCGCACCAACGGCTGCGCGGGCGCACTCGCGCTGGCCCCGCCGAACAGACTCGCCATCGAGACGGAAAGCCCCGCTGCAAGTTTTTCGAGCACGACCGCGGTGGGACTGGCGGCGCCTCGTTCGATCATGGAAATCATCGAGCGGCTCACCCCGCTGCGCGCCGCCAGTGCGTCGAGCGTCAAGCCGCGGGTCGAGCGCAGGTCGCGCACGCAGCGCGCGATTCGCTCGTTGATTCCGACGTCGGTCGAACTGTCCATTTCGCTGGCTTCCAGGATGATGGAGGCATTATCCAATAAATTGGAATCAGACGGCAAGCGCAGCACGCCACGGCTTGCGTGGCGCGCTCAACGCTTTACTTCTTTTCCGGCAAGAACCAGTTCATCACGAGCGCGCATATGCCACCCGTGGCCACGCCCGATTCCAGCACATTCTTGAGCGCATGCGGGAGGCTGGTCAGGATTTCCGGCACCTGGGAGACGCCAAGTCCGAGCGCGAGCGAGACGGCGATGATGAGCAGGGCGCGGCGGTCCAGCCGGATGCCCGCGAGGATGTTGATGCCGGACGCGGCCACCGCGCCGAACATCACCATGGCCGCGCCGCCCAGCACGGGCTCGGGCACGGCCTGCAGCACGCCGGCAACGGGCGGGAAGAGCCCGAGCACGACGAGCATGCCCGCAATCCAGAGACCCACGTGACGGCTGGCGATGCCGGTGAGCTGGATCACGCCGTTGTTCTGCGCGAAGACGGAACTCGGGAAGGTGTTGAACGCGCCGGCGAGAAGCGAGTTGAAGCCGTTGACGAGCACGCCGCCCTTGATGCGCCGCATCCACACGGGGCCCTCGACCGGCTCCTTCGAAATCTTGCTGGTGGCGGTGACGTCGCCGATCGCTTCGAGCGAGGTGACGAGATAAATGATCAGCATCGGCACGAAGAGCGACCACGAGAAGCCCAGGCCGAAATGCAGCGGCGTCGGAATCTGGAACAGCGCGGCTTCACGCGCGCCGGTGAAGTCGAGGCGACCCATCGCGCCCGCAACGATATAGCCGATGGCGAGCGCGATGACGAGCGCGGTGCTGCGCACCCAGACGATGGGCACGCGGTTGAGCACGATGATGGTGCCGAGCACGAGTCCGGAGAGCGTGAGGTTTTCGGCGCTGGCGAAGTTGCCCTTGGCGATGGCGCCGTAGCCGCCGCCCATGCTGATGAGGCCCACCTTGATGAGCGTGAGGCCGATCAGCAGCACCACGATGCCCGTGACGAGCGGCGTAATCAGGCGCTTGATGAAGGGCAGAATGCGCGAGACGGCCATTTCGACGAACGAACCGGCGATCACCACGCCGAAGATCGCGGCCATCACGGTCTCGACCGGCGTGCCCTGCTTGACCATCA
>NZ_DATJWR010000359.1:0-11824 GCF_035501035.1 Paraburkholderia sp.
TGCAGAATCGGGGCGCGCCGCTCGAACAGCGATTCCGGCTCGCACGAACGGAAGATACGTCATGCTCCCTGCCATCCTCGCGCGGTTGCAGACACAAACCGGCAGCGAACGGGCCACAAGTGTGGTGTGGGGCAGCAGCGCGCGAATGCGCGCGCCTTCAAAGCGGCGTGAGCAGCGCCTCGCCCGCGAAATGGCGCGCCGCATTTTCGGCGAAATGGCGCACCGTGGCCGCGCGCACGTCGGGCGACGTGCCGGCCACGTGGGGCGTGAGCACGACGTTCTCGAGGCCGATGAGCGCGGCCGGTGGCTGCGGCTCGCCTTCGTACACGTCCAGTCCTGCGCCGCCCAGCGTGCCGGCCTCGAGCGCCGCAGCGAGCGCGGCCGTGTCGACCACGCTGCCGCGCGACACGTTGACGAGAAACCCCTGCGGCCCGAGCGCGTCGAGCACTGTGCGATCGATCAGATGCTTCGTCTGCGGGCCGCCCGGCGTCGCGATGACGAGAAAGTCGCTCCATTGCGCAAGCGCCATCAAGGTTTCGAAGTAGCGCGCCAGCGCGCCCTCACGCGGCTTGCGGTTGTGATAGCCGAGTTCCATGCCGAAGCCCGCCGCGCGCCGCGCGACCTTCTCGCCGATATGGCCGTAGCCCACGATACCGAGCCGGCGCCCCGACACCGTGGGCCGCATCGGCAGCGCGTCGCGCCAAACGCCCGCACGGCACGCAGCGTCGAACTGCGGCACCGCGCGCACGGCGGCAAGTAGCAGCGCGAGCGCGTGATCGGCCACGCAGTCGGCATTGACGCCCGCGCCGTTGCATAGCGCGATGCCGCGCTCGCGCGCATGATCGAGCGCGAGATTTTCATAGCCCGCGCCAAGCGCGCCCGCGAGTTCGAGCGCGGGCATGCGGTCGATCTCGTCGGCGGTAAGGCCCGTGGTGCCGTTCGTCAGCACCACGCGCACGTCCTTGCCGTGCTCGGCCACGGCCTGTGTGCGCGCAGCCGCATCGGGTGCGTAAATCAGGTCGAACGGCTCGCCGAGCTCGGCGCGGTCGCCATCGGTGAGCGGAATCAGAACCAGCAGGCGCGGCTTCATCGTGTTGTCATCCTTTGTTCATTGATTCGATGTACGAATCAAATGCCGCCGTGGGGCTCACACAGCGGTCACATAACGCGGCACGACGACTTCCACACGCGGCGCGACCGCCGCGGCGGCGCTGCGCGTGCGGCGCATCTCGTCGGCGGGGCTCATGCCGAACAGGCGCTTGAACTCGCGGCTGAACTGCGAGGCGCTTTCATAGCCCACGCGCGTGGCCGCGGCGCTCACGTTCAGGCCGTCGTGCGTGATAAGAAGGCGCGCGTGATGCAGCCGCGTGGTCTTCACGTACTGCATGGGCGAAGTCGAGGTGACGGCCTTGAAGTGCGCGTGAAAGACGGCAAGGCTCATGCCTGCTTCGGAGGCGAGCGTCTCGACGTCGAGGTCGCCGCAGTAGTCGGTGTGAATGCGGCGCAGCGCCTTCGCAATGCGGCCGAACTGATGCTGATGCGTGAGCGCCGCGCGAATCGCGTCGCCCTGCTCGCCCGTGAGCACGCGGTAACAGATCTCGCGCACGATAGCAGGCCCGAGTATGCGCGCCTCGTCCGGTTGCGCGAGCGCTTCGAGCAGCCGCACCAGCGCGTTCGAAAGCGTCGCATCGAGCGGCGTGGCGTAGATGCCCGAGGGTTCGGCAACCGGGCCTCGCTTGTCGTCGAGCGCCATCAAGAGCTCCGCGACGGTCGTGAGATCCACGCGGATCGAGATCGCGAGGATCGGCTCCTCGGGGCTCGCCTCGGTCTCGCACTCGAACGGCATCGGCACCGAGAGGACCAGATATTGCTGCGCGTCGTAGACGAAGACCTGGTCGCCGAGAAAGCCGCGCTTGCGGCCCTGGCAAACGATAAAGATGCTCGGCTCGTACATGACCGGCCGGCGCGGATGGCTCTCGCTGCCGCGAAAAAGCCGCACGCCTTCGATCGGCGTGGCGTGCACGCCATCGCGCTGCGTGAGCTGCATGAGCAGTTCGACGGTGCGCGCCTGCGTGGCGGCCGCCGGTGCAATGGCCGGCGCCGCAAGAGTTTTGACGTAGACCATTGCGGTTGTACCCCAAAAGAATCGGTCGGGCAGAGAAACAGGCTTGCCAATCTATCATCGAACCGGCGCTTGTGCTTCGCCCCAGGAGAATCAGGCAAGTCTTCGATAGATTCAGGTATTCCCTGGGTGGGCGCCGATGCCTACGATGGGAACCCTGCCGAACCACCCCAAGCAACTGAAGAGGAGTGACCATGTACCCGACTTACGGATATGCCGCGCGCGACGCCGCCGCGCCGCTCGCCCCGTTCGAATTCCAGCGCCGCGACCTGCGCGAGCTCGACGTCCGCATCGACGTGCTGTTCTGCGGCGTGTGCCATTCCGACCTGCACCAGGCGCGCAACGAGTGGCGCAACACGATGTACCCGGTGGTGCCGGGCCACGAGATCGTCGGCCGCGTGGCCGAGGTCGGCAAGGGCGTCACGAAGTACAAGGTGGGCGAACTCGTCGGCGTGGGTTGTCTCGTCGATTCGTGCCGCACCTGCCCGAGCTGCGCCGAAGGTCTCGAGCAGTATTGCGAAAACGGCTTCGTCGGCACCTATAACGGCAACGACCGCGTGAGCGGCGAAGTCACTTACGGCGGCTACTCGACCCAGCTCGTGGTGGACGAAGCCTTCGTGCTGAGCGTGCCCGCGAACCTCGATCCTGCCGGCGCCGCACCGCTGCTGTGCGCGGGCATCACCACGTATTCGCCGCTGCGCACATGGGGCGCGGGCCCCGGCAAGAAGGTTGGCATCGTGGGCCTCGGCGGCCTTGGGCACATGGGCGTGAAGATCGCGCACGCCATGGGCGCGCACGTGGTGCTGTTCACCACGTCGCCCTCGAAGATCGCGGACGGCAAGCGCCTCGGCGCCGACGAAGTCGTGATCTCGAAGGACCCGGAGCAAATGGCGAAGCACGCCAACAGCTTCGATCTGATCGTGAACACCGTGGCCGCGCAGCACGACCTCAACCCGTTCATCGAGCTGCTACGCCGTGACGGCACGATGACACTCGTGGGCGCGCCCGAGCACGATCACCCGTCGCCGCAAGTGTTCAACCTGATCATGAAGCGCCGCCGTCTCGCGGGCTCACTGATCGGCGGCATTGCAGAAACCCAGGAAATGCTGGACTTCTGCGGCAAGCATGGCATTACGTCCGATATCGAAATGATCGAGATGCAGGACATCAACAACGCCTACGAGCGCATGCTCAAGAGCGATGTGAAGTACCGCTTCGTGATCGACATCGATTCGCTGCGCAAGTAAGTCGCGCCGCAGCACCTTCAGACGTCACACCCTGCCCCGCCGGGCCGTCCGTTCCGGATGGCCCGCCAGCCCTTCCTCATCGAGGCCGCGCGCATGCCAAAGCGCGAAGCCGGCCTCCCGTAGTCGAGCCGGCGCCCCCGTGCGCCGCCACATAACCGTCATCGTTTCATTGTTCGTTGACCGCCGCGCGTCGCTTTCCGCGAGACGCCGGCACCGCGAAGCGCTTGCCCGGCTACGCGGCTCACCCCTTTGCATGACTGCGCGGATTTCGTTCAAGCCCAATAAAGAAGGAGCTCGCCCGTGATCGACCGCATCCAGGCGATGCGCACGTTCGTTCGCATCGTCGATACCAACAGCTTCACCAAAGCCGCGCAGTCGCTGGATATGCCGCGCGCCAGCGCAACGACGCTGATGCAAAACCTCGAATCGCTGCTCGGCACGCAATTGCTCGTGCGCACGACGCGGCGTCTTTCGCTCACGCCCGAAGGCGCCGCGTACTACGAGCGCGCCGCGCAGATCCTCGCCGACATCGACGATGCCGAGGCGAGCGTGCGCCAGTCGCCCGGCGCGATCGGCGGGCGGCTGCGCGTGGAGATGCCGGGCCTCATCGCCAACGCGATCGTGCTGCCCGCGCTCGACGACTTCCACGCGCGCTACCCGCAGATCGACCTCGTGATCGGCGTGAGCCTGCGCAATGTCGATCTCGTCGGCGAGGGCGTGGATTGCAGCATCCAGCTCGGCGAGCTGCCCGACTCGGGGCTCGCGGCGCGGCGGCTGGGTGTGCTCGAACACGTGACCTGCGCGAGCCCCGCCTACCTCGCGCGGCATGGCGCACCCGAAACGCTCGACGATCTCGCGCGCCATCCGGTCGTCAACTTCCTTTCGCCGCACACGGGGCGGCCGTTCGAATTCGACTTCGAAGTGGACGGCAGCCCGACCAAGGTGAAGGTGGACGGCTTCGTGCATGTGTCCGACGAGTTCGCCTACCTCACCTGCGGCCTGCAGGGCTACGGCCTGATCCAGCCGCCGCTGCTCGCGGCGCAGCCGTACCTCGACAGCGGCGCGCTGCGCGAAGTGCTGCCGCAATGGAAGCCGCTGCCGACGCCGGTCTCAGTCGCGTTCGTGAAGTCGCGCCAGGTGTCGCCGCGCGTGCGCGTGTTCGTCGACTGGCTCGCTGAGCTGTTCGACGACGCGGGCGCGATCAATCGCGATCTCTCGCGGGTGCGGCAGTTATTGGGCGGCTTGCAGCCCGCCCACGCCTGACGGTGGCGGCTTGAGGGTGCCGGCCTGAAAGCGACGCCCTGAACTCAGCGCCGTGCAGGTGGCGGCCTGAAAGCCACACGCTGAAGCCAGCGCCGTGAAGTTGGCGACCTGTAAGATGACAGCCTGAGGACGGCCGCCCTTCAGCGCGGGCGTGTAAGCGCCATGCCACGGCGCGCGTGAAAGCGCGCCACGGTTTCGTAAGGCAGCCAGGCGTCTGCCTGATACGGCGCGATCCCCGAGGGATTGTGGAACCACACGCCGCCGTCACCGCGCCCGTGCAGCAGGATCAGGTGGCCGCCCTGACGCGCGTTGGCCCGCTCGGGATAACGGATCTCGGGACTCACGGAAACGATCGCGAGCGTGTCGGCATCGAGCCGCGCGGCGCTCGCCTCGATGCCCTCGTCGGTCATCACCTCGACACGAATGCCGAACGCGGCTTGCACCCACGCGGCGAACGGCCGGTAGATCAGGCCGTCCACGCCGCCGTCCTCGCGCACGCGGTACACGCCGCGGCGCAGCGCCTCTTCGAGCAGCCCCGCGCGCGACGCGTGCCCGATGCCCCAATGGTCCAGCGCCGATTCGAGGCAGGTCAGTCCGCACAGGCGCTTCGCCCAGAAACGATAATCGTCGGGCTGCGCAAAGCCGCTCGCGCGCCAGCCCGGGTCCTCGCACGGGTCCACGCCGCGCTCGACGATGGGCGCCACCCACTCCGCGCTTCCCCACTGGCTGTAGTACGGCACTGCAGTGTGCCGCCATGTCTTGTCGTGCGCTTTCAGGCGATATCCCTCGTTACAGTAAGGTTGTTTCGCCGCGCGCGGGCGCCCGGCGTACAGAATCGTGCATCATCGCAGGCGCGCGCCGCGCCCGCAACACTGTCGAAAACGTGGCAAGCCGTGCCAAATCCGCGCCGGCTTTCGGATGGGCTTCGCACGATTGCGGGCAGAATTACATTTAGCCTGGAAAGGCGACCCTCATTTGGCAAATGATGCGTTTAGAATATCGAGCTTCCGTGCGCAGCCAGCGCGAGGCTCGTCACACGGGACTCACGGCGCCACGGCATGATGAATCTGAAACTCAATCCACGATTTCCCCCTGAAGCGGTATGTCGAACGTTGCACACACAACCGACTCGGCCTCGGTCGCGGAGCGCGTACGCGAGCTGATGAGCCGTCACGGCATCGGCAAACGTCAGCAAACCACCGAGCTGTGCCGGATTCTTGACCTGAGCTTTTCACAAGGGCACCGCAAGCTGCGCGGCAACAGCCCGTGGACGCTCGCGCAGATCAAGAAAGTGGCCGAAGCGTTCGGTGAACCGGCGGCCCAGCTATTCGGCGCGCAATTGCTCGATCCGGGCACGGTCGGCGCGAACGCGCAGGAAGCCATGCTGTGCGTGAGCGCGGCCGAGCTGCCCTGCACCGCCTGGATCGGCGCGCCGGTCGAGGCTGGCAGCCGCCCCGACTTCGTCGCCTATGAGAAGCAGGGACAGTGGCGCGTCGTGCGACCGGACGGCGCGCTCTACCAGAACGCGCGCGAAGTCCACAAGATCGAGATCTATCCGCGCCGGGCGGAGTCCGACAAGCCGCTCATCGCGGTCGTCGACGACGATCAGTCCTCCGCCGACAACCTGCGCGACTACCTCGAGCACAGCGGCTACACGGCGCTCTCGCTCTACGGCCTCGCGGCGTTCAACGAAGCGCTCGAAAACCAGGTGTTCGACGGCGTGGTGATCGACTGGCTGTTCGGCAACCAGACCGCCGCCGAGGCCATCCGCCGCGTGCGCGCCTCCGAGAACCCCGATGCACCCATTTTCGTGCTCACCGGCGAGCTCCTGACCGGCAAGGCCAGTGAATCCGAGATCAGCCAGGTCGTGCGCCACTACGACGTGGCGTGCTACGAAAAGCCGGCGCGCATGGCGATTCTCGTCGCCGATCTGTCGAAGCGGCTCAATCGCGGCTAAGGCCGGCCCAGTCACCAGTCACCAGTCACCAGGCACCCGGCACTAAGCACCCGGCACTAAGCACCCGGCACTAAGCACCAGTCACTAAGCACCAGTCACTAAGCACCAGTCACCAGTCACCAGGCACCAGGCACCCGGCACTAAGCACCAGGCGCTTCAGGCCGCCTCGCGCGGCGCCGTCAGCGCACGCTGCAACGCCGCGCGCAGCACCTCGTAATGCACGGGCTTCGTCAGCCGGTCGAAGAACGGCGTGGCCTCGCCGCCCGGCGTTTCGCTCGCGAGCGTTGCGAGCCCCGCCACGTCCGCGCTTACCGCGATCACCCGGGGCCCGGCATGCGCGCCCCCGCTCGCTTCGAGTCCCGCCATGAACGCGTAGCCATCACGGCCCGGCATGTGCAGATCGAGCAATACGACGTCGCATGGCTCGGCAGCGAGCAGCGCGAGCGCGCTGTCGGTGTCGCCGGAGGCGAGCGCGCTGTAGCCCATGTGCGCGGCCATCTCGCACAGCGACTCGCGCACGAGCGGATTGTCGTCCACCACCAGCACCCGCGGCGGCGCATGCGCGGGCTGCGCATCCTCGGCCGCGGCCTCGGCCGCGGCTGCCGGCGGTTCGACCGGCGTGACCGGAATGCGCACCGTGAAGGTCGTGCCTTCGCCCACGCGGCTTTTCGTTTCGATCGTGCCGCCGAACAGCTCGACGAGGCCGCGCACGATCGCGAGCCCCATCCCCGCGCCCTCGTAGCGCCGCGAGCGCGACGTGTCGAGCTGCGTGAACTCCTTGAAGATGAGCGGAATCTGCGCCGCCTCCACGCCCGGCCCGGTGTCGCTCACGACGATGGCGAGCATGTCGGCACCGGCCGCCTCGGCAGCGGGCACGTTGGCATCGACCACCCGCCGCCCGGCAGGCGCGAGCGCCTCCAGCGCGAACTCGATCCGCACCTTGCCGCGCTCCGTGTAGCGAATCGCGTTCGTGACCAGATTGTTGGCGATCTGCCGGATACGATGCGGGTCGGCCAGAACGGGCCACTCCGGTCCCACCCACGCATGCTCGAAGACGAGCCCGCGCGCGCGCGCCGCCTGCTCGTTCTGATCGACAATCGACTGCAGCAGCTCGCGCGGCTCGAATTCCTCCTGACGAAGTTCGAGCTTGCCCGCGCCAAGGCGCGCGTAATCGGTCAGGTCCTTCATCTGCGCTTCGAGCTGGCGCGCGGCGGTTTCGAGCCGCTGGATCACCTTGCGGTCGGCCTCCGAGTGCGAGTTGAAGCCGAGCAGCTCGATCGAAGAGACGATCGCGTGCAGCGGCGTGCGCAGCTCGTGGCTGATCATGCCGAGGAAGGCGTCCTTCGCCATGCTCGCCTCGCGCGCGGCGCGGCTCGCCTGGTGCTCGGCTTCGAGCGCCGCGTGCTGCTGGTGCAACAGGCGCGTGCGCCGGTAGCCGTTCATCACGAGCAGCACGGCCGCCGCCGCCGAAAGCACGAGCAGCACGAGCCCCGCCGCGAACAGCTCGCGGCGCTTGGCAATGAAGTCGTGGCGCATCGCCTCGCGCTCGGTGACGTCGGCGAAGCGCCGGTTCAGCGCCAGATCGGTGATCTGGGTCCAGTGGGAATCGAGCGCCATCAGCATCGGCACCGCGCGTGCGGGGTCTTCCTCGAGCACCGCGATTTCGGCCTCGAACGGCGAGATCGCCGCATCCAGAATGGCCAGATCGGCCTCCTGGCGCTTCATGAGGCCGGGCTGGTTCGCGAGCGAATGCGTCGAGCCCTCCATCACGTTGAGCTTCGACTGCAGCAGCTCGTAGCGCAGCCGCACCTTGTCGAGATCGCGGTCTATGCCGTCAGCGTAGATCAGCAGCTGACTCTCGAAGCGCGCATAGGCGATCTGGAGCTGCGCGGCGTCCCAGTAGAGACCGTCGTAATTGCCGGTGAGGCGTTGCATGACCTGCGGATTGAGCAGATTCGCGTAAAGCAGATAGCCGACCGCCACCACGGGCGGCGCGAGCGCCGCTACCCAGATCATCGCCTGCACGAAGCGTCTCAATGGACGTCGCATCGCCAACCGCTCACCGCTTGATCGTCATCGACTTGATCTGCCACGCAAATTTGGCGTCGCCCGCTGCGCCGTCCAGCTCCATCGGATACTGGTCGCGCGGGTAGATCAGGAACAGGGGCCCGAAATTGCTCACCTTCAGGCGCTGGCCGTTCATCGCATAGGCGACCACGACGCCGTAGTGGTCGGCGTCGGCGACGGGCACCACGCAGGTGTAGTCGTCGATCGTGTGAATCTCGATTTCGCTGCCGTACGCGCCCACGGCCTTGAGCACGTCGGAGAGCAGCGGGCCCGTGAAGGTCGAACGCGGGGTCCAGGTGGTGGATGTCGTGAGCGAATGCACGGGCAGCGCCAGCAGTTGCGCCTCGCTGAAGTGATAGGCCGTGTGGGCCGCGTTGTTGGTTACGTGCACCTCGCCGTCCACGTCGAGCGAGAGCGAACTCACCGGCGCGGCCTGCGCGAGTTGAGCGAACTGCGCAACGAACTGCGGCGCGAGGTTGCCCGCCAGCGCGAACCCCAGCACGGCGGCGCAGCGCCGCCAGCCTGGCCATCCTATGAAATCCCGCATGTTGCCGCAGCCCCTTCGCGCGATGCATCGCGTCGTTTTCGTGTGTCGTGCCGAGGCGCAACGCTGCCTCACCCACCCGTCCGGCCAGCAGGGGCCGGCGAGCATAGGCATAATATCGTCAAATATTGCGCGGATACCAGGCGTCTTGCTCGCAAGCACGCGCGGTATTTCGTATGCGTCGGCGAGACACTGCGTCACTCTTTTCATCCCATGGACAAACCCGTCGTTCCGCTCACCTACGAACAACTCGATCATTGGGTCGAGTCGCTGCAACCGGCGCTGATCGCGGAGGATTTCGCGATCGTGGTTGGCATTCTGCGCGGCGGCGCACCGCTCGCGCTGATGGTTTCGCACGCAACCGGCGCGGGCGTCGCGTTTCTGCGCTACGACCGCGACACGCGCGAAGTGCGCTGGGACTCGACGCTGCCGCTGCCCGAGCCCGGCTCGAAAGTGCTGCTGTGCGAGGACATTGCGGGGCGCGGCCGTACGCTCGTCGACTGCATTGCTTTCCTGCGCGAGCACGGTCTCGTCGTGCGCACGCTCACGGGCGCCTACGATGACCTGAGCCGTTTGCGCCCCGATTACTCGATCGACGCGAGCGGCTATTTCACGCTCTTTCCGTGGGAACGCCAGGCCTACACGGACCGCTATCGCGCCGACTGGGCCCGCGACGGCAAAGGCGAAGGCACGGGCATGGCCGGCGACCACGAGTACGCGGTCTACGCGATCGACCTCGACGGCATTCTGCTGCCCGACATTCCGCTCGCGCGCTACGACGAAGATCTCGTCGCGGCGCTCGCCGAACGCGACGCGCTGGTGCCCTTCGAGCGCCTGCCGGGCGTCGACCTCAAGCGCGCACGCGCAATCATCACGGGGCGCCCGGAGATGGACCGCGAGCGCACGCTCGCCTGGCTCGAACGCCATGGCTTCGGGCATCTGGAGCTCGTCATGCGCGCACCCGGCGAGTACGACGACTCGGCCGCGGGCGCGGCCGCGCACAAGGCCGCGGCCGCCGTTCGCTGCGGCATCACGCATTTCATCGAGAGCGACCCGGTCCAGGCCATCTTCATCGCCCGGAAAGCGCCGCTGCTGCGCGTGATCTGGTGGAATGCCCACGCGCGCACGGGCACGCTGATCGGCGCCTCCGCCTGGAGCTGACAGCGGCCGCCCGAACCGCGCCGAACGGCACGGCACGGCACGGCACGGCACGGCACGGCACGGCACGGCACGGCAGCATCGCACCATACCGCGGCGCGCAGCGCGTGCGGCCGAGGCGCTTACGCGCCGCTGCGCTGGCTCTCGATGAACCTGGCAGCACGCGGCGAGGCCACCACGATCAGCTTCATGGCCGCGCGCGTTGCGCCGACGAAAAGCTTGCGCGCGGCGCGTTCGTCGAACGCCTCGAAGTCGACCTCGGTCAGGATCACGCACGGCGCGGACTGCCCCTTGAACCGGTAGACCGAATCGAGCAACACGTCGCCCTCGCGGTATTGCGGGTTGCCGAACAAGTCGTACTGCCCCGTGAAGCTGCGCAGCCGGTGCGGGCCGAGATGATCGAGCGGCGTGAAGAGCGAATGCTCGCGGCCCCGATACGAGAGCACCACGATGTCCTGCTTGCGAAAGCCGAGCGAAAGCGCCTGTGTGATGGCGCGCTTGGTGGCCGCAACCACACCCGGCTCGCCGCCGGCTTCCGCCTGGCGCTCGTCCCAGCTCGCCACCGTCACCTCGGAACCATCGAACGGACTGCCCGCCGCGAGTTGCGCGATCGCGGGCACGGTGGGACCGGCCACGTCGCGTAAAAAGGCGAGGATATCGCGCGGGCTGCGATAGTTCGTGCTCTCGCGCAGCGCCGTCCAGCCAGGCAAGGCGACCGGCTCGCGCAGGTACAGGTTCTGGAGCGGATCTTCGAGCCACCACCACGCCGCGCCGGGCCGCAGCAGGCGCTCGAGGGCGCCGACCCATGCCTGCTGGAAGTCCTGCCCTTCGTCGGCAATCAGCACGTCGAACTGCCAGCGCTCGTCAATGGGCGTCTGCGCAAAGCGCCGCTCGAGATCGCCGAACACGTCGGGGCCGTCGAAATCGGGCACGTGGCCGCCGTCGCGTGCGATCCAGTCGCACAGCTGGTGCCAGGTCGCCACCTTGACCCCGGGCGGCGCGAGCTTCGAAACGTGATCGGCGAGCGGCCGGTTGAAGCACACGTAGAGCGTGCGCGCGCCACGCGCCACCGCGTCCTTCATGACCTGCACGGCCAGCTGTGTCTTGCCCGAACCCGCCGTGCCGATCACGCGCAGCCGGAACGGCTCGAATTCGAGGCGTCGCGCCCACGTGGCGAGCCCGCCCGCGAGCCGCGTGACGAGCGTGCCCGCCGCGCCGACCAGCGCGCTCGTATCGGGCGTGAGCGAAAGCTCGTCGGCGAGAAAGTGGTGGATCTTCGCGGCACAGGGCAAGCGCGGCTCGTCGGCGGGCAAGGCTTCGAGCACGATCGCGGCAAGCCGTGCCTTGCGCGTGGCGTCGACGATGCGTGCGGGATTCACGCCCGCGATCGCCGGCTCGCGCACCACATGGTCGGGGCAATAAAAGAGCTCTTCGAGCACGTAGGTGCCCGCGCCGAACGCCGCGGT
>NZ_DATJWR010000360.1:0-34873 GCF_035501035.1 Paraburkholderia sp.
GGCGGTGCTCGATCGCATGGACGAATGGAACCGCAACACGCACGGCCGCTCGGGCCTGACCGAGCGCGTGCGCGCCTCGACCGTCACCGAAGAGAGCGCCACGGAGCAGATTCTCGCGTTCCTCTCGCAGTACGTGCCGCCGGGTAAGTCGCCGATGTGCGGCAACTCGATCTGCCAGGACCGCCGCTTCATGGCGCGCTGGATGCCCACGCTCGAGCGCTTTTTCCATTACCGCAATCTCGACGTGAGCACGCTCAAGGAACTCTGCCGCCGTTGGCAGCCGGCCATTTACAAGGGCTTCCAGAAGCGCGCGATGCATACGGCGCTCGCCGACATCCACGAATCGATCGACGAACTCAAGTACTACCGCCAGCACTTCCTGATTCCGGGCTCGGGCGTGACGCCGGATATGGCGTCGGGCGAGGCTGGTCCGGCGCTTTGATTGGCCCTAATCCGCTGTGGCTGCTGAAGGGTTCGCGGCGGCGGCGCCATGCCGGCGCCGCGCTGCAGGATCATGGAAGCTGAATTTACGCGCGCGGCACCCGCTGCGCGCTCTTTGGCCGGAACGCCGCTACGACGTTCGGATCGGTTTCGATATACGGGCCGCCGATCAGGTCGATGCAATACGGCACCGCAGCAAAAATGCCCGGCACTTTCACCGCGCCCTGATCGTCGCGCAAGCCTTCCAGCGTTTCCTTGATCGACTTCGGCTGCCCCGGCAGGTTGATGATGAGCGCGGCGTGGTCGTCGGTTTCGCGGATCACGGCGACCTGGCGCGACAGAATGGCCGTCGGCACGAAATGCAGGCTGATCTGGCGCATCTGCTCGCCAAAACCCGGCATCTCCTTCGTCGCCACCGCGAGCGTCGCCTCGGGCGTCACGTCGCGGCGGGCGGGGCCGGTGCCGCCCGTCGTCAGCACGAGATCGCAGCCAAGGCCGTCCACGAGCGCCGTGAGCGTGGCGGAGATCGTCGCCGCGTCGTCGTGGATCAGGCGCTTTTCGGCGCGCCACGGGGTTTTGAGCGCGCTGCCGAGCCACGCCATCAGCGAGGGAATGCCCTTGTCCTCGTACACGCCGCTCGTGGCGCGGTCGCTGACCGACACGAGGCCGATCACGAGTTCGTCGGGGTGGCTTCGCTCAGGCTTCGTCATCGTCGTGGTCCTCGGCCTCGCCCGTGAGGTGCGCAGCGTCTGCCTCGTTTTCCTCGCTGCGGCCGCTCATGGTCTTGATCCACTGGAACAGCTCGCGGAAGTACTTGGGCGGGCGGCCCTGCTCCTGCTCGCGGCGCGCGTTGCGAATGAGCGTGCGGCCTTCCTGCGCATCGGCGCCCGGATGCTGGCGGATGAACTCGGTGAGCGCGGCGTCGTTGGCAAGCAGCTTCTCGCGCGTGCGCTCGATCCAGTGCAGGCGCGCCGTGGCGGCCTTGTTCACGCCGCGGTGCTCTTCGAGCGCGGTGCGCAGCGCGGCGACTTCGTCTTCCCTCAGGCCGCGCATCATCCGGCCCACGTACTGGAGCTGGCGGCGCTTGCCTTCGTGGTCGGTGATGCGGCGCGCCTCGTGCACGGCGTCTGCCACGTCCTCGGTCATCGGCATGCGCTTGAGCGCGTCTTTCGGCAGCTCCACGAGCGCCGCGCCGAGTTCCTGCAGCGCCTCCATTTCGCGTTTGAGCTGCGATTTGCTCGGGCGATCGTAGCCGTTGTCGTCCTGTTCGGCGACGGCGTCGTTCATCGGTTGAATGCGGGTTTTGCGTTTCATGGGGCGTATTGTAGCGTGCGGCGGTACACGCAACGGGCCGGCCGCTCGCGCCGACCGAGCGCGAGCGACGCGCAGCCATTGCGCGCGTGATGCGCGTTCGCATACCTTGCTATGATCGCGGGATGCGCTTTCGCGAACGCTGCGCGTTCCGAAGCATCCACAATGTAAGCGTGTGGCAACAGCGGTGACACCGGCGGTCGCACCCGAGCGGCCACCAGCGAACCACGACACCAGCGGGCCGCACGGCCCAGAACCGGACCGTAACGACAATGGCAGACATCGAAGCCCGGCAGCGTTTTTTCCCGCACACCCAGGACGAACTGAAGGAGATCGCCTCCGATATCCTGCGGCACGCCAAGGCGCTCGGCGCGAGCGACGCGGCGACCGAGATCTCCGAAGGCGACGGCTTGTCCGTCTCGGTGCGCCGAGGCGAGGTCGAGACGATCGAGCACAACCGCGACAAGATGGTCGGCGTGACCGTCTATATCGGCAACAAGCGCGGCAACGCGAGCACCTCGGACTTCTCGCCGCAGGCGCTCAAGGACACGGTGGCGGCCGCGTACAACATCGCGCGCTTCACCGCCGACGACGACTGCGCGGGTCTCGCCGAGCGCGAACTGCTCGAGAGTGCGCCGCGCGATCTCGACCTCTACCACCCGTGGAATCTCTCGGCCGACGAGGCCGTGGAAATCGCGCGCCGCGCCGAGGACGCCGCATTCGATACCGACTCGCGCGTGAAGAACTCCGAAGGCGCGAGCGTCTCGGCGCAGCATTCGCAGTTCGTGCTCGCCACCTCGGGCGGCTTCCTGCACGGCTATCCGTACTCGCGCCACTACATTTCGTGCGCGCCCATTGCGGGCGAAGGCCGCAACATGCAGCGCGACGACTGGTACACGTCGCGCCGCAGCGCGGCGGAGCTCGCGTCGCCGGAAGCGGTCGGGCGCTACGCGGCCGAGCGCGCGCTTTCGCGCCTGAACGCGCGCAGCCTCGACACGCGCAAGGTGCCGGTGCTGTTCGAGGCGCCGCTCGCCGCGGGCCTGCTCGGTGCGTTCGTGCAGGCCGTGAGCGGCGGGGCGCTGTATCGCAAGACGTCGTTTCTCGTCGACAGCCTCGGCAAGCCCGTATTCGCGCCGCATATCCAGATCGTCGAGGACCCGCACGTGCCGCGCGCGGCCGGCAGCGCGCCGTTCGACGAAGAGGGCGTGCGCACGCAGCGCCGCTCGGTGGTGAAGGACGGCGTCGTGCAGGGCTATTTCCTCTCGTCGTACTCGGCGCGCAAGCTCGGCATGCAGACCACGGGCAACGCGGGCGGCTCGCACAACCTCCATCTGCAAAGCTCGCTCACGAATCCGGAAGACGACTTCGAAGAGATGCTCAGGAAGCTCGGCACGGGCTTGCTGATCACTGAACTGATGGGCCAGGGCGTGAACTTCGTGACGGGCGACTACTCGCGCGGTGCTTCGGGATTCTGGGTGGAGAACGGCAAGATCCAGTACCCAGTGGAAGAGATCACGGTGGCCTCCACGCTCCAGGAAATGTTCCACCACATCGTCGCGGTGGGCTCGGATACGCTTGCGCGCGGCACGCGCCAGACCGGCTCGGTGCTGATCGAGCGCATGACGGTGGCGGGGCAGTAGGCGTCTTTACCTGCATTTGCAGCGCTTGAAAGCAAAACGGCACGCCAAGGCGTGCCGTTTTGCTTTTTGCCTGGCGGGCGGCAGCTTCCGCCCGCGGTATCAATCGCGTCTCACGTAGCGCACGAACGCGAAGTCGAAGTCGTTGGGCTCGCTCGCATGCAGCGTTTCGCGCGATGTCTCGCGCCACACGGCGAGGTCGGGCGCGGGGAAAGTGGCGTCGCCTTCGAAGTCGGCGGCGATTTCCGTCACCACGAGTTCATGCGCGAGCCCGAGCCCTTCGGCATAGAGCTGCGCGCCGCCGATCAGGAACGCGGTGGGCGCCTCGTCCTGCGCGGCAAGTGCGAGCGCCTCGTCGAGGCTCGTGGCCGTGTCGCAGCCGGGAAAGCGCCGCGCGGCGTCGCGCGTGACGACGATGTTCCGGCGGCCCGGCAGGGCGCGGCCGATCGACTCGTGCGTCTTGCGGCCCATGATGATGGGCGCGCCCATGGTGGTGCGCTTGAAGAACGCGAGGTCTTCGGGGAGCCGCCAGGGCAGCGCGTTGTCGCGGCCGATCACGCCGTTGCGGGCGCGGGCGACGATGAGGGTGAGCGTCGTCATCGGTTGGGTAGAGGGGCGAAGTGGTAAGCCGTTCGCCGCGATTCTACCTGAGCGCGCCAGCCGGCCCGGCGCGCTCGCTCATTGGCGTGTCGTGTCGTGCCGTGCGGTGTCGTGCGACTCGCTGCCGCCCTATGCATTGGCATTGGGCGGCGGCTCCGCCTGGTTGTCCGCTTCGCCGCCGAACAGGGTTTTCTCGTCGCGCAGGCCGTGCGTACCCATCAACCGGTACAGCGTCACGCGCGAAATGCCGAGGTCGGTCGCGGCCTCAGTGAGCCGGTGCCGATGGCGCAGCAGCGCGGTCTCGATCGCGCGGCGCTCTGCCGCCTCGCGTGCCTGCGCGAGCGTGACCGTCTGCTGCGCGGTGCAATGCGCGAGATCGAGATCCTCCGCCGAGATCAGCTTGCTCTCTGCCATCACAATCGCGCGGCGCACGCGGTTGATGAGCTCGCGCACGTTGCCCGGCCAGTTGTAGCTGTACATCGCCTCGATGGCGCCGGGCGTGAAGCCGCGAATCCTGCGCGCGCTGTCCATCTTGAACTTGTGCAGTACGTGGTGCGCGAGGATCTCGATGTCCTTGCCGCGCGCGCGCAGCGGCGGCTCGTCCACGCGCAGCACGCACAGGCGATGAAAGAGGTCGGCGCGAAAGCGTCCATCACGCATCGCTGCTTCGAGGTCGACGTGGGTGGCCGAGATGATGCGCACGTCCACGGGAATCTGTTCGCGACCGCCGAGCCGCTCGATCTTGCCCTCCTGCAGGAAGCGCAGCAGGCTCGCCTGGCTTTCCATCGGCAGGTCGCCGATTTCGTCGAGAAAGAGCGTGCCGCCGTTAGCCGATTCGACACGCCCGATCTTGCGCTGGTTCGCGCCCGTGAACGCGCCGCGCTCGTAACCAAATAGTTCGGATTGCAGAAGATGATGCGGGATCGCGCCGCAGTTGATCGGCACGAACGGGGCCTTGCGGCGCGACGAGCGCTCGTGGATCGCGAGCGCGGTGAGTTCCTTGCCGGTGCCCGATTCGCCCGAGATGAACACGCTGGCGTCGGTATTGGCGACCTTGCGGATCGTGCGAAAGAGCTGTTGCATCGCCTCGCAGGTGCCCACCATCTCGTCTTCTTCCTGGGCCGCGGCGTCGGCGCCCGGCGCGTCGAGATCGCACAGCGAGACCATGCCGTATGCGTGGCCCACGAGATAGTCGAGTGTCGCGTGCGCAACCGGCACGTGCACGTAGTCGAAGCAGTAGTGGCGAATCATCCGGCGCACTTCGGCGTCGGCGATGCGCGCGTCGTCGGTGAGCGCAATCCATCCCACCTGCTGCAGGCGCAGGATCGCCTCGAGCCCCGCGAAGTCGCGCGGCGCGAAGCCCGTGAGGTCGAGAATGCCGGCATAGGACGCGTCCGGCTTCACGAGCCGCGATGCTTCGTGCGCCGTGCGGGCCGTCACGAGCTCCCAGCCGCGGCTCCTCAAATAAGCGCCGAGCAGCGGGTCCGGCGTGCGCGCGACATACAGCAACGTGCGCTCGAGCTGCGCGGCCGGCTTCGCGTCACGCGTGCCGCCGGGGTCGGGCGCGTCGCCTTGCAGCGCCGCGCCGCCGGGATGCGGCGGCCCTGTCACGGCGAGCCGCTGTCCTGCTCCGGCGAGCGGTGTCACGGTGGCGCTCATATGTGAGGATTCGCGCACGATCGACCTCATGTCATCAGAAGGTATAGGGGAAGCGCACGCCGACGACGAAGTTCGGCGCGTCGGGCGTGAGCCCGACGGAAACCGCGCCATTGATCGTCAGGTGCTTGTTGACCACGTGATTCAAGCCGAAGTTGAGCACCGAGGCGGTCGTCTCGCTGCCCGGCACGTTGGTCCACGAGCCGCCGGGCGCCTTGGTCTTCGACTGCGGCTCGATCGCCATGGTGTACGAGATGCTCGCCGAATCCTTGTCGGAGAAGGCGAGCGCGACACCGCCGCCGAACTGGATGATGTCGCCGAGCTTCACATCGGCCGGCTCGGTCTGGCCGACCACCGAGGAGATGTCGGCGAACGAGCGCGAGATGTTGTACGTGTACGAGAGGCTGCCGAACAGCACCACCGGGTCGTAGGTCTTCAGTATCGAGAGACCGGCCGTCACGTTCCAGAAGCCCGTGCCCGTGGGCAGCTTGCTGGGCGCGACGAGGTTGGTGTTGTCGGGTGTGACCTCCTGCACCTTGATGCCGAACGGCGAGCTGCCGGTCGGCGTCTTTACGCGCAGGCTGCCGACCACGTCGGGCAGGCTGTTGGTTTCCTTCAGGAACTGGTAGTACACCCCGAAGTTCACGTCGCCGATGTCGTTCGAATTGACCGACGCATCCGAAAGCGTGCTGGCCGAGCCGCCTGCTCCGCCCACGATGAAGTTGCTGTGCCGGTAGATATACGGCACGTCGACGTCCACGCTCATGCGGTCGGTCACGCCGTAGCGCGTGTCCAGATCGGCCTGGATCTGGTGAGACTTGGTCTGCCCCAGATTGATGTTGCCGAGGAAGATCGCATCGAGCGCGAGAAAGCCCGAGAGCTGCAACTGGCGGCGATCGTAATAGGTGTCGCTGATGCCCCAGTCCAGCGTGAGCTTGTGGTCGAAGAGCGGTGCGTGCTCCTTCTGCACGACCGCTTCTTCGGCCTCCGTGCGCATGGGCTCGGCGCTCTTTTGCGTCTCGCCTACCGTCGGATTGGCGTTCGGGTTGACGCCCACGGGCGTGCCCTGCTGCGGGCCGCTCGCGGCCGACGTGCCGGTCGAGCCGTTGGTCTGCCCGGCGTCGGGCGAGGGCGGGTTCACCGGCACGCCCGTAGCCGTGCCAGTGAGGGCGCCCGGCGCCGTCGCGCCCGGCAGCGCCTGGGCGAGCGGCGGCAACGGCACGGGCAAGCCGTCGGCGCCGGGTTGCTCGGCGACCGTTGCGTCCGATGCCGCGTCGGGCGCGCCCGCGCCCGGCATGCCGCGGCCGCGTTGCGCCATTTCGAGGTTCGTCACCTGGCGCTCGAGTGACTGAATCTGTCGCTGCTGCTCGTCGACCACCCGCATGAGCGTATTGAGGCGGTCTTCGATCGACTGGCTTTGTAGCGCTTGCGCGTAGGCGGATTGCGAGAGCGCGAACATGATGACTGCTGCTGGAATGGCGGCCAGCGCCACATGTGGCGCGGCTGCCCTTGACATCGTCTTCATTCTTCTTCCCCCGGGATCGAATGCGGGCGCCTGGCGGAACCCCCTGGTTCCGCGCCCGCGCACGTCGATGCTCCTCCTTCCAACTGCTGCTTCTCGTGCGGGACCGTTGCCCGCGTGGTGTTCTCCTTGGTGATGCGTCTCGTTATGAGCCCCTCGGTTAATGGAGATTGCGCAGAGCCTGTAATACGCCGGTCTGTCGGATCATTTGCGCCGTCATCTGCTGTGTCTGCAGACTCAGTTGCAACTGGTTGGCGACCTGCTGGTTATTGCCTGCGATCTGGAGCAACTGGGCGATGGCGCCAGCCTGCTGCGCGTTGCCCGGCACGATGTTTTGCGTGGCGAGGCCCGCCGGTGTTTGCAGCGTTACGTTGACGCCGTTACCGCCGAACGAGATGGCCGCCTTTATGCTGCCGTTCGCGTTCGAAGCAGACGCGCTCGGCTGATTGCTCCCGCCTTGCAGACCGGCGATCTGCGAGCCGTTGTTGTTGCTGTTGTTGTAGGAGATGGTTGCGGCGTTGGCTCCCGAATTGCCGCTGCCGGCCACCTGGGTGATCTGCGAAACGCCGTTGACCGACACGTTCTGGCCGCCGGTGGCCGACGCGTTCTGGCTGGCGCCGCTCTTCGCGCCGGTGGTGCCGCCCTGTGTCGGGTCGATCACGGTCGCGTAGGTCTTCACTTGCGCGCTCATCTGATTGGCCGCATTCTGGGCGACCGCGAGCGTGCCTTGCGCGACTGCCGTCGCGCCGTTGGGCAATTGCCACTGAGAAAGCAGGTTCAGAACGAACCCGGAAATCATGTCGCTGCCGGCATATTTGCCGGTCTGATGCGCGAGCACGTCGTCGCCGACGGCTTCGCAGCGAATACCCTGCGCTTGCCCGTCGGCATTCGAGAGAAACGCCGGCACCGGCTGCGGAGCACCGATGCTTTCGGCCGCTGGCGCACCGCTCGAAAAAGCGCAGGCGAGCGCGGAGACGGCTACCGCGATGCCACACTGTGAGAGGTTGCGTTTCATGATTCTTTCGGACTTCAGAACATGACGGCCTTATCGAGGCCGTATTCGAAGAAGGGGGTCGCGGCCGTGCCGTTGAGCAAGGCACTTTCGCGCAGCTTGAGCGCGAGCGACTCGTTGTTCTGCAACAGCGGAGAGTCCTCCAGGAACGGTTTGCCGAGCACGGCGAAGACGAGGCCGTTCCATGTCTTCGCAAAATCGTCCTCGGCGACGATACGGTTGCCGAGTGCGGGGTCTGCGATGAAGATGCGGCCATTTTCGGCGTGCTTGACGATCACGAAGTGCTCGTAGCCATCGATGTTCATGAGCACCAGCACGGGGATCTGCAGGTGGTAGAGCGCGTCGGTGTTGACGCGAAAACCGCGCCCGCGCAAGCCGATCGTCTCGACGAACTTCTTCATGTCGAGCATGGAGAAGCCGTTCTTGACGACCACTTCAGGCGTGGAGAACACCATCATGCGGCGGATCAGCTCCGGTTCAGGGATGTCGATGCCATAGCCATACTTCAGCAGCGTGGCGAGCGCGGCGGCGCCGCAGCTGTAGTCGTATTGCTGGTTGACGATGCTGCGATAGCGAAGGTCCCGCATCGAGTGGATCGGAAGCTTCACCGGCACGCCGACGAGGTGGGTCGCATCGAGTGTCGACTGCGCACGCACGGGCACGAGGCTCGCGCTGGCGACTAGCGCCAGCGCGAGCGCGCACATCCTTGACGCCGGGGACGATACGGACCCGGACATGGTGGTCTCCTGTCGACCAGAGTCGGCGTGCTGGCTGGGGCTGGTGCCTGAGCGCCTGCTCCAGTCCCATCGCGCGTTCCTGGTCCCGTGGAAGCTGGATTGCTGCTTCTGGTTCACGCGCCGGCTGCGGTGGGACAGCCGGCGCGTGGTGCTGCCTGACTTGCTGCCTGGGTGACTAACCGGATTGCGCCCAGTTCCTGCAGTGTTGCGAGCCGTGGCTAGTGGCCGTTGTTGACCGCGGCAATGGCCATGCCGTTGTGCTGCAGGTTGCCGATGCCGCCGGCGATGTTCACGCCGATGTTGCCTTGCGCGCCGGTGAGCGTGTTGGCGCCGAGGCTAGCCGTCCCCTGGAACTGGCCGGTCGCGCTCATGTTCGCGTTTTGCACGTTGTTGTCTGTCGCGAGCATGGCTACCGTCGCTGCCGAACCCGGCGTTGCCGTCGTCACGGAACCGGCGAGGCTGTTGTTTTGCGCGTTGCCGATACCGGATGCGACGTTCACACCGACGTTCCCCGACACGCCCGCAAGCGAGCCGTCACCAACCGACGCGTTCAGATTGAAGTTCTTCACGTTCGCGCGACCGCTGGACGCCTGCGTGTTATAGATCTGCGCGTTGCCGAAGACGTCGCCCATGTCGACGGAAGCGAGCGCGACATCGTTGCTTTGTGCGTTGTTGATGCCTTCCGCGATGTTCACGCCGAGGTTGCCCGTCACACCGGTGGCGGCGCCGTTGCCCGTGTTGGCGTCGAGCGTGCCTGCCTGCTGCGTGTTGATGTGATCCGTGATCGAGCCTGTGGTGCGCTCGTCGACGGTGTTCAACGTGTCGTTCACGCTATAGCCCCAGCCGCTGCTCGAGCTCGAGCTTCTCGAGGAGGAGTGGCTATGCGAGTCCGAGCTGGTGCTCGAGGTGCTGTACGTATGCCCGTACATACTCGACGAGCTCTTCGACTTGCTGCTCGAACCGTTCACGTTGGCCGAGAGCGCGGCGCTGGCCGTGCCGTCGGCATAGGAGGTATTGGCGTTCGTCGAGCTGTTGCTCGTGTTCTTGTTGTTCATGTTCGACCATGTCGAGCCGGTCTGCGTCGAGTCGCTGTTGTTGTGTGCATTGGTCGACGTATGCGACGTGCCTTCCGAGCCGCTGGCCGTGAGACCGGCCGAGCCGTTGCGGAAGTTGCCGCTGTGCGACCACGATGCATCGACCGTGAACCCGCCACTGCCGTTCTGCGACTTCGTCGACGTGTTGTTGCCGGTGCTGCTGTACGTCTTGGTGTTGCCCTTGCTGCCCGTATCGCTGGACATGCTGGACGTCGTCGAGTTGCTCGTGCCGCCGCTGTCCGTGCTCACGTGATAGTCGCCGCTCACGCTCGCGTTCAGGCTCTTGCCGAAGCTCGAGTTGCTCGATGAGCTCTTCGTGGTCGACGCGCTCACGCTATGCGTCTTCGACGAGCTGCTCGACGAGGACGACATGCTCGACGAACTCGAGTTCGAGTACTTGTAGAACGAGTTGCTGCCGGTGCCCGACACGCTCCAGTTGGTATTGTTGAACGTCGTGGTCACCTTGCCGCTCTCGTAGCTCTGTGCCTGGGCAAGGAGCGTGCCGCCGCCGGCGGTCTGGTTGTTGTTGATGACAGCGCCGGCGGTGCTCGAGACGGAGACGCAGCCGAACAGCAGGACAAAGCCTTCGATACCGACGCCTTCGGTCACGCTTGCAGAGCTGAACAGATACGCCATATTCGATGGAACTGCGTAAGCGGAACCTGCCGCCGACGCAAGAACTGCCGCTGCGATGAGGGTGCGCTTCATGATTTCGCTCCGATGCTGAGTGGTCAGTTAAAAAAGAGTGCCCGCCGGGGGACGGAGCACAAAACTGTTTGCCGTAGCATTACCGGCGCCGGCCGTCTGGTTCACCTGCACGAGGCCCGTTGCATTCCTGAATGCCGCATTGTCGATGCGTACCTCACGAATGCCCCCTGCCTGGGCCAATTGAGCCTGATGGCCGTTCGAGGCAGCTGCCGCGGACAGTTCTCCGTCCGTGACCGCCACCACGCCAATCGCACCATTGCCGATGAGGGCAGTGTTGCTCTGGACATTACCCACGCCCGCCGACTGATTCACCATCATTGCGCCGGTCGTGTTTGCAAAAGCGCCTGCACCGATCGTCACGCTCGCGTCTTTCACGCGCGCCGTGACGGTGGCGAGCTGTTCATCGCCATTCACGTTGATCGCCACATTGCTGTTCGTGATCATCAGCTGGTTGGACTGCGCGTTGTCGACACCCGCCGTTTCGTTCACCGTGAGCGCGCCTGTCGTCGAGGTGGCGGCGCTCGGGGCGATGATCGAGGTCGCACCCACTGTGACCTGCGCGTGCGCGGCGCCGGCAAAGGCGAGTGCGGCGGCGCAGGCGAGCGCCTTGGGGGAAGTGCGCAACGTCTGGATCAAACGGCTCATTTCATGCCTCCCATTGCGCCGCTGAGCGGGGCGAGCGCGCCCGTGATCGTCGAGGAAATCGTGCCGCCGATGCCGCCGCCCACGCCGGCAGTGGCGCTGGGGCCCGCGGCCGTGTTGGCGCCGGTCGCGTTGCCGGTGAGCATGCGCGTGATCGCCTGTACGCCCGCGGACTGCGCGCTCAAGGCGCCGTTGGCGTTTACGCCGCTCGAGCCGCGCGCGTTGGTGAGGTCTGTGTCGGAGACGAGCGTCGCGATTGCCGGATCGAAACTGTTTGCCGGAAACGTCGTGGCGCGCACGAGCACCGGGTCCTGGTTCTTCGGTACGTCGGCGAAGGCGCTGCGGGGGGTGATGTCGCGCTCGACGATCACGTCGCCGGGGTTGGCGACCTGCTGGGCGGTCACGTCCGCCGTGACGCCGGCCGCCAGGACGCCGCAAAGGACGGCTGCGGCCTGGACGGAACGCCGGCTCGCGCCGAACGTCGTGTTGCGTGCTGCCATTTCGGTCTCCTTGCCGGGCGCGGCGCTCAGGCGCCGCGCACCGGACACCGCGCCGCATGCGGCGCGGGGTGCTATCTCATCGTTACTTTCTGGTGTAGCTGGCTACGTTGCCCTGCGCGTTCTGCGTCGCGTCGACGGGGATCGGCAGCGGCGCCGGCGGCGCGATTTCGTCCCACAGCGTCACGCTGTTGTTGCCGCGCATCAGTTGGGGCGTGGCGGCCACCATCACCATGCCGACCGCGCCGCCGCGTTGGCGCGAAAGCGTCTGGTCGTCGAGCGTGCCGATGCCCGCGAAGACGACGTCGTCGCCGGAGGCGACCGGGTCGGCGGCGAGGCGGGCGCTGTCAGCCGTGGCGCTCGTGCTGTTCGCGGCGTTGCTGTCGTTGGCGGCGCTCGTGCCGCTCGTGGCGTTGCTGTCGTCGGTGGCCGCCGCGCTCACGTTGAGCGTGGCCGGGACGAGCGCCGAAGGTGTTGCAGGAACGACATCCGGAGCGGCAATTGCGACGCTGGCAACGGCGACTTGCGCGGCCGGCGCTTCGTCCGTCGTCTGGGCGCGCACGGTGGGTGCGAGAACGAGGAGCACGGCGGGCACGAGCATGGCCGCACACGCGCTGCCGTACCCGATGACACTGCGCCGGACCTGCTGGGTGATGAGTCGCATGGCGTATCTCCTGGTGCATGACATTTAGCGAAACATGTGCCATCGCCCGCAATCCGTTGATACGCTTCGAGCCGCGCTATTTTCTGCAGTTTTTGAATGGCGGATTTTCGCCAAAATGTTTCAGCGCTGAAACGTGAGGCCGTTTAAACCCGTCGGCAATGCCAGAAAGTTTCAAAGGAGAACGTTTGCGCGTTGGGTGTTGGAGTATTCAGAGAATGGAAACATCAGCAATTATTTCTACGCTGACAAAATACCCGGAAGCAGTGGAAACATTTCCATCGGACCCTAATCCATTCCATCTGCATAAAATCTATCCAATTGCCACGAGGCTATAGTAAGCTTCAGAAAAAGCCGTCATGCCAAAAAGAAATGCCCGCTGATGGGCACGTTGACACACACGCCATAACTCGGGGACTCACTGTCAGCAAAAGCATGTGCGTTCGCGTTTTACGTGGCTCGCGAAAGCCGCTTTTTGCTGCGTGTCTGTACATTCAGGTGCGTGCCGTCATTCCGAAACGACAGTGTTGGCAAGAGGATCTGAATAATGGAACCTGCAACGCGGCAATTGGTGTACGTGACGCGCAATCCGGTCCAGGCGTTGAACGAGCGGTTCCACGAGCGTGGCTGGCAGGTGGAGATCGTCGGCAATGCACGGGACGCGCGGCGGGCGCTGCGCACGGGTACGCCAGCGGGCGGTTTGCTCGATCTTTCCAGCGAATTTCACCTTCACGAAATCGGCTCGTTCGAGCCGTGCCTCACGTTGCCTAACGTGGGCTGGGTTGCCGCGACCACGACCGGTCAACTGCAGGACGCAACGCTGCGCCGGCTCGTGCGTGATTACTGTTTCGATTACGTAACGGTGCCCTGGAACGGCGACCGGATCGTCGATTCGGTGGGGCATGCATACGGCATGGTCTCGCTCGGCGAGGTCGCCTCGAACGACACCACGGGCGGCACCGAAGGCGAAATGGTCGGCTCGTGCGAGGCAATGCTGGCGCTGTTCCGCTCGATCCGCAAGGTCGCCATGACCGATGCGCCGGTGTTCATCTCGGGCGAATCGGGCACCGGCAAGGAACTCACGGCAGTGGCGATCCATGAGCGCTCGTCGCGCCGCAACGCGCCTTTCGTGCCGATCAACTGCGGCGCGATTCCGCCGCACCTGCTGCAATCCGAGCTGTTCGGCTATGAGCGCGGCGCGTTCACGGGCGCGAACCAGCGCAAGATCGGACGTGTCGAATCGGCCAACGGCGGCACGCTCTTTCTCGACGAAATCGGCGACCTGCCGATGGAAAGCCAGGCGAGCCTGCTGCGCTTCCTGCAGGAGGGCAAGATCGAGCGCCTTGGCGGCCATCAGTCGATCCCCGTGGACGTGCGCATCATCTCGGCCACCCATGTGGATATGCGCGCCGCCATGGTGGAGGGGCGTTTCCGCCAGGATCTGTATCACCGTCTGTGCGTGCTGCAAATCGACGAGCCGCCGCTGCGCGCGCGTGGCAAGGACATCGAGTTGCTCGCGCGGCATATGCTCGAGCGCTTCAAGAAGGACGGCAGCCGGCGCCTGCGCGGCTTCTCGCCCGACGCGATCGCGGCCCTGCACAATTACAGCTGGCCCGGCAACGTGCGCGAGCTCATCAACCGCGTGCGGCGCGCGATCGTCATGTCGGAGGGGCGCGCGATCACGGCGCGCGATCTCGAACTCGGCGACTACGTCGAGGTGGTGCCGGTCTCGCTCGCCCAGGCGCGCGAAGCCGCCGAGCGCCAGGCCATCGAACTCGCGCTGCTGCGCCATCGCGGGCGTCTCGGCGACGCCGCCCAGGAACTCGGCATCTCGCGCGTGACCCTGTACCGGCTGCTTTGCGCGCACGGCATGCGCCATATGGAAAGCGAGCCGCTCGCGCCGCATCCGGGCGGGCTCGCTTCGGGCGGCTGACCGGGTGGCTGACGGTGTTGTGTGGGTGTGTGGGCGGCCGTTGCGCTCGCGCTTGGTTCACTCACTGGCTGCCTGGCGTGATGCGGCGTGGCGTTCGCCGAGCCGATTCCATGCGGCTTTCTGCCGCCTCGACCGCGACCTTTCTCCTGGGCTCCTCATAGCCTGTGCGGCGGGCGTTACAGCCTTGACCCCGATTCGGGGCGGCGACATGCTTTTGGCGTGGCCAACCCGCGTCGCGCGCGCCTGGTAAAATCCCCCTTTTCCATCCTGAATCCGAACCGGGCGCCACGTGCCCGACGAGGGAACCGCGCATGAAACAGTATCTCGAGCTCGTCCGCTCGATTCTCGACACCGGCACCTGGCAGGAAAACCGCACCGGCATTCGCACCATCAGCCAGCCCGGCGCAATGTTGCGCTTCGACCTGCAGGAAGGGTTTCCCGCCGTGACGACGAAGAAGCTGGCGTTCAAGTCGGCGGTGGGCGAGCTGATCGGGTTTTTGCGCGCATCGCGCAGCGCAGCGGATTTCCGCGCGCTCGGCTGCAAGGTCTGGGACGCCAACGCGAACGATAACGCCGAGTGGCTCGCCAATCCGTACCGTCAGGGAACGGACGACCTGGGCGACGTGTACGGCGTGCAGTGGCGGCGCTGGCCGGCCTACAAGGTGCTCGACGCCGATGCCGCCGCGCAGCTCGCCGATGCGCAGTCGCGCGGCTATGCGCAAGTAGCGCAGTTCAGCGAAGGCGGCCGCCCCAAAGTGCTCCTCTACAAGGCGGTCGACCAGCTGCGCCAGTGTCTCGACACGATCATGCAGAACCCCGCCGACCGACGGATTTTGTTTCATGGCTGGAACCCCGCGGTGCTGGAAGAAATCGCGCTGCCGGCTTGCCACCTGCTGTACCAGTTCCTGCCGAATCCGGTAAAGCGCGAGATCTCGCTTTGCCTCTATATCCGCAGCAACGACGTGGGCCTCGGCACGCCCTTCAACCTGACCGAGGGCGCGGTGCTGCTGCATCTCGTGGGCCGGCTGACGGGTTATACGCCGCGCTGGTTCACGTATTTCATCGGCGACGCGCACATCTACGAGAACCAGCTCGACATGCTCAACGAGCAATTGCGCCGGGAGCCCTACGCGAGTCCGCGCCTCGCCATCTCGGAGCGCGTGCCCGAGTACGCGAAGACGGGCGTCTACGAGCCGGAATGGCTCGACAAGGTCGAGCCGTCCGACTTCTCGCTCGTCGACTACCGGCATCACGAGCCGCTCACCGCGCCCATGGCGGTGTGATCCGGCGAGGTCCGGCAACGTTCGGCTGAATGCCGGTGTGAAGCCGCGATAAGAAAAACCCGCGAACGGTGACGTTCGCGGGTTTTTTCATGGGCGCGTGGCGATCAGCTGCGGTGGTGATCGTCGTGACTGCCGCTGCTTGCGCGCTCCTGCGGGTGCGGTGCGGGCTGCGGATGTGGCTCAGCCTGCGGGTGGGCCTCCGCGCGCGGCTGCGGCTGCGGTTGCGGATGGAACTCCGGACGCGCCTGCGCTTGAGCCTGCGGGTGGGCCTCCGCGCGCGGCTGCGGCTGCGGGCGGAACTCCGGACGCGGCTGCGCTTGAGCCTGTGGGTGGAACTCCGCACGCGGCTGCGGCTGGGCTTGCGGGTGGACTTCCGCGCGCTGCTGCGGCTGAGGTTGCGCCTGTGAATGGGATTCGGGGCGCGCATCGGGCCGTGACGACGGCCGGGTCTCGGCTTGCTGCGGCATCTGCGGGGCGTGTTGCGCCGCGCCCGGTTCGGGCGTTCGCGGCTGCGGCTGCGCGCGCGCCATGTCGTGCGGCTCCTGCATGGCGAGCGCGGGTGGCTTGCCTGCCTCGTTGCCGCCCGGTTGGCTACGCTCTTGGCTACCCGGCTGGCCGCGCATCGCCATCGGCGCGTGCGGCTGCGTCCAGGCCGGCTGATGGGCTTCGCCGTGCTGGCCGTTCATCGCGTTCGAACCCGGCTGGCCCACTGCCGGCATTGCGCCTTCCGTCCGGCCGGCTACCTGAGGCGGGCGCCGCACGCCATGTTCCTCTGCGACGGCGGCGGGCACGCCGGCCTGGCCGTGCTGCATGGCGTTGGCGGCCGGCGCGCCAGGATTGGGGGCGCCGAACGCGCCTGGCCGCCCCAGCTGCGCCTGCGGGAGGCCCGGCCTGCCAGTCGCGCCGAGCACCGGCGAATGCGGCGGCACGACGCGCACGTTCTGCGCGGGCCAAGCGCCATGCGAGGCCGGGGAGAACGGCGAGAAGGAAGCATGCGCTGGCGCCGAGACGCGCACCACAGGCGCGCCCGCGCCCGGCACGGTGCCCCCGGCATGGGCGAAACGCTGCGCGAGGCTGTCGTGAAATGCGGGGGGCGCGACCGGAGCGCGCGTAGCCACGACCTGGCGTTGATTGAGCGCAGCCGGCGGCCGGTAGTCGGCACGCCGCAGGTTGGGAGCGAAGCTGTCCTTGACCGGCGCGATGCCGGGCGTGCCCGACTCGATGCGCGCGTTGCGCCATTGCTGCGGATCCACGCGCTGCGCGAAGCGTGAAACCGGCTGACCATGGACGAACGCCGTGGCCGGCACCGCCGTCACCGCACCCGGCACGCGGTAATTCACGTAGGTGTTGTGAACGTTGATGTTTGTGATGTTGCCGTCACGCCGATAGTTGTTGACGACGACGGTCTCGTTGACGCGATCGTAGTAATGCGGACTCCAGCCGCCCCAGCGCGGGTGCCACGGCTCGCCGGGCCCGAGTGCGAACCAGGCGACGCCCGCGGCCGCGACGCCGCCAACGGCGAGGTTTACGCCCCAGTCCGCGCCAGCATCTGCGCCGCCGACGAACGCGACCAGCGCCGGCGCATACACGGGCGGCGCGCTCTCGACGAGCGGACCCGGCACCCACGCCCACGAGCCGTCGACATTGGCCCAGCGGCCATAGTGGTAGGGCGCGAAGCCCCACGGCGCGTCGTCGACCCAGGTCCAGCCCCACGGGGCCTGCCAGACCCAGTGCCCATCGTGATACGGCGCCCAGCCCGTGGGCACCGAGTTTGGCACCCAGACTTCGCCGTACTGCGGGTCGCTGCGCCAGGTGCCGTTGTTGTCGAGATCCTGATAACCGGGGATGTCGCGCGAAACGTAGCGCGCGGAGACCGACCGGTCCTCGGCGGCGTCGCGCGCGAGCGCCCACTGGTCGAAGGCGTCCAGCGGCGGCGCTACGTTGCCCGCTACCTGCTGCAGGTCGGTGCCGGCGAAGCGGACCTGCTGGCCGGCCGTCATCGGCATCTGGCCGTTCTCGCCATACACGGTCACGCTGCCGCTGCGCACCGTGACGGTCGTGGTGCTGCCGTCGGGCGCGACGTCCACGCGATAGTCGCCGGGGCTCGTCACGCCGAGCGCGAGGTTCGGGGTGTCGATCTCGTACGAGCCACTGGCCGGAAGTTCGCGCACACGCGTCGAGAGCGTGCCTTGCGCGACCTTCAACTGCGCGCTCTGATCGTCGAGGTTGAGGACGTCGAGACTCGTCTGCGCGCCGAGGCGCACAGCCGTCGAGCCGATATGCAGTTCGGAGCGCGAGTTGGCGTCGTTCCAGAGCTGGTCGCCGGTCGTGAGCGGACGGTTGAGCTGCGCGTAGGACCAGTCGCTCGCGCCGGCCGGCTCGGTGGTCACGGCGCCGGCCATGTAGTCGAGACGCGCGACGCGTGCGGGCGGATCGGCGCTCGCGGCGGCGGGGGCGGGCGAGGCGTCGGGCGGCGCGGCCTGTGCGAAGGCCGTGGGCGCGATGCCGGCATTGAGCGCGGCGAGCGCAGCGAGAGCAAATAGCGTGCGGCGGGAGGCGCGGCTGAATTGTGTGATTGTAGGCGTGGGCGTTGTCATGTTCGTTCTCCTGTCGATGGCACCAGGTCGTGCCGACCGGAGTTGTCGTGCTGAAGCACTGCCCCCGGTCCCATAGCGCTTATGCCATCCCATGCAGGGCGGTCGATGGTACCTGGCGAATCGACCGGAGTCAGCGCATCAGCAATGACTCCCGTCCCATAGCGCCTCGTCCCATCCCGTGCCGGGCAGGGGCGTCGGCGTGATTCAGGCCCCATGAAAGGCACTGTATCTGCCGTGCCTGTTTCCAGGCGCGCGGATTTGTTATGGCTTATGCACCAGATGTAACAGAACGTGTGAACGCGGGCGAGACAAGCTAGCTTTCCCGCTTCTGTGCGCCTGATCAGGAGATTTCGTCGGCTATTTGTCAGCTGACTGCGCCGCCGATCCGCATATCAAGTGCCCACGAGCGCGTCGAATTCGCGTTGTCCTTTGGGCGTGATGCGTAGGACGCGCGGGCGGCTCGTCCGCTCGATCCAGCCGATATCGGTCCACGAGCCGAGCAGCGCCGCGCCGAGCGCCCCGCCCAGATGCGGCCTACGTTCGCTCCAGTCGAGGCAGGTGCAGGCGAAGCGCCGACGCCGCGTGCGCAGCGCCGCGACGTCGACACCCCAGTCCGCGAGGCGCGCCGTGCCCTCCGGTGTGGCGTCGAGAGCGTCGCCATCGCGCATGAGCAGGCCGCCCTCCACGAGACGCTCGAACACCTGGACGGCCACTTCGCCTGCCATGTGGTCGTAGCACGTGCGCGCGTGGCGCATGTCGAGCGGCACGGTGCGCACCGGCTGTGGCGCGTGGCGCTGCGGCGCGGCGGCGTTCGCGACGTTCATGAGCGCCTCGATCACGGTGGCGATTTCGGGCGTCGCGATGCGGTAGTAGCGGTGGCGGCCACGTACGTCGAGGGCGAGCAGGCCGCCGTCGGTCAGTCGTGCGAGGTGGCCGCTTGCCGCCGAGGGCGAGAGGCCCGCGATCATCGTGAGTTCGCCGGCCGGCCGCGCGCTGCCATCCATGAGCGCCCAGAGCATCGCGGCGCGGCCGGGATCGGCGAGCAGGGCGGCCACGCGCGCAAGTCCGGGGAAGTGGCTCGATTCGTCGCTGGCGGGGAGGTTCATGGCGGTTCCTTGACTTCGTGCGATGGCGGCTGCGGCGCGCATGCGAAACCATGCCGCGAGCCCACGTCGTTACTCTAGCGAACTCACGCATTCGACGTTTCAGTCTGCGATGAAATATCGGTTGCAGCCATGCAGCCATGCAGCGCGGCGCCTGCGACGGTGCGAAATGCGGCGCGCAGGAGCGCCGCGCTAGAATGGCCTCCTCCACCCAAATCCGCGCAAGTTCGCGCAAATCCACGCAAATGGCTTTCCCGTCATGAAACGCTTTCTGGCTCTTTTCGCTATCGCTGCGCTCGTGTCCTTGTTGGCGGCCTGCGCACAAGGCGGCTCCACCCCGTTGGGCGGCGCGAGCAGCATCACGATGTACGGCACGATCGACGAGGGCATCACGGTTCACAAGTGATCGGAACGTTGCCCCACGGCATCTGGCCGACCGGCTGGCAGGAATTGAAGCAGGTTTGACCTGACTGCCAAATGCGCGCATGCGATCATGCGAGCATCCCGTTTGCATCGATATCGCCGCCATGCCGCCTCAACCGCACAATGCGTCCAATGCCGCCGCCGCACGCCACGTCGTATTCGCCGTCGCGCCCGATCTCGTGCTGCTCGACGCCTGCGGTCCCGTCGAGGCGTTCTGGCGCGCAGAGCTGGCGATGCGCGCTGCCCGCGGGCCGACGCACGGCGAGCCCTGCGCCTATCGCACGACGCTCGCCTCGGTGGCCGGCGGCGTGCTGCCGACTTTCGCGGGCATGCCCGTCGTCACCGAGCGGCTCGACACGCTCGATCCAGCCACGATCGACACGCTGATCGTGCCCGGCGTCCCCATCGACGACGCCACCATCCTGCAATCCGAGCTCGTCGCGTGGATCGCGGCGGCCGCGCCTCACGCGCGGCGTGTCGCGTCGGTCTGCACGGGCGCGTTCTATCTCGCCGCGGCGGGCCTGCTGGATGGCCGCCGCGCCGCCACGCACTGGCGCAATGCCGCGCAGCTCGCGCGGCGCTTCGCGCGTGTCGAGGTCGATCCTGAGCCGATCTTCATTCGCGACGAGCGCGACGGCCGCGTGGTGTGGACTTCGGCGGGCGTGTCCGCGGGCATCGATCTCGCGCTCGCGTTGATCGAAGAGGACTGCGGTCACGCGGTCGCCATGCAGGCGGCGCGGCGCCTCGTCGTGTTCATGAAGCGGCCGGGCGGCCAGTCGCAGTTCAGCGAGGCGCTCGCAGCGCAGGACTCGGCGGGCGGCGCTTTCGACGCGCTGCACGGCTGGATCGCCGCGAACCTGCACGTCGAACTGAGCGTCGAGCGGCTCGCCGAGGAGGCGCGCATGAGCCCGCGCACCTTCGCGCGCCGCTATGTCGAGGCGGTGGGCCGCACGCCGGCGCGCACGGTCTCGGCGATGCGCGTGGAGGCCGCCGCGCACGCGCTCGTGCAGTCTCGCCGTCCGCTCAAGCGCATTGCGGCCGACTGCGGCTTCGGCAACGAGCAAAACATGCGGCGCGCGTTCGAGCGTCGTTACGGCGTGCTGCCGCTCGATTACCGGGCGCGCTTCGCGGCGAGCTGAAGCGGCGGCGCGCGCGGGCCATGCTGCACGCCGCAGAACGCTCTGCGCCTGCCTTATTGCCCTCGTATAATCGACGCCTCCTTACCCCACAATTCGAGCCGCCCTCGCGGAATCGCCATGAGCAAAGCCGACATGAAGACGCCCACCCAGCCGCTGGACCGTTCGGAAACGACGTTCCGGTTCCTCGCCGAGCCGACGTCGGTGAATTTCGGCGGCAAAGTGCACGGCGGTGCGCTGATGAAGTGGATCGACGAAACCGCCTATGCGTGCGCGGCGGTCTGGTCGGGCCGCTACTGCGTGACCGTGAGCGTGGGCAACATCCGCTTCCGGCGGCCGATTCTGGTCGGCAACATGGTCGAGCTGCGCGCGCGCGTGGTGGCCACGGGCCGCACCTCGATGCACATCCACATCACCGTGCACGCGGGCGACCCGAAGAGCGGCCAACTGCGCCTCACCACCGACTGCCTGATCGTGTTCGTGGCCGTCGACGAGAACGGCAACCCGATCCCCGTGCCGGAGTTCGTGCCGGAAACGGAAGAGCAGAAGCGCCTCGCGAAATACGCGCTCGACGTGAAAGATGCGCTCGACGCGATCGTCGAGCTCAAGCCCGAGGAAGTGGCCAAGGGCGAAATCTGAGCGGCGAGATAAAGACGGGCGGCGAGGGGGAAAGCCTCGCCGCCCGTTTTCGTTTGCGACGTCGGAGACGTCGCTCAGGCGTCTAGCGCTTCAGATTGCCCACCATCTCGCCGGGCTTCACCCACTCGTCGAACTGCTGCTCGGTCACGTGGCCGAGCGCGAGCGCCGCGGCCTTGAGCGTGGTGCCTTCCTTGTGCGCCTTCTTGGCGATCTGCGCGGCCTTGTCGTAGCCAATGTGCGGATTGAGCGCCGTGACGAGCATCAGCGATTCGTTGAGCAGCGTGTCGATGCGCGAGCGGTTCGGCTCGATGCCCACGGCGCAGTGATCGTTGAAGCTGAGTGCGCCGTCGGCGAGCAGGCGGATTGACTGCAGCACGTTGTGCGCGATCATCGGGCGGAACACGTTCAACTCGAAGTTGCCGCTCGCGCCGCCCATGTTCACGGCCACGTCGTTGCCGAACACCTGGCAGCAGAGCATCGTGACTGCTTCGGACTGCGTAGGATTGACTTTGCCCGGCATGATCGAGCTGCCCGGCTCGTTCTCGGGAATCGACAATTCGCCCAGGCCGCAGCGCGGGCCGCTCGCGAGCCAGCGGATGTCGTTGGCGATCTTCATGAGGCTCGCGGCCACGGTTTTTAGCGCACCGTGCGCGAACACGAGCGCGTCGGCGGCGGCCATCACTTCGAACTTGTTCGGCGCGGTGACGAAGGGCACGCCCGTGAGCTTCGCAATGCTGTCCGCCACTTTCTGCGCGAACTGCGGATGCGCGTTCAGGCCCGTGCCCACCGCCGTGCCGCCCTGCGCGAGTTCGTAGAGGTGCGGCAGCGTCGATTCCAGATGCCTGATGCCGTGATCGACCTGCGCGACGTAGCCCGAGAACTCCTGGCCGAGCGTGAGCGGCGTGGCGTCCTGCAGGTGCGTGCGGCCGATCTTGACGATGTCCGCGAAGGCTTTCGCCTTGCTGTCGAGCGTGTCGCGCAGCGTTTTCAGCGCGGGCAGCAGGTGCTTGACGATGCCGTACGCCGCGGCCACGTGCATGGCCGTGGGGAACACGTCGTTGGACGACTGGCCGCGGTTCACGTCGTCGTTCGGATGCACCTTGCGCGCCTCGCCGCGCTCGCCGCCCAGAATCTCGCTCGCCCGGTTCGCGATCACCTCGTTGAGGTTCATGTTGGTCTGCGTGCCCGAGCCCGTCTGCCAAACGGCGAGCGGGAACTCGCCGGCATGCTTGCCCGCGATGATCTCGTCGGCGGCCTGCATGATCGCGCGCGCCTTGGTTTCGTCGAGCACGCCAAGCGAGAGGTTCACCTCGGCCGCGGCGCGCTTGATCGTCGCGAGCGCGGTGATGAGCTCCGGCGACTGCTTCTCGGTCGAGATGCGGAAGTTCTGCAACGAGCGTTGCGTTTGCGCGCCCCAAAGCTGCTGGGCGGGCACGGCGATCTCGCCGAACGTGTCGCGCTCCATGCGGACGTTTTCATGGCTTGCGGTCATTTGATGCTCCGGTGATTGAGGCGGCGCCCGCTTCGTGCGTGGCGCCGCTTTCGTGACGGGTTCGGATCCGCGTGGTGGCTGGCCTGCGGCGGCGCGGCACGCCTCGCGACAACAACGACAAAGTCGACAAGGGCGACAAAACCGGCAGCGCGGCCGCTGCGAAGACGCGACGCGCGTGGCGAGGAAGCCTCGGCTTCGCGACTGGCTCGACGGCGCATGGCACGACGCTACGACGGCATGACGCATTGCGCGAGCGGCGGCTTCGTTGCGGCGTGCGGTGGCGGGGCGACGGATCGACCCGCCGGCGGGCTCACAACTGGCTGTCGACCGGCAACAGCAAGAATAGCCCGGTTAGTAGATTCCGGTAGAAACCCGCGCCGGGATCGAGGTTGTAGGTGCGGATCATGCCGTCCTCCTCGTCGGTCCAGACGAGCGGCGACGAGATCGGGCCGCCGCGCAGCGAGGCGAGCTGGGCCGGCGTTGCGAGCGTGACGTGGTAGCTCACCTTCGGCGAGGTCGCGAGCAGGAAATAGCCGGCCACATCGTGCGCGACGCGCGGGCTCTCGATCGCGAGCGCGAGCTCGGTGTTCAAGTGAGCCGAACGCGGGTCGAGATTGAGCGAGCCGATCACGAGCGTGCTTTCGTCGATCACATAGGCCTTCGCGTGCAGGCTCGCGCGCGAGCGCGAACCCACGATGCCGAAGCGCCGTTCGGCGGTGCGCTCGGGCTGGGTCGGCTTGAATTCGTAGAGCTCGGCGCCGGCCTCGAGCAGCGGCACGCGGTACGGGCTGTAGCCGGCCTGCACCGCGATGGCGTCGGTGGCGGCGAGCGAGTTGGTGAGGATCGCCACGCGCACGCCGTGCGAGGTGAGCGTGTGGATCGCCTGCACGCCCGCGTCGTGCGGTACGAAATACGGGGAAAAGACCAGCACGCTGTGCTTCGCCTGATGGATGCGATCGAGCAGCGAGCGCATCGCGTCGCCCATCTCGCCTTGCTTGGCATCCGCGATCTTGCCGGGCGAGTCGGCGACGAACTGCCATTTCGCCCAGACGAGCCCGAGCTCGCCGTGCGCGATCTGCTGCGCGAGCGGCGTGGCATTGAGCGGCTTGGCGTTGTAAGGGTCGGCGTTCTCGCGCCAGTGCTTGCGCAGCTCGTCACGCGCGGCGTCCAGATCGTGCGGATCGAACTTCTGATGATTGAGCACGTTCAACGGGTAGGAGATCGAGCTGTTCCAGTACTCGTCGAAGCTCGCCGAGACGCTTCGCGCCACTGGCCCGACGGCGAGCACGTCGAGGTCGGTGAACTGCAGCGTCTCGCTCGCACTGAAGTATTCGTCGCCGAGATTGCGGCCGCCGACGATCGCGAGCTCGTTGTCGACGATCGTCGCCTTGTTGTGCATGCGGCGCGTGAACTGGTCGACGTTCGTGAGGAAGTTGCGCGTGCGCAGGAGCATTGATTCGCTCGTGCTGCCGTACGGATTGAACACGCGGATCTGAATGTTCGGATGGCTGTTGAGCGCGGCCATCAGGCGGTCGATGTCGTGGAAGTTCAGGTCGTCGACGAGCATGCGCACGCGCACGCCGCGATCGGCCGCATAGAGCGCCGAGCCGAGCAGCAGCTTGCCGGTGGTGTCCTCGTTGGCGATGTAGTACTGCATGTCGAGCGTTTTCGTCGCCGCGCGCGCGAGCGCGATACGCATCTGCAGCGAGTCGGTGCCGGTGGCGAGCAGGCGAAAGCCCGATTCGTCCGGGTGCGCGGCAGCGAGGGCGGCGAGCGCGACGCCGAGCGGCGTGGCGTTGGCCTCGGCGGCGGGCATCGCCGCGCTCGTCTCGCGCGGGTAGTCGGTGGCCGGCGGGCGCGACGCGCAACCCGACACGGCGAGCGCGAGGCAAAGGAGCACGAGCAAGGCGCGCAGCGGGACGAGCAGGGGCGGCAGTAGTGGGGCGAGCAGTGGATGGCGTAGCCAGGCGCGCAGCGGGGCGAGCAGCGGGTGCAGTTGCGGGTGATGTAGCGAGGCGAGCACCGGGAAGAGCGGCGTGCGGAGCAGCGCGGCGCGCGGCGCGGTGCACGTCAGGCCCACGTGGCGCGGGGCCGAGGAGCGGCGCGCAGCGGCTTGCAGCAAGGCGGGATGCGCTGGCAAGCGGATTCTCCTTACTCTGGTCTCACGCACGATGGTTGGTGAGTGCACAGCCGGGCGCGTGATGATTCATTTTCGTTGTACGGCCTTCGCGACGATTCTACGGGAAACGCTCCGCCCGGCTTGCGACGGCGAGCAACGCGAGTGAGCAATTTTCGGGCCGCGTGGCACCGACGTTTCACTGCGGCCGGAAACGTCCGTAGCCGCTGCGGCGCGACACTGCGCGCATGTCGAACGACGGGAGACCGCAATGAGAGCAGGAACCAGAGGAGGAACCGCAGGGACGCTCGCGCTATGGGTGGCACGCGACGCCTGCCGCACGATCCGTCCGGCGCAGGGCTGCATCGTGATGGCGCTCGAGGGCCGCGTCTGGATGACGGTGGAGGGCGATGGCGAGGATTACTGGCTCGAGCCGGGCGAGGGGCTGCCTCTTGCGCCGGGAGAGCGGGCGCGCATCGGTGGATGGCGGGAAGCGGTGCGCTTCGAGGTGCAGCCGCTCGCGTCGCCGACCGATTGGCGCTTTGCACGGCTGTGCGTTTGGGTGCGCTCGCGCCTCGCGCGGCGTACGTCGCGCGGGCTGGCCGGCGCGCGGGCACGCGCGCCGCAGGAGCGCATGGCGTGAGCGTCGAGGCGGTTTTCGTGCCGCCTTTGCGCTTCACGGCAGCGCGATTCCCGCGCTTGCCGCGCGGGGCGCGCCAGCCCGCGCTCCACTGGGCTTAGCCGCGCTCGGGCGTCGCGCCAGCGGCGCGTTGTGCGTCGCGCGTGCTGCCGCGCGCCGGCTTGCCGGCCCAGTAGCCTGCGAGAACCGAGCCCGAGAGGTTGTGCCAGACCGAGAACAGCGCGCCCGGCAGGGCGGCGAGCGGCGAGAAGTAGAGCTTGCCGAGCGTCGCGGCGAGGCCCGAATTCTGCATGCCCACCTCGATCGCGAGGGTGCGGCACACCGACTCGTCGAAGCCGAGCAGGCGCCCGCCCCAGTAGCCGCCGAGCAGACCGATGCCGTTGTGCAGCACCACGCCGAGCGCGACGAGCGGGCCGACCGTGGCGATGCTGGCATGCGTGCCGCCCACCACGGCGGCGATGATCGCGAGGATCGACGCCATCGAGACGAGCGGGAGCACCGGCTCGACGCGGCGTACGAGGCCGCCCGCGAGGCGGTTCACGACGAGGCCGATCGCGATGGGCAGGCCGACGATCTGCAGGATGCTCATGAGCATGCCGCGCACGTCGACGACGATCGAGGCATCGACGTACAGGCGCGTGAGGAGCGGCGTCGCGAACACGCCGACGATGGTCGACAGCGCGCTGATCGTGACCGAGAGCGCAACGTCGCCGCGCGCGAGATAGATCATCACGTTCGAGGCCGTGCCGCTGGCCACGCTGCCCACGAGCACCATGCCGGCCGTGAGGTCGGGCGGCATGTGCAGGACCTTGGCGATCCCCCAGGCCGCGAGCGGCATCACCAGGTAGTGCAGGAAGATGCCGGCCGCGACGGGGGCGGGGCGCGTGAAGACGCGCTGGAAGTCGGCGAACGATAGCGTGACGCCCATCGCCAGCATGATGATCATGAGGAGCGTGGTGACGTGCGGCGCGACCGGCGCGACGAGGCCCGGATCGAAGTAGGCGAGGAGCGAAACGAGGACGGCCCAGAGTGGGAACAGTCGGGTAATCGGGGCAAGCATGAAAGGGTGGTCCGTTCAGAGTGGTTCGTTATGTTTCGTGGCGCTGGCGGCACGCGCGCTGGGCGTGTGCGCCGGTGCTGCGGGTCGTGGCGTGGCGTCGATGCTTGCGAGCGCAAAACGCCGACCGGGGTGCGCGTGGCGGGCGGCGCCGGGGTGGCCGGCAGGGCACGCTGGGGGGCGGTCGACCGGAGTTCGCGCTTCAGCGCTTACACCGGTCCCGTGCAAAGCCGTCGACTGGAGTCACGGCTTCGACGCCGACCCGGCCCATATTCCTGCCCTTGTGGGACGGACGGCGCACGCGGCGCCAGCCGCGTATTCTAACCGGCCGCGCCGGGGCGGCCGGGAGGGGCCAAGCGGACGAAAGGACGAAAGGACAAAACGGATCAGGCGCGCGCTTCGGCGCGCCGGCTCATGCGATGAAAGCGCCAGGTCATCAGCACGGCGACGCTCGTGAGCCCTGCGGCGAGGCCCCACCAGAGCCCGAGCGCGCCGAGCCCGAAGTGGAACGCGAGCGCGTAGCCGGTGGGAAAGCCGATGCCCCAGTAGCCGATCGTGGCCGCGACCATCGGCACGCGCGTGTCCTTCAGGCCGCGCAGGCAGCCCGAGCCCACGGTCTGCACGCCGTCGACGATCTGGAAGATGGCGGCGACGCTGAGCAGCGTCGCTGCGAGCGCGACCGTGTGCGCGTTGGCCGGGTCGTCGAGATGCAGATAGAGCCCGACGATCCAGTGCGGCGCGAGCACCATCACGAGTGCGGAGACCGACATGAAGCCGACGCCCAGCGCGAGCGCGACGAACCCCGCATGGCGCGCCGCGCGCGGCATGCCCGCGCCGGACCAGAAACCCACGCGCACGTTGGCCGCCTGGCCGATCGCGAGCGGCACCATGAAGGTGACCGAAGCGACGTTCAGGGCGATCTGGTGTGCCGCCAGCGGCGTAGCGCCGAGCAGGCCCGCGAGCAGGCCGGTGGCCAGAAAGAGCGTCGCCTCGACGGCATAGGTGATCGCGACCGGCCAGCCGATCGTGAAGAGCTCACCCATCAGCGGCGCGGTGGGGCGGCGCGCGATGACGAAATGCTGGTGCGACGGCCGCAGGTGCAGGAGCGCCATCAGCACGAGCGCGGTGAGCCAGACCGTCGTGGCCGTGGCCGCCGCCGAGCCGAGAAAGCCGAGGCGCGGCAGGCCCCACGCGCCGTGGATCAGCCCGTAATTGAGAAAGCCGTTGAAGAACACGCCCGCGATCGACACCCACAGGAGCCGCCGCGCCGCGCCGATGGCGGGCAGGAACGAGCGCATGAGGCCCACGCCGATCAGGCTTGCGGGCGCGCCCCAGCGCAGCACGGCCGTGTATTCGCCGACGTGGTGTGCGAGCAGCGTCGGCTCCCCGAGCGCGCGCAGGATCGGTTCCGCAAACGAAAGCAGTGCGAAGGCCGGCAGTGAGAGCAGCAGCGAAAGCGCGAAGCCGGTCCAGTAGATGTGCGGCACGTGGCTTTCGTTGTCCGCGCCGCGCGCCTGCGCGACGCTCACGCTCACCGAGGTCAGCACGCCCTGCAGCACGGTCACCACCACGAAGAACAGGTTCGCGCCGAGGCCGCCCGCCGCGAGCGCATCGGCGCCGAGCGAGCCGAGCAGCACCGTGTCGGTGACGCTCATCGCCATCTGCGAGAGCTGGGCGATCGCGAGCGGCCCGGCGAGGCGGGCGGTGTCGGCGGCGTGGCGGCGCAGGGTGGGCGGCGCGGAAATGGCGCGTCTGGAGAGCAGGGTTCGGTTCATGAAAAACAAGCGGCGCGAGCGATCGCGCCGTACGGCTCTGCGGGTTTGTCTGTCGAATTTGAAAGCTTATTGCGCGATCGTCCGGTTGTCGATCGAAATGCTCATTTTTGGTGCATTTGCGTCGCTTTCGTGTGACGACGAGTGTCTTCCGGCTCGCGTTCGACCACCCCGAAGGGTGCTGAAGGGACTGAAGGGACGTTACCCGGCTTCCTTCACGGCAATGCGCGTGTCGCCCAACAGCACGACCTGGCCTGCGCGGATCTTGCAGGTCTTGCGCAGTTCGACTTCGCCGTCGACCTTTACCGCGCCCGAGGCGACGATCTGTTTGGCCGAGCCGCCGCTATCGGCGAGGCCGGTGATCTTGAGGAGGTTGTGCAGTTCGACATAGTCGCCGGTCAGCGTGAAATCGAGATTGGGCATGGCGGATGGGAAATTCGCACGCGCGCGGGAGGCGCGCAAAGGGTGAGCATCATAAGCGATCGCAGGCTTGTCGCGGCCCTGGCAGCGCCCGTGCGGCTGTCACATCTCGGGGCCGGATGTTATGAATTCGTCAGCAAATGAAACGTTGAGTAACGTTGCGAGACCCCGCTGCGATCCTCAGACGAGAATGGTTTCACCCGTGATCGAGACGGCCGCGCAGGCGGCTCCATCGAGCGGGGGCGCGGCAGTGGCGGGCGTGCCCGCCGCAAAAGCGCCTTCGGAACCACTGCAAAGAGGATACGCCATGACCCAGATTCGCAAGCTGCTCACTGCTACTGCTCTCACGTCCGCCGCCATTTTCGGGCAGGGCGCCTTTGCCCAGAATGCGTCCCCGGACGCGGCACAGGCTGTCGGCGAAGCCCCCGCGATGGCGCCTTCGGCCGCCCCGGCCATGGCGCCGGGGGCGGCACCTGGCCAGGCGCCGGCGGCAGCAGGCATCGCGCAACCCGCGCCCGCGCCGCAGAGTTTGAGCGCGCCGCAGTCGCCGGATCCGCTGGTGCAAAAGCGCAATGCCAACGCGGCGGCGAACGCCGAATACCGCAGTGCCAAAAAGTCGGCGAACGCGGAGTACGGCGAAGCGAAGAAGCAGGCGAAGTCGCAGTACAAGGCCCAGGTGAAGGACGCGAAGATCAACCGCAAGGCCGACCGCCAGGCCAACGACTCGGAGATGAAGGACCAGATGAACGGCATGTCGGCCCAGCAGCAGGGCGACCACGCGCAGCCGTAGGCGGCTGAGGCCGGTCGTGCCCGCCTCTGCGCCGGCGTGGCAGGGGCTTGAAGCGGCGGCATCTGGCAGCGGGCGCCGCCGCTTCGCTTTCTGACGTTCGGGCCATGCGGATGAAACCGGCATCGATATCGGGAACGGAGTTGGCGCTAAATATCGCCAGATCGCCGCAAAATCAGGCGCTTGCGGATGCGGGGTGTATGGATATACAGTGTGCGTCGCTCACCTGCGATTGCCCACGTTCATTCATCCTGCGCCCGCCGTGTCCACTGTTTCCGTCGCCGATTCCCCGTTCGCCCCCGCCGCCAGCGAGGCACGCGCCGATGTGGCCCAAGCCGTCTCGGCATGGCTCGCAAAGCTCAACGACGCGCAGCGCGAGGCCGTCCAGCATGGGGCCGAGGCGGGCTACGCGCCGGGCTCGGCGCTGCCGGCGCCGCTGCTCGTGATCGCGGGCGCCGGCTCGGGCAAGACCAACACGCTCGCGCACCGCGTCGCGCATCTGATCGCGAACGGCGCGGACCCGCATCGCATCCTGCTGCTCACGTTCTCGCGCCGCGCCGCGCAGGAAATGACGCGGCGCGTGGCCCGCATCGCCGCTGGCGCGCCGGGCGCGGCCGCGGCGCTCGCACAGGGACTCTCCTGGGCGGGCACCTTTCACGGGGTGGGCGCCCGGCTTTTGCGCGAATACGCGGAACGAATCGGCCTTTCGCCGGCGTTCACGATCAGCGACCGCGAGGATTCCGCGGACCTCATGAACCTCGTGCGCCACGAACTGGGTTTGTCGGCGAAGGAAAAGCGCTTTCCATCGAAATCGACGTGCCTCGCGATCTATTCGCGCGCGGTGAACACGGGCGACTCGCTCGCGAACGTGCTCAACCGCTCGTTCTCGTGGTGCCTCGAATGGGAGCCGCAACTGCGCGCGCTGTTTGCCGGCTACGTGGACGCCAAGCAGAAGCAGAACGTGCTCGACTACGACGATCTGCTTCTCTACTGGGCGCATATGGCCGCTGAGCCCGCCATCGCCGCCGATCTCGCGGGGCGCTTCGATCACATCCTCGTTGACGAATATCAGGACACCAACCGCCTGCAGGCCTCGATCCTGCTGGCGCTCAAGCCCGATGGCCGCGGCCTCACTGTGGTCGGCGACGACGCCCAGGCCATCTACTCGTTTCGCGGCGCGACCGTGCGCAACATTCTCGACTTCCCGGCGCAGTTCGATCCGCCCGCGCGCCAGGTCACGCTGGAACGCAACTACCGCTCGACCTCGCCGATACTCGCGGCCTCGAACGCGGTGATCGACGCGGCCGCCGAGCGCTTCACGAAGAATCTGTGGACCGATCGCGCTTCGCAGCAGCGCCCGCGCCTCGTCACGGTCGCCGACGAGGCCACCCAGGCACGCTACGTCGTCGAGCAGATTCTCGAGGCGCGCGAGGCCGGCATGAAGCTCAAGCAGCAGGCCGTGCTGTTTCGCGCCGCGCACCACAGCGCGACGCTCGAAATCGAACTCGCGCGGCGCAACATTCCATTCGTGAAGTTCGGCGGATTGCGCTTTCTCGACGCAGCGCACGTGAAAGACGTGCTGGCGGTGCTGCGCTGGGCCGAGAATCCGCTCGACCGCGTGGCAGGCTTTCGCGTGACGCAATTGCTGCCCGGCGTTGGGCCCGCCAACGCGGCGCGGCTGCTCGACCAGGTGGCGGCCTGTACGGGCGCGTATCGCGCAGCCGAAGCGCTCGCGGCCTTCGCGCCGCCGCCGCGCGCGGCCGAGGACTGGCCTGCGTTCGCCTCGCTCATCGACAGCCTCTCGATGCGCGCCACGCCCTGGCCCGCCGAGTTCGAGCGCGTGCGGCGCTGGTACGAGCCGCATCTGGAGCGCAATCACGAAGACGCCCAGGTGCGCCTCGCCGATCTGCTGCAGATGGAGAGCATCGCGAGCACCTACGCCTCTCGCGAGCGCTTTCTCACCGAGCTCACGCTCGACCCGCCCGATGCGACGAGCGCCGAATCGGCTGATCCGCTGGTCGACGAGGACTATCTGATCCTCTCGACGATCCATTCGGCCAAAGGGCAGGAGTGGCGCAACGTGTTCGTGCTCAACGGCGTGGACGGCTGCATCCCGTCCGATCTCGGCGCGGGCAGCGACGAGGAGCTGGAGGAGGAGCGGCGCCTGCTCTATGTGGCGATGACGCGCGCGAAGGAGGATCTGCACATCGTCGTGCCGCAGCGTTTTTACGTGCATAACCAGATGGCGTCGGGCGACCATCACGTGTGGGCTTCGCGCACGCGTTTCATTGCCGCGACGATGCTGCCGCTGTTCGAATCGCGGGCATGGCCGCCCGCGCCCGTGGCGAGTGCGCCGAGTGCGACGGGACTCGCCGCCGCCGCGCAGGCGAAGGTCGAGATCGCCGCGAAGCTCAGGAGGATGTGGGATTAGTGGGCCCCGCCGAGTGAGTCACCATGCCGAGTTGGGGCACGCATGGTGAGGCACGTCGAGTAGAGCGCGCCCGGTGGGGCACGCATGGTGAGGCACGTCGAGTAGAGCACGCCTGGTGGGCTACGCGTGGTGGGTCACGCCGAGTAGGGCACGCCTGACGGGATGCGCCTCGCGCGTTGTGCACGACAAGCGCGGCGCTGCCGCCAGGAGGCGGCGTGTGGCGGCGCTCAGCGCGATTGCTCGCGCGTGGCGCCGCGCGCCGGCGGCATGAAGAAGTTGCGCAGCCACGCGGCAAGGCGCGTGAATATGTCGTCGGGCTCCTCGACGAAGATCTCCGGCTTGAGCAGCCGCAGGTATTCCATGATCTGCTGGGCCTCCTGCTTCTGGAACGCGCCATGCGTGATGCCGAGCCGCAGCAGCCCGCGCAGCTCGCCCAGACGCTCGCGCGCGAGGCTGCCGCTCGCCTGCTCGCAACCGATCTTCGCTTCGTACACACGCTGGCGCAGCGACTCCGAAAGCCGCCAGGCGGGCGTCTGCATCGATTCTTCGAGCGCCTGGATGTCCTGCACGCCGGATTTGATCTGCGCCGCGAGCGGGTCGACGAGCGAGGCGTCGCCCTGGGCTTCGCTGACGATGGCCGCGGCCCAGTCGCGGCATTGCTTCGAGAGTTCGTCGGGCGTCCACTCCGGGCGCGAGGCGAAGCCGAAGCCGAATTCGCCGGCCTGGCGCATCAGGATCGAGACGACCTCGGGAAATTCCTTGTCGAGCGTGCGCTTGGCCCAGGCGTACTGGCCGCCCTGCAGGAGCCGCTGCACGGCGTGCTCCGTGAGCGGCGTCATGTTGTCGAGCAGCTTCGCGCGCAGGTAATCCTCGAACGACGGCGTGGCGAATTGCGGGTCGAGCTTGAGCGAGACGCGCAGGAACGCGTCGAAGTCCTTGCGCAGCGACGCAAGTGTTTCTTCCTTCAGGTTTAGGGTGATTTGCCCCATTGTGGTTGCCCCGGTGTAATCCTTATCGCCCTTCTTCTGCGCTCTCGCCGTTCGAGCACTGGCCGGTGCCCGCGCGGGCCGCGCGTTTTGACGATGCGCGGCGCCGCCAGAGCAGGCCTTGACGGGTTTATCGGCGGGACGGGGTGAAACTTGAGCGCGCGTGGCGCCGGGCTGTGCTAACGCAGGACGACGCCTTGCCAGAGGAAGAACACGCCGAGCCCGACTGCGATGGTGAGGAGCGGGCGTTTCGTGAGCGCGCTGACGACGACCGCCGCCAGCGCGCCGACGAGCTGCGGGTTGCGCCAGCTCAGTTCGGCGCCTTGGCCGTGAGGCGAGACGGCCATCGGCACGATGATGGCGGTGAGCACGGTGACGGGTACGAAGCCGAGCGCGGTGCGCACGAGCGGCGGGAATACGAGGCGCTCGCCGAGCACGAACACGGCGGTGCGCACGAGCCAGGTAATGAGCGCCATGCCGAGGATCAGGACGACGTAGTTCATTGGCCGGCTCCTGCGGTGCGCTGGACGTTGGGGGGCTTGCAGGGGCTTTGGCCGGTGGCGCTGGCGCCGCGCGGCGAACCGGGACGAGACAGGACCACGCCCACGACGACGCCCGCGAGCACCGCGCCGAGCAGCCCGAGCTTGTATGGCCAGCCCTGCCAGAAAAACGCGAGTGCGCCCGCGGTCACGGCGGCGGCGAGATAGCGCAGCGCGACGAGCTGCGGCACGACGATGGCGATGAAGGTCGCGACCATCGCGAAGTCGAGGCCGAGCGACTGCAGGCCCGGGAACGCGGCGCCGAACAGCAGGCCGACCGCGGTCCAGAGTTGCCAGTTCAGGTACATCGCGAGCCCCGAGCCGAGGAAATGCCATGGCGAGACGTCATCGCCGGGGGGATGGCGGCGGAAATGCGCCCAGGCGACGGCAAATACCTCGTCGGTGAGCAACGCGCCGAGCACGAGGCGCCAGCGCAGCGGCAGGTGCGAGACATAGGGCGCTAGCGTCGCGCTGTAGAGCACGTGGCGCAGGTTCACGATGAGCGTCGTGGCCCAGATCACGGCGAAGCTCGCGTGCGAGGCGATCAGCCCGAGCGCGATGAACTGCGCGGAGCCGGCGAACACGGCAAGCGACATGAACTGGCCGTGCCAGAGCGAGAGCGGGCCCGAGGTGACGAGCGTGCCGAAGATCACGCCGAAGGGCGCGGCGCCGATCATCATGGGAATGGTGTCGCGCGCGCCGGCGACGAATTCCGCGGCTCGCTTCGGATGCGGCCTGGGCCGCGGGTTGGATTGCGTGGTCAAACTGTCCTCCTGATGCAAGGGGACAGGATAGCGGGCGCCCGTGCGCGTGGCTTGTACGTTCTTGCGGCTGCGCGCGAGACGGCGTGTGCGAGACGGCGTGCGTCAGGACGACTGCCAGCGCCCCGGCGGCACGCCGAACATGCGGCGAAAGTGTCGCGTGAAATGACTCTGGTCGGTGAAGCCGCTTGCCACGGCGACGTCGGCGACCGTGGCGCCTTCTCGCAGCGGCCCCAATGC
>NZ_DATJWR010000361.1:0-13507 GCF_035501035.1 Paraburkholderia sp.
CATCGCCAGGTCCCACTTGAATATCCCGCAGTCCCTGCAAAATAAGCACCGGCCTCGCATAGTCGGCTAACAGCGCAATCGGATCAAGCGTCAGTTCGCTTATGAGAAAGCGTTGTACGCGCGGTCTAAACAAGGGCATCAGGGCGGGGTCGATCTTTTCCGCGCTCACCATTTGTCCACCTTCGAGGGATTTAAGCACCGCCATTGCGTTATTCAGGATTGGCGCATTTTCCGGATTGGATCGCAGTTGTTCCTTTAACACATTTCCCAATGGGCGACCTGCAGTCGAAACCAGGATCAGACCGCAAATATCAGCCGCGTTCCGCGCCGCAACCAGTCCGACCAGCCCTCCTTCGCTATGACCCAACACCCATACGCAGGAAACGCCAACGCGCTCCCGGATGGTTTTCACCCATGAGCGCACGTCAGCGGCGTAGTCGCCAATCGTCACGTCGTCAGGATCGGGTATCGCTGACGCGCTACCGTACATGCCTCTTTTGTCGATGCGGACCGTCGCAATGCCACGGCTTGCAAGCCCCTCGGCCAATAGTTGATATGTTGCGGCCCGAAGACCGTTTGGGCCGTTTCCATTTCTGTCGGTTGGGCCGGAACCCGGCACGATCAGAACCACAGGGGCGTGATGTATTGCTGGGGATAGCAACGTGCCCCGCAGCGGACCTAACGGCCCCGGCGCAACGATTTCCGTCCCAACGATCTGCGACGATGCTCCAGAATGGATAGCTGCCGCCATTACGATAGCGCCAAGAACGGTCATGCGCGTTGCCTCGGAAGCCCAAAGCCGGAGATTGCAGTGTGCCACAGCTTCGTTTAAATAGAAGTCACGAGGAGTTATTCCGGCATGGCGCACGCTGCATTTTGCAGAAGATCCAGATAGACCGCACGTAGTTTTGCGGGACGTATATTATTGGCGCTGCACACGTGCATTCGACAAAGTGCGCCGATCTCGGTACTTGTGCAAACGCTGCGAATAGACGAGCGGGATGAGGAGCAAATGAGAAAATCAAAACCGACATTTACCGTTCAATCTCTTTCGGCATTGATCGCAGTCGTTGCCTTGAGCGGATGTGGCGAGCTGTCGCCCGGCAATCCGAATGCGCAGAACCAAAGTATGTTGCTTGAGCAACGGCAGGATGCTCAGGCTGTTCAGGCAGCAACCCAGGCGACAGGTCGCCGCGTATGGTTTGCAGGCTTCGCCATGAACTCAACTTCCACGGCCTTTCAGAATGACATGGAGCTGGTTTCGCGCAGACTCTCCGAGTTGGGCGGACCGGTGCTGAAGTACGAAGACAGCAACGGGCCTCAAAAAGACAAGCTGAATTTCCCGTTTGCGACTCCGGCAACACTCGCCAATGCAATAAAAGAGATTTCCAGTCATGCGGGCCCCGATGACATCGTAGTGGTTTTTATTTCCACACATGGCAACCGAAAAATTCTCAGCGTCAATGTCGCACACCACGAGTTGAAACCCCTGACGGCGGCACAACTGTCGAGCGCGCTTGCTCCTTTGGAAAATCGGCCGACGATTGTGATAATTGCCGCCTGCTTTTCCGGGTCGTTTCTGCCGGAACTCCAGGCAGCGCGACGTATCGTCATCACATCGGCCTCGGGCGAACGAGCGTCCTTCGGGTGTCAGGCGGACAGTCAAAATACCTTTTTTACCGAAGCACTGTTCGCGAAAGGTTTCGATGCGTCGAAGTCGCTTTCTCGGCTAATGGCTGACGCCAAAATAAGGATTGCCCAACGCGAACACGAATTGCGGTTCCGGAATTCCGAGCCACAAATGTCGGTGGGAGTGAAGTTGCGGTGGTTGGCGGAACGGCCTTTAAAGGATTGGTTTCAACCGGGTGACGAAACCACTGACGTGCCTGCCGTCGATCCTCTTTCCTTGCTCGGTAACGCTGGAAAAAACGCCTATCGCGAATACCAGTCCCAACCCGTTCCGCGTGCGTTCGTGATATCAAGCGGAGGCGCTGGGCAATATGCGGTCGGTACAACACCGCACGACCGTTCGCTACCTGATGATCCGGCCGCACGGGCCCTCGCGCTCTGCAACCGACGAGGGCTTGCTGATTGCAGGCTTTACGCGATTGACGATCGCGTAGTTTGGACCGGTAACTGATCGCGCCAAGCCGCGGCGCGTATCGCCATCTGCGCGCCATCTTCCGCCAGCGCGAAAAGCGGCAGCAGGCCGGCTGCGCAAAGAATCAGGACGGCGATCGTTCAGACTGGAGGCGCTGAGATCGCCCGCGACCGGATCGCTGCTGCAGCACGTCGTGGCGGCGCTGCACCGGCGCACGCGCAATTTCGCCATGGACGCGCAGACACGCTACCTGTCTGACGCAAAAGACATCGCAACGCGCGAACGACGTATGCCCGCGAGCGATGCCGACCGGTGGATGGTGTAATCCGGCGAAGACGACACGAGTCGCTGCAAAGTGGGAACCATCGCTGTGCGGTTCGTGGAAAACGCGAATCAATGAACGTTCCAAGGAGGACACAAAATGCAAGTTTCCCTGCTGACCAGGCGTGGACTGATCCGCGCTGCAATAGCGATCCTGCTCTGCTGCGTGGGCACATGCTCCACGATGACATTCGCGCACGCCATACAGCCCGACGCTCCGTATCCGGTCGGAATGAAACAGATTGAGTACGTCGACAGGGCGCAAGGTAACCGCCGCCTGGCGCTCACCCTGTTCTACCCGGCTGTTCCGCAAAACAGTTCCGCTACCCCACTGCACATGCCGTTCTTTACCAACCTGCACCTCTACCGGGACGCTGACATCGTTTCCGACGGCGTGAAGCGTCCGCTCGTCATGTTCTCGCACGGGCACGGCAGCAATGGGCTTTACTACGCGTGGTTTGCTGAGTTCCTCGCATCGCGCGGCTATATCGTGGCCACGCTTTATCACTACCGCGCCAACACCTATGACTCAACGATCATGTACACGCGAAGCAAGCTCTGGCAACGGCCGCTCGACATCAGCAAGGACATCACATTCCTCCTCAACGACAAAGTGTGGGGACCGCATATTGATCGGGACCGGATTGGCGTGGCTGGCCATTCCCAGGGCGGCTTCACGTCGCTCTGGATTGGCGGCGCGATGGTGAACCAGGACAAGTACCTCGGCTACCTGCGCCGCTGGAAGAACGACCCGCTGATACCAGCGTCACTCCGCAAAGACTTGCCGCTCGATGCACGGCCTGCGCTGAACGTCTACGACAGCCGCGTCAAGGCCGTGCTCGCGATGGCACCTGGCGACCTGCCGGGCTTCGGAATGGACAAGGCAGGGCTTGAACAGTTGAAGGTGCCGGCCTATATCATCGTTGGTGCAAGGGACACTCAAGCTCCGCCGAAGGAAAACGCCGAGTTCGCCGCGAGATATGCACCTCACACGCAACTGGACGTGATGCCGGGCCCCGTCGATCACGAAATCTTCGTGAACGAATGCGACCAGGACGGTAGGGACACATGGCCGGAGGCGTGTATCGATGCGCCGGGCGTAGACCGCGCGAAACTGCACGATTACATAGGGAATGCAGCACTGAAGTTCTTCGACACCGCCCTGAATGTTCCATGAGTCTCGCGAAACCGTCTTTCCCGATGGGTCGACCGCATGCGCGTCGTACATGGAAAACAAGCACTTGGGAACTTCGCCCCAAGTCCGCAGGTCAGTATTATGCGTCTGGCAATCCGGGCGTGATGTTCTGGCGCAGCGGCGGCATCCCGCCCCACCCTCCCATGACGTCAGACGACTGGCGCGATGCCCCTGGCAAGCGCGTCATGCACGAGACACCATGAACTTCCTCCTTTTCTCCGTTTCCCGGCAAGGCGTTGTCTGGCTGCATCTGCACCAGGCGATGTTTCCGCCGCCCGCTTCGCGGTCAGTCTCTCTGGCCCGCTAACGCTCGCCTGTCTATCCGCGCGGACGTCTCGGGCGGAGTGCTCACGCCATCGCTTGCGCGTGGGCGGCGACCTCTTTCCTTCGAAGTTTTCAAAGAATTTCGATATGCAAGCCACGGTGAGCTGCGTCCCGACACGACGCGGCAATTAGTCATCGGGGGGACCATGTCTCTATCCAATCACTGCAATACTCCGCAGGGCGCGAGGACGTCCCTGCTCAAGCAATTCACGTCGCTCGCGATTCCGACGATCCTGTCGGGCTGGGTCTACACGATCTATACATTGATCGACGGGATTTTCATCGGCCGTTACGTCGGCCAACAAGCGTTGGCCGCGCTGAATCTGGTCGTGCCGCTGCTCTACATCCCTTATGCATTCAGTGTGATGGTGGGCGTGGGCGGCGCCACGTTGATCGCCCGTCTGCTAGGCGAGCGGCGTAATGCCGAGGCGCGTCGCGCCTTCTCTCAGGTGCTGTGGGTGATGCTCGCCTCCGGTATCGCGATGAGCGCCGGCGTGCTGGTGTTCAAGCACGAGATCGCGGCCGCGCTGGGCGCGCAAGCGGCCATCACTAACGATATCGTGGCCTATCTGTCGGGCTGGGCTTGGTTCATCCTGTTCGCCAACGGTCTCTACGCGATGGAGTTGTTTCTGCGCGTGGAAGGGTCGCGCGCCGCGCGCTTTGGGTTGTATGCGATGTTTCTCGGCGCGCTTGCCAACGTGGCACTGGACTACTGGCTGATCGCCGTGCGCGGTATGGGGCTGTACGGGGCATCGCTCGCCACCGGCATCTCGATGATGGTCTCGAGCAGCGCCATGCTGGCCTATCACGTCTGGCTCGCGCACAAGGTCGTACCTGCGGCCCGTGCGTTCGGTGGCGGCTCGTTGCATGTCTGGCGCGCGATGTACAACGGTGCGTCGGAATTCCTCGACGCCATTGCGCCCGCGGTCACGGTGTTCGCCTTTAACCGCGTGATTCTGGCAAATTTCGGTGAACCGGGCCTCGCGGCGTACGCGATTCTGGAGTACATGACGCTCGGCGCGACGGTCACGATCGTCGCGCTCGCGCAAAGCATGCAACCGATGATCAGTTTCCATCGTGGCGCCCGCGATATGCGCGCGCAGCGCGAGTCGTTCCGGCTTGGCGTGATGGCCGTGATGGGGTTCTCGATGCTGGTGGCCGTTGCGATGGCGACGTTGGCGCGGCCGCTGACGTTCGCGTTTCTGCCGGCGGGCGGTGAAGCATGGTCGATTCTCGAGCATGCGGTGCTCTGGTGCGCACTCGCAATCCTGCCTGCAGCCGGTAATTTGATCGTGGCGGGCTTTCTGACGGCCGTAGAGGCCCCAGGCCCGTCCGCCGCCATCGCGATGCTGCGTAGCTGGGTGCTGCTGCTCGGCACGCTGTGGTTGCTCAATGCGTGGCTCGGTGGCGCGGCCATCTGGTACACGCTGCTGATCACCGAGATGGTGACGTTGGCCATCAGCGTCTGGCTTTACTGGCGTAACGTTCGTAATGAGCGAGGGCTGGCGCCGCTTCCGGTACGTTAAGCGTTAGCGGAGCTTCGTGCACACCTTCCGCACTTTGCCCGGAATGGTCCGAAGCTCCGCGCCACCTGGCGGTACAGGTCGTCGCGCTCGTAGCCGACCAACTCACGGTCATCCAGTTGCAGGGCTAGCAGATGGCCGCTGCCGTAGGTCTGCCATGCGCCGGCAAGCCTTGCATTGCCGAACAGAAGGAGCTGCTTTCCGGCGCAACCCTCTCAACACGTCCATTGGCGAGAAATTCGACGAGATCGAGATCGTCAGTCCGGGTGAACAAAGCAAAGAGCCGCCCGTTAGTTTATTCAATGCAACGACACAATTCTCCCGGGTGTTCTTGCCCACGGCCGGCTTGGCCTGTGCAGACCGAAACGGGGCTACAACGCAAAACGGCCTGGCAATCGCCAAGCCGTTTCTTGTCCAAATCCTGTCCAGATCTGAGCCTGGACGGCGGACGAACTGAACCAGGAATCCGGTTGCGAACTATTCAACATCAACGCATGCGCCACTTCGAGAATCGATTAAATCCCTGATTTAACGGGGATTTTCACTCCCACTCGGTTATCAATCTCGTGGCTCGGACCTTTGGGGACGGCGTTTCCGCCTGGTCATGCGGGCGTCGATACCGTCAGCGATGCCGAAAATCACGCCCAGCAGTTGGCGGCTGTAGTCGGAATGCATCGGAGGGTCAACGCACGCCTCGTTTGAAAAATCGAGAACACTGGCCGTCTCAGGACGATTTGTGAGCGCGATACCGTCGTTGATACCGTCAGGCTCGTTCGAACGCGGCCCTTGATACCGTCACAACCGCAGTGCTGCATTAAGATCGTCGTGCTCGAAGGCACTTGCCATGCGTGCGATTTCTGCGCGCCTGCAACCGACTTCCTGGGCAAACGCCTGCCATGTCCGGGTCACGTCGGCTACCTCCCGGATCGTGGCCCGAGCCTGTTTCAGCGACAAGCCAAAAAACTCTGCCGCATTTTCCAGAAGGCCGACCGAACACGTTCCCTCGTCGAGATCGATGTTAGTCGTCAGGATGCGCGCCTTGACATCAGTTGGCGTGGGATTGAGGTCATAGGCCGGTGACAATACCCAGCCATCGCGCCCCACCCACAGGAAACCGTGGTTGCGCAGATGATCATCGACATTGGAGACGAGTACATTGAAGGTCACGCGGCGATACAGTTGCGCAGCATCGGAGCGCGCCTTCGCTCCGTGTTGCGTCAGTGCGTCAACCAGTTCGGGATAACTGCCGCGTTGGCCGTCCCGCGATCCCGTCATCGACATGGCCGAGAGAAAGGGAATGCGAATGCTCCCCGCGCGATCGAAGCGACGCGACAGCAGTACTGGTTTGCCCGCTACCTGCAGCAGTTCGTGATGCGGGGTGGGAATGCCGGCGCGTTCAGCCAATCGCAGGGCGACTTCCTCCCAGGCCTCGATACTGTATTCGTCGGTCTCCTTCGGGAATTTGGCAATCGACAAATGGCCGTACTGATCGACGACCGAGGCCTTGGGACGTGCGCCACCGAGTGACGACCCAGGCGCGAAGATCAGTTGCAAATCCTCATCGGATTCCTCGTCCCGCAAGATGCGCTCGGTGATTTTGAGCAACCGCCCCAGTTCGATCAGCGCAGGGACGCCGGCGGGCACCGGCGCCTGGAATTCGTCTTCTCCGCTCCAGCGGAATCGCAGCGCGCCCAGGCGCGTTTCATCAGCTACGCCCAGCAGATAATCCAGTTCACCGAGCGTGCGGACGCGCCGTCCTTCCCGTTCGGCCTGTCGACGCTCCGCGCGCTGCATGAGGCGGCGCCCCCAGGTATCCGGTGCCGAATCGCCGATCGAACCAAAGATGGATTGGTCAGGTGGCGGTGGGAAGACACCGCGCGTCAACGCCAGCGCAGGCTCGATCGAAAAGCGCCCGGCGTCGGCCAGCCAGGTCTCGTCATATTCGAACGTGACCGTTTCTTCCCGGCGCGACGCATGACGCCTGAGCAGGCCTACCGGTCGCGGCGAGCCGTCGAGATCGATATAGACCTCAACATCAGTCATGGTCACCCTTCCCTCCACCACCACGGCGCAGCCGGACGCGCTGAGGCAATGCCGCGGTTGCAAGCGACTGCCCCACTGTATCCCGGGCGGCGTCGGCAACCTCCAGTAGTCCATCCAGAAGCCCAAGCGCCTGCAGCACAGCAGCATAGATGCCAATGCTCACGCCAGGATCACCAGCCTCCACGCGCTGCAAAGTCGCTCTCGAGGTAAAAGCTCGCTCGGCAATCACCGCCATGGTCAACCGGCGACGGCGACGCGCGTCGTGAATATCGGCGCCCAGTTTTCGCAGCGCCCGCCGGACGCCGGCGGAAGGAGCGTGAGGGGTTGGCATTTTTGCTATCTTCGCAAGTCACTATGCCACTCAATGTATCACGAAGATAGCAATTCGTGCACTCCACCTGAATTGACTAAGCAACTTGACGTCGTACGGACATGGATCGCAATCACCGCGAGCAAGTTTTTTGATGACCAGGAACTGCGTGCAACGGGGCGCCGGGCCAATAGTTGATCTTCCCCCTAACGAAGCCGCGGGCACGCTCGCGGATGCTTCGTCGGCCGCCTTTGCACATCGATCACTGCTTGCGCGAAGGACAGGAGGAAATGGTCCGCTCACCCGAGCGGCGAATGAGTCTTGTCGACTCAAAGCTGAAATCTAGAGCCGATGTCTCAGCACCCCAAAGCTGACTTCGAGCTCGCCGTCCGGCTTGGCTCCGTTCGAGACTCGACCGCATCGCGGAAAACTCGCTTTCACTTCGAACCGCACGCGATGCCAGGTGACGGAGGTCCGATCAGGTCGCGATGCACGGGCCCTTCCACCTGGACTGCCTGAACCACCAACTCCGTCAACGCGCCCTGTGGCGCTTCGTGCAACTCGCCGGTGAGATGGTGCGACCGTAGCAAGGTCACTTCTTCGTAGGGTGCGAAACCGGCAGCGTCTTCCTTGTCCGTTACAGTCTCCCGCTCTACATAAGGCGCCTCAATATCCAGTTGTTCGGTGAGCGCAGTATCTTCCCGCACTCATCGAACTCAGACTTGAGCGCCTCAATGCGACGAATCAGAACGTCCAATTGTTCGATCGGGCGCTGGAACCCGTCAGTGCTCCATATCCGGTGGATGGTCCAGCCGTGCTCCTCCAGGATGGCCTGTGCAGAGGATCCTAAATCACTCCCACTCGATCGTCGCAGGCGGCTTGCCCGAAATGTCATACACGACACGATTAATGCCACGTACCTCATTGATGATGCGATTCGACACATGGCCGAGCAGTTCGTGCGGCAGGTGCGCCCAGTGCGCGGTCATGAAGTCGAGCGTCTGCACCGCGCGCAGCGCGACGACGTACTCGTAGGTGCGCCCATCGCCCATCACGCCCACGCTCTTCACCGGCAGGAACACCGCGAATGCCTGGCTCGTCAGGTCGTACCACGACTTGCCGGTTTCGCGGTCGATGGTATTGCGCAGCGTCTCGATGAAGATCGCATCTGCACGACGCAGCAGGTCCGCGAATTCGCGCTTCACTTCGCCGAGAATACGCACGCCGAGACCCGGGCCCGGGAACGGATGGCGATACACCATGTCGTGCGGCAGGCCGAGCTTCACGCCCAGTTCGCGCACTTCGTCCTTGAAAAGCTCGCGCAGCGGTTCGAGCAGCTTGAGATTCAGCGTTTCCGGCAGACCGCCCACGTTGTGGTGGCTCTTGATCGTGTGCGCAGCCTTCTTGCCCTTGCCCGCCGACTCGATTACGTCCGGATAGATCGTGCCCTGCGCAAGCCACTTGGCGTCGGTCAGCTTTGCCGCTTCGGCCTGGAACACCTCGACGAACTCCGCGCCGATGATCTTGCGCTTCGCTTCCGGGTCGGTCACGCCCGAGAGCTTCGACATGAACGCTTCGCTCGCGTCGACATGGATCACCTTCACGCCGAGGTTGTCCGCGAACATCGACATCACCTGCTCGGCTTCGTTCAGACGCAGGAGACCGTGATCGACGAACACGCAGGTGAGCTGATCGCCAATCGCGCGATGCAGTAGCGCCGCCGCGACCGACGAATCCACACCGCCCGAGAGGCCCAGAATCACGTGCTCGCTGCCCACCTGCTTGCGGATGGACTCTACGGCCTCGTCGATGTAGTGGCCCATCTCCCAGTCGGCCTTCGCACCGCAGATGCCGAGCACGAAACGCTCGAGCATCGCGCGGCCCTGCACCGTGTGCGTCACTTCAGGATGCCACTGCAGGCCATAGAAGTGGCGTGCTTCGTCGGCCATCGCGGCGATCGGGCACGATTCCGTCGAAGCCATGAGCTGGAAGCCGGCCGGCATTTCCGTGACCTTGTCGCCGTGGCTCATCCAGACCTTGAGCATGCCGTGACCTTCGCTCGTGCGGAAGTCTTCGATGCCTTCAAGGAAGCTCGTATGGTTGCGTGCGCGCACTTCGGCATAACCGAATTCGCGCAGATGGCCGCCGTCCACCTTGCCGCCGAGCTGCTCGGCCATCGTCTGCATGCCGTAGCAGATGCCGAGCACCGGCACGCCCAGCTCGAACACCGCCTGCGGCGCGCGCGGGGTATCGGAGTCGGTGACCGAGTTCGGGCCGCCCGAGAGGATGATGCCCTTCGGCGCGAATTCGCGAACGAACGCATCGTCGACGTCATACGGGTGGATTTCCGAGTAGACATGGGTTTCACGCACACGGCGCGCGATGAGCTGGGTGACTTGCGAGCCGAAGTCGAGGATCAGGATTTTGTCGTGCATGGCTGCGGACGAGACCTAAAAAAGAACGGATACGGAAAGCCGCGTGGCCCGAGAAAGCCCGCAGCATGGATTCATCAGGACCAGAGCGCCGCACTATGGCGGAGCCGGATAGCGCAATTCTGGATGTGCTTCGGGCGCAATGCGTCTGGCGTTTCGGAGGCCGGGTTTGCGCGCGGCTTCAGCCACGCAGCGGCGGCCTCGATGCATCGGCCGCTTCGTCGCGGGCCGCGCGGCGAGCCTCTTCGGACTGCGCCGCTGATGGCGACGCAGGCGCGACGGGAGCCACCGCCGCAGGCGTCAACGTGGGCACTTCCACCACGGGTTCGACCGGAGCGGCGGGCCGCTGCGCCTCACGCGCACCACCCCACGGCATCGGCCGCAGAAAGCCTGGCTTCGCATACTCCACCGGCTCGTCGCGCCGCTCCTTTGCTGCCTTGCGCGCGCCGCGCTGCTGCACGGTGCCTCCAGCCGCCTGCGCCTTCTCGCGCTTGCGAACCGCGCCTGCAAGCCGGGCGCCCGCCAGCCCAAGGACGATCAGCCACACGCCAACCGCACCACCCGACAACTGCCCGAGCCCCGTGAGCCGCGGCGTGCGCAGAGCGATCAGCCAGACCAGCATCAGCACGCCGGCAATCCAGTTGACGTGGCCCGCAGTACGACCGACGGGCACGGTCAAAGCCCCGTTGAAGGCCGCGTGCAGCGTGAGCCACGCGAAACCGATCAGCACCACGCCGAACGCCTGCCCGACGAGCGCCGGCTGCGTCTGCACCAGTTGCAGCGCGTTGTAGAGCAAGGTCCATGGCGTGAGCACAAACAGCACGCCGAACCCCAGCAACGTCAACGCATCGACAAACAGCAGCACGCGCAGCAGCGGCTTCATGGGGATTTAGTCCACGTGATAGTTGGGCGCTTCCTTCGTGATCTGCACGTCGTGCACGTGCGACTCCTGCAAACCTGCACCGGTAATCTGGACGAACTGAGCCTTTTCATGGAGTTCGTCGATGGTGCGGCAGCCGCAGTAGCCCATCGAGGCACGCACGCCGCCGATCAGCTGGAAGAGGATCGCATTGACCGGGCCCTTGTAGGCAACGCGGCCCTCGATGCCTTCCGGCACGAGCTTGTCGATATTGGCCGAGTTGTCCTGAAAGTAGCGGTCCGCGGCGCCGTCCTTCATCGCACCGACCGAGCCCATGCCGCGGTACGACTTGTACTGGCGGCCCTGGTAGAGGAACGTGTCACCAGGCGATTCTTCGGTGCCCGCGAACATGCTGCCCATCATGACGGCGTTCGCGCCCGCGGCAAGCGCCTTCGAAACGTCGCCCGAGAAACGCACGCCGCCGTCGGCGATGCACGGCACGCCCGTGCCCCGGAGCGCGTCCGAAACGTTGGCGATCGCGCTGATCTGCGGCACGCCCACGCCCGCGACGATACGCGTCGTGCAGATCGAGCCCGGGCCGATACCGACCTTGACCGCGTCTGCGCCATACTCGACGAGCGCGCGCGCCGCGTCGGCCGTGGCAATGTTGCCGCCGATCACCTCGACGTGCGGGAAATTCCGCTTGACCCACTGGACGCGCTCGAGCACGCCCTTGCTATGCCCGTGCGCCGTGTCGACGACGATCACGTCCACGCCGGCCTGCACCAGCAGTTCGACGCGCTCCTCATTGTCCGGACCAACGCCGACAGCCGCGCCGGCGCGCAGCTTGCCGTGCTCGTCCTTGCATGCGGCCGGGTGCTCGGTCTGCTTGGTGATGTCCTTGACGGTCATGAGGCCGCGCAACTCGAACGCGTCGTTCACGACCAGCACGCGCTCGAGGCGGTGGCTGTGCATGAGCGCCTTGGCTTCGGTGAGCGGCGTGCCTTCCTTGACGGTGACGAGGCGCTCGCGCGGCGTCATGATCGAGCGCACCGGCTCGTCGAGGCGCGTTTCGAAGCGCAGGTCGCGGTTCGTGACGATACCGACGAGTTGTGCGCCTTCCACGACCGGAAAGCCGGAGATGCCATGCTGTTGCGACAGCGCGATCACGTCTGCGACCTTCATCTGCGGCGGCACGGTGATCGGATCGCGCACCACACCCGACTCGAAGCGCTTCACCTTCGCGACCTCGCGCGCCTGCTCGGCCGGCGTGAGGTTCTTGTGGACGATGCCGACGCCACCCTGCTGCGCCATGGCAATTGCCAGACGGCCTTCCGTGACGGTATCCATCGCGGCCGACACGAGCGGAATGTTCAGGGAGATATTGCGGGTCAGCCGGGTCTTCAGGCTGGTGTCGCGCGGGAGAACGTCGGAGAAGGCGGGGACGAGGAGCACGTCATCGAACGTGAGTGCTTTCTGGATCAGACGCATGGCAAATCCTATAGGCGCAAAAGCAGATTATACGCGATAGCGCCCTGGAAATCATCAGTGTGAACAGTAGCTTAGCGTCGTTTTCGGGATTATTTCCATTGCCTGCCCCGACTAACGCACGCCGTGCCAGGCGCCGCACCTCCGACCCGAATATCCGGCCCGCCCGCCGCGTGCGCCCGACGCACGGTGCAGGATCGAACAAGACGGCCGCGCGGGCCGCCGGCTAAACTTCGCGACATCCCGTTAGGCAGGCCCGGTCGGGCCACCCGAAGTTTCTGGAGGCAATGCAAATGCAGCGTGGTGTGTGGTACGGCGTGCTCGCCGGCGCGTTATGGGGAACCGTGTTCGTCGTGCCCCGGCAACTGGCGGAGTTCTCGCCACTGCTCCTCAGCGCGGGCCGCTATGTCATGTACGGGCTCGTCTCGCTTGCCGCGCTCATGCCCATGCTGCGCCGCGTGTGGCCGCGCATCACGCGCGCCGACCTGGCCGCGCTCCTCAAACTCGCGCTGGTCGGCAACGTGCTCTATTACCTCTTTCTCGCGAGTGCGATCCATCTGGTGGGCATCGCGCCCGCATCGCTGATCGTCGGCGTACTGCCCGTCACGGTCACGCTGCTCGGGCGCCGCGACCACGGCGCGGTGCCCATTTCACGGCTCGTCTGGCCACTTGCGATGATCGCCGCCGGCATCGTCTGCATCAACGTGGACGTATTCACCGCCGCGAACGCCGGCGGGCCAGCCAGCGCGCTTGCGCGCATCGCCGGCATCGGCAGTGCCGTCGGCGCGCTCGTGTGCTGGACATGGTTCGCAGTCGAGAACGCCCGCTATCTGCAGCGCAATGCGCACTTCGGCGGCAACGAATGGTCGGTACTGTGGGGCGTCGTCACGGGCGCGCTCGGCGGCCTGCTT
>NZ_DATJWR010000362.1:0-8945 GCF_035501035.1 Paraburkholderia sp.
TCCTCCGGCAACTGGTCCTTGTGGTTCATGAACAGGAACTCGGTGCGAAAGAGGCCCACGCCCGTCGCGCCCGCGTCGAGCGCGGCTTGCGCGTCGTCCGGCAATTCGATGTTCGCGTAGAGCTGGATCTTCTCTCCGCACAGCGTTTGCGTGGGCGAGAACTTCAGGCGCTGCAGCTTGCGCCGCTCGAGCGCCATCTCGCTTTGCCGGTAGGTGTACTCCTCCAGCACGATGGGCGCGGGATCGACGATCACGACGCCGTGGTCGCCGTCGACGATGATGAGATCGTCCTGGCGGATCAGCGCGCTCGCCTGCTGCACGCCCACGGCCGCCGGAATGCCGAGGCTGCGCGCGACGATCGCGGTGTGCGAGGTGCGCCCGCCCAGATCGGTCACGAAGCCCTGGAAGGTTTGCCCCTTGAACTGCAGCATGTCGGCGGGCGCGATGTCGTGCGCGACGACGATCATCTCGTCGCAGCTGCCGTGCAGCACCGCGGGCGAAGCGCCCGCGAGCGCCTTCAGCACGCGCTCGACGACCTGCTCGATGTCGGCCTTGCGTTCGCGCAGGTACTCGTCCTCGACATCGTCGAAGTGACGCGAGAGGCGCTCGAGCTGTTCGGTAAGCGCCCACTCCACGTTGAAGCGGCGCGTGCGGATGAGGTCGATGGTCTCCTGCACGAGCATCACGTCGTTCAGGATCATGAGGTGGACGTCGATGAAGGCGCCCATTTCGGAGGGGGCGTCGGCGGCGAGGTCGGCGCGCAGCGCGTCGAGCTCCTGCTCGACGAACCTGAGCGCTGCGCGAAAGCGCACGATCTCGTCCTCGATCTGCGGGGGTTCGATGAGGTAATGGTCGACGTCGAGTGCAGCCGGGGCGATCAGATAGGCTCGCCCGATGGCAATACCGCGTGATACGGGAATTCCATGCAGCGTGAACGGCACGCGCACCTCCTCTGGTTATGTGACGCTGCGGCAAACCGCTGCAATGCGCTCTCTCAGTGCGCTCTCTCAGACCCCGCGGATGATTATAAATTCCACAGCGATCGAATGTGGCGCCGCGCACCTTGCCGAGCCTTGCTGCGTCTTTTTGCAGCAGCCTCCGGCGACAACAACTGGCACGCATGCGCCGCATAAACGAAAACGCCGCGGCTAACCGCGGCGTTCCGAACTGGCGCAACGACTACGCGCGCATCACTGGCCTTCGCCGAATTTATCGGCGATCAGCTTGAGTAGCGCAGTCATGGCGTCGGCCTCGTCCGGGCCTTCGGTTTCGATCAGCACCGTGCTGCCAATGCCCGCCGCCAGCATCATGACCCCCATGATGCTCTTGGCGTTGATGCGGCGGCCGTTGCGGCTCATCCAGATTTCCGACTGGTAGTTGCCTGCGAGCTGCGTCAGCTTCGCCGACGCCCGGGCATGCAGGCCGAGTTTGTTCACGATGGTCGTTTCTTGTTGCAGCATAGGTCGATCCGGACGCAGTGTGTGGAAGTGTGACTGGGTTCTTGCGGTGTGCCTGGGGCGTGCATCATGGCCGGGCGCTCCCCGTGGCACGCACCGGGCTCAGGTGGTGCCGGCCGGCCCGAGCGCGACAGCCGGGGCGCCGCCTGCGCCAGCCGCGCTGTGCGCCGTGCCGGTTGCCTGGGTGACTGCCTCGGCGGCTGGCTCGTTGGCAACCTGGTTCACAACCTGGCTGGCAACCTGATTGGCGGCATCGGCTGCGGCCTCCGCACAGGGCGTGGCTGCTGACCCGCACTCGCTCACGGCCGCGGCTGCGGCCGCCGGAATGCTCGCGCCGATCGTCTGGACGCCCTTGCTCGCGCCGGCCAGCGCCTTTTCGACAAGCGTGTCGAGCGGCGTTGCCCGGTAGCAGACGGCGCGCACCAGCATCGGCAGATTCACACCCGCCAGCACACGCACTTCCGGCACGGTGGCGAGGCGAGCCGCGATGTTCGAAGGCGTCGCGCCGAACATGTCGGTCAGCACGAGCGCACCGTTGTCCTCGCGCAGCCGCTCGATCTCCGCATTCGCCTGGGCGACCACTTCCGCGGGGTCGCTGTCGGGCAGCACGTCGAGCGCGCCAATACGCGCCGGACAACCGCCATAGATGTGCGCGATGCACTCGCGTAGCGCGGTGGCGAGCGGTGCGTGCGCAATGATCAGAATCCCTGCCATGTCAGTACTCGCCAGGCCGTCCCGAAACGAGACGTCCTAAAACGGGCCGTCCGAAGATTACTGACAGCCTTTTGGAGGGCAGCGACCGTAGGGAGCGTTGGAGATCGTTCATATATCAGCGTGACTGCAAAAACGGCTCCGGTTGATGCTCGGGCTGATCCCGTAGATCGCGTCCAGCAGCGCCGCACCTGCGGCCAGCCGTGAGCTCGCAGGGTCGGAACACGCGCCGCGCGGCAGCGCCGGCGACGTCTTTCGCGACGCCGGCTTGCCAGCCCGGAACGCGGGCTCGCGGCATTGTAGCAGGGTCATTTTCGCGCACGCGAGACGGTTCTGCTCACAGCAGCGACAGATGTCGCGCGCCGTTCACACAGCCTCGCAGCCGTGCGGGGCCGAAGCGGCCGGAGCCGCCGAAAAAGGCGCGGCCACTCTGACTCACATCGGAGCGTCTACCCTGCAAGGCGCCCACCCGCAGGACGCAGATGCCATCCGCGCGCCCCGGATTCAAGGGCGCGCACCAGGTGCGCGCCTCCAACTGCCGCCTGGCAGCCTCAGGCCGCCGCGCGCTCCAGCGCGTCGATGAACATCGCGGCCACGTCGAAGCCGGTCTGCTCCATGATTTCGCGAAAGCACGTCGGGCTCGTGACGTTGACCTCGGTGAGCCAGTCGCCGATCGCATCGAGCCCCACGAGCAGCAGGCCGCGTGCCGCGAGCGTCGGGCCGAGGGCTCGCGCTATCTCCATGTCGCGCGCGGTGAGCGGCTGGGCGCGACCGAGACCACCCGCGGCCAGGTTGCCGCGCACCTCGTTGCCCTGCGGAATGCGCGCGAGCGAGTACGGCACCGGCTCGCCGCCGATCAGCAGGATGCGCTTGTCGCCGTCCTTGATCTCGGGGATGAACTTCTGCGCCATCACACTGCGCGCGCCGTCATGACTCAGCATCTCGATGATCGAGCCGAGGTTCATGCCGTCCGCCTTCACGCGGAACACGCCCATGCCGCCCATGCCGTCGAGCGGCTTGAGGATCACGTCCTGGTGCTCCTCGTGGAACTTGCGCAGGCGCGCCGCGCTGCGCGTGACGAGCGTGGGCGCGACAAACTGCGCGAATTCGCCAATGGCGAGCTTTTCCGAATGATCGCGAATCGACTGAGGCTTGTTGAAGATCTTCGCGCCCGCGCGTTCGGCGATCTCCAGCAGCCACGTGGAGGTCACGTACTCCATGTCGAACGGCGGGTCCTTGCGCATGATGACGGCGTCAAAGCCGGTGAGCTCGCGCGAGTCGGGCGACTCCGTGAACCACGTCTCGCGGTGCAGGTCCGCCGTATCGCCGACGATCGCAAAGCGCCGCACGTCGGCCTCCACCCGGCCGTTCACCCACGCGAGGTGCTGCGGCTCGCACGCAAAGAGCGTATGGCCGCGCTTCGCGGCCTCGGCCATCATCGCGTAGGTCGAGTCCTTGTAGATCTTGAACCGCTCGAGCGGATCGGCGATGAAGAGAATGTCCATTTTGTCCCTGCCTTGTTCCTGCTTTGTCTCTGGTGTCATGACGGCAACGCCCGCACTGGGCGGGCGCTGCGTTGAATTGTCCGAATAATGACGGACGAAGTGTCCGGGCCGCCCGGACCTGGGCCTAAACCTGGATCGCCTCGGGGTCGGTCTTCTCCAGCTCGACCGACGCCGCCAGCAAGCCGAGCCGCGCCACCACGCCGTACATGTAGAAGCGGTTCGGCGGCGCCGCGCCAGCCTTCGCGCGCGTGTCGGGCAGCGCCGTGTGCTCGAAGCCGAGCGGCACGAAATGCATGCCCGGGGCGTTCAGGTTCTGGTCGCGCTCGCGGCTGCCGTGCGCGCGGTAGAAGCCGCCTACCACGTAGCGGTCGATCATGTAGACGACCGGCTCGGCCACCTCGTCGCCGATATGCTCGAACGTATACACGCCTTCCTGCACGATCACGTCGTGCACCTCGAGCCCGTCCTTCGTGGCCGACATCTTCGCACGTTCGCGCTTCGTGAGTGCGGCGACCTCGGAGGCGTCGTGCACCGTCATCACGCCGCGGCCGTCCGTGCCGGCATCGGATTTGATGACGACATACGGCTTCTCGGTGATGCCGTACTCGCGATACTTCTTCGCAATCTTCTTGAGCACGGTGTCAATCGCGGCCGCGAGTTGCTCTTCGCCCGTGCGCGCCTCGAAATCCACGCCTTCCACGTGGGCGAAGTACGGGTTGATCATCCACGGGTCCACGCCCACCATCTTCGCGAACTTCTTCGCCACGTCGTCGTAGCAGGAGAAGTGCGTGGACTTGCGGCGCACCGCCCAGCCCGCGTGCAGCGGCGGCAGCAGGTACTGCTCGTGCAGGTTCTCGAGCACCGGCGGAATGCCGCCCGACAGATCGTTGTTCAGAAGAATCGAGCACGGGTCGAAGTTCTTCAGGCCGAGGCGGCGCTGCGAACGCTCGAGCGGCTCGAGCACGATCTTCTGGCCGTCCGCGAGCGAAATCGTGACGGGGCCGGCAATGTTCTCGTCGAGCGTGCCAAAGCGCACGTTCAGGCCCGCCTGGCGCATGATCGTGGCGAGCCTGGCGACGTTCTCCAGATAGAACGCGTTGCGCGTGTGCTGCTCGGGAATCACGAGCAGGTTCTTGGCGTCGGGGCAAATCTTCTCGATAGCGGCCATCGCGGCCTGCACGGCGAGCGGCAGCACTTCCTGCGGCAGGCAGTGGAAGGCGCCGGGAAAGAGGTTGGTATCGACGGGCGCGAGCTTGAAGCCGGCGTTGCGCAGGTCCACCGAGCAATAAAACGGCGGCGTGTGCTCCTGCCATTCGAGGCGGAACCAGCGCTCGATGGCCGGCGTCGCGTCGAGAATGCGCTGCTCCAGCTCAAGGAGCGGGCCGTTCAACGCCGTAACCAGATGCGGGACCATAAGGGGTGACTCGCGGACGAAATGCTGTGATTGTAGGGAAACTGGCCCGTTATCTGGGGACGATCTCCCCGGTTGCAAGACGGGCTTCCGCTCATGAATCCCCTTATGCGCAGCAGGGTCAATCGGTCGCAATCGACCACAATCGAAGCCACATGCGAGGGCACATGTGGCCCACGCGGAAATTCACGCCGGATATCCATTCTGGACCGCGCGCACCGTCCGGCGCAATTGGGCACACGTGTTGGAGGGGCACTACGCGAACGCGCAAGTGCGGCGCTTAGTCCCCTGAATCGCCCTCTGGGCGCGCCTACCTCGCACCCGGCTCGCGCGCGGCTCACTCCGGCGCGCACAAGAAAAAAGGCCCGCCGGAAAGGCGGGCCCAGGTCGCTGCTGCCTGCTACCTTGCTAACTCAAACCAGTTCCAGCTCATGACGAACGGTCCGGTCACTCGACGCGCTCGCCATGCAGGATCACGTCCAGACCTTCGCGCTCTTCTTCTTCCGTGACGCGCAGGCCCATCACCATGTCGATGACCTTCAGCAGGACGAAGCTCACCACACCGCTGTAGATCACCGTCGTCAGGACGCCCTTGGCTTGCAGGATGATGCTGCCGTCCGCACCGCCGATGTCCTTGACCGCGAACACGCCGGTCAGCAGCGCGCCGACGATGCCGCCGATGCCATGCACGCCGAAGCAGTCGAGCGAGTCGTCATAACCGAGCTTGCCCTTGAGCCACGTGGCCGACCAGAAGCAGATCACGCCTGCCGCGACACCGATCACGATCGCACCCAGCACACCGACGAAACCGGAAGCCGGCGTGATCGCCACGAGACCGGCGACAGCGCCCGAAGCAACGCCGAGCACCGACGGCTTGTCCTTGAAGATCCATTCCGCGAACATCCAGGCGAGTGCGGCGCAGGCGGTGGCGACTTGCGTCGTGAGCATTGCGAAGCCGGCACGGCCGTCTGCTGCGACTGCCGAACCCGCGTTGAAGCCGAACCAGCCCACCCACAGCATTGCGGCACCGATCAGCGTGAGCGTGAGGTTGTGCGGCGCCATCGCTTCGCGGCCATAGCCCACGCGCTTGCCGAGCACGAGGCAGCACATGAGGCCCGCGATACCGGCGTTGATGTGCACGACCGTACCACCCGCGAAGTCGAGGATGCCAGCGGCGGCGAGCCAGCCGGTCGGTTCCCAGACCATGTGTGCGATCGGCGAGTACACGATGATCGACCAGAGCGTCATGAACACGAGCATCGCCGAGAACTTCATGCGGTCGGCAAACGCACCGGTGATGAGCGCCGGCGTGATGATCGCGAACGTCATCTGATAGACGAAGTACACCGTCTCGGGGATGGTCGGCGCGAGGTGGCTCACGGTGAGCGTCGTCGCCTTGTCGCCCTTGATGTAGTTCATGCCTTCAAGGAAGATCCGCGAGAACCCGCCGATGAACGAGCCGCCCGGCGTGAACGCGATCGAGTAGCCCACCACCGTCCAGATCACCGTGACGACGCAGGTGATCGCGAAGCTCTGCATGAGCGTTGCGAGCACGTTCTTCTTGCGGACCATGCCACCGTAGAAGAGAGCGAGACCCGGGATCGTCATGAACAGCACGAGCGCGGTGGAGGTCAGCATCCACGCGGTGTCGCCCGAGTTGATCTTCGACGAATCGACCGAGAACGGCGCGGTCGGTGCAGCGGGCGCAGCCGCGGCGGCAGCCGAAGCGTCGGCCGGCGCGCTCGCGGCAGCGGCTGCCGGAGCGGAGGCAGCGTCGGCCGCAGGTGCCGAAGCGGCGGGCGCCGATGCGTCGGGGGCGGCTGCGGCGGAAGCGGTGGGCGCCGACGCGGCGGCGGGTGCGGAAGCGTCGTCCGCCAGCGCGGCGCCGACGCCGCCGGCCAGCAGCGAGCCGGCCATCAGCAAGGACATCAAAAGTTTGCGCATCTCGGTTTCCTCTTGTCTCTCTCTATGCGTTTACAGTGCGTCGGCGCCGGTCTCGCCGGTGCGAATGCGGATCACTTGTTCGATCGGCGTGACGAAAATCTTGCCGTCGCCGATCTTGCCCGTGCGGGCCGCGCGCTCGAGCGCCTCGATGGCCTGCTCGACGATGTCGTCGGCCACGGCGGCCTCGATCTTCACTTTCGGCAGAAAGTCGACGACGTACTCCGCGCCGCGGTACAGCTCGGTATGCCCCTTCTGGCGCCCGAAGCCTTTCACCTCGGTCACCGTGATCCCCGAAACGCCGATCGCCGAGAGGGCTTCGCGCGCTTCATCGAGCTTGAACGGCTTGATGATTGCTGTAATCAGTTTCATGTAGTCCTCGCTGTGGTTGCTTCATCCCTTGTTTGCGTCTGCAACGGGCGCCGGGCGAGCAGCGCATGTCGTCTCGCCGCTCGCTGGCGCACCGCGAGCCAACCGTCGTTCGGTGCGCGGGGCAGTATTAGCAACACCCGTGCCAATTCGCTGCACCCTCCTCGCGAGGTACGCATGACGAGCTTCGATGCAAGCGCGCCAAAAGCCGTGGACAATGCCGGTCCGCGCCTTGAATGGCGCGGCGCACAAGGCCCTGGCCGAACGGCCAGCGTGGCGCTCGGGCGGTGGCGTCGCGGTGGGATCGTTGCTACAGTGTCCTGACGCTTCGCTCCCGCGCGACAAGCCGCACAACGGGCAACAGCGGGGCAACAGCGGGGCAACCGAGGGCGACAGCGGCCGGCTGCGGCCAGCCGGCGGCCGCGCGAGGCGCGTCGGCCAACCGTGCGCACCACGTGAGCGCATGCCTGTCGGCAGCCCTGTCAGTTCGCACCAAGATCGACCACGATCCGTCGCGGGGCACAGGCGAAACGAAATTTGCACACTTTCTGTGCAACGAAGGGGAACCGAATGAAACAGCCAAATGATGTATTCAACGATCTGCAGGCGCGCGTGAGCGAGCTGCTCAAGAACTCTCCCGCACGCGACGTCGAGCGCAATGTGCGTGCAATGCTTTCGCAAGGCTTTTCGAAGCTGGAGCTCGTCACGCGCGAGGAGTTCGACGCGCAAACACAGGTGCTCGTGCGCACACGCACGCGCCTCGAGGAGCTCGAACGCCGTGTGGCCGAGCTCGAACAGAAGCTGCCGGTGACTAACCAGTCCTCCTGATCATTTCCCTGCGCACTCCTGTGTGCAGTTGACTGCCGCATCGCCGCAAGCGATCCGTAGCGTGATCGCAATGGAACCGTAAAGGGGCATACGCCTCTCGCCAGCCTGGCGCATGCACGGCGCGCAACACGCGCACCGCTTCCGCATGCGCCCTTTCCGGAGAATCCCATGTCGCTTGCCGTGGTGCGCAGCCGCGCGCCGGCTGCTGGCCGCGCGCCCGAAGTCACCGTAGAAGTCCATCTTGCCAACGGGCTGCCGTCGTTTTCCATCGTCGGCCTGCCCGATCTCGAAGTGCGTGAAAGCCGGGAGCGCGTGCGCGCCGCGCTCTCGAACTGCGGCTTCGACTTTCCTGTAAGGCGCATCACCGTCAACCTCGCGCCCGCCGACCTGCCCAAGGAATCGGGCCGCTTTGTTTCTGCCGATCGCGCTTGGAATCCTCGCGGCGAGCGGGCAGATTCCAGCCGCTGCGCTCGAGTATCGCGAGTTCGCGGGCGAACTCTCGCTCACCGGCGCCGTGCGGCCGATGCGCGGCGCGTTTGCGATGGCATGCGGCACGGCGCGCGCGCATGCGAATACGCATGCACAAAGCGAAGCGCGCGATGACGAAGCGGGCACAAGCCAAATCATTCGGGATCCTGATGATGACCCTGCCTCTGGGACTGCCACTGCAACGCGTGCTTTCGCGCTCGCGCGGCGCGAGCGCCGCAGCGTGCCCGAGCTTTA
>NZ_DATJWR010000363.1:0-5730 GCF_035501035.1 Paraburkholderia sp.
TTTTTGCGAAGGCATCTCGCCGCCCGCGCCCGCAGGAACCCTTATGAAGCTCGAACACCCGGATCGTCTGATGAACTCCCCGCTCTCGCTTGCCGCGCTTGAAGCGCACGACGCCTTCGCTGCCCGCCACATCGGCCCCGACACGGCCGACCAGCAGGCGATGCTCGACGCGCTCGGCTTCGCCTCGCGCGACGCGCTGATCGATGCGGTGATTCCGGCGCAGATCCGCCGCACCGAGACGCTGCCGCTCGGGCCGTTCTCGCAGCCGCGCACGGAAGCCGAGGCGCTCGCCGCCCTGCGCGCGCTCGCGGACAAGAACCAGGTGTTCCGCTCGTACATCGGGCAGGGCTACTACGACACGCACACGCCGGCCGTCATCCTGCGCAACGTGCTCGAAAACCCGGCGTGGTACACCGCGTACACGCCGTACCAGCCGGAAATCTCGCAGGGCCGCCTCGAAGCCCTGCTGAACTTCCAGCAGATGATCATCGACCTGACGGGCCTCGCGATCTCGAACGCTTCGCTGCTCGACGAGGCCACGGCCGCCGCCGAAGCGATGACGCTCGTGCAACGCGTGGGCAAGTCGAAGTCGAACGTGTTCTTTGTGGCCGACGACGTGCTGCCGCAAACCATCGAAGTCGTGAAGACGCGCGCGAAGCCGATCGGCATCGAGGTGAAGGTCGGTCCCGCAGCCGAAGCAGCCCAGGCGGGCGCGTTCGGCGTGCTGCTGCAATATCCGGGCGCGAACGGCGACGTGCGCGACTACCGCCCGCTGGCGCAAGCCGTGCACGCAGCCGGCGGCGCGGTGATCGCCGCCGCCGACCTGCTCTCGCTCACCATGCTCACGCCGCCGGGCGAATGGGGCGCGGACGTGGCCGTGGGCAACTCGCAGCGCTTTGGCGTGCCGATGGGCTTCGGCGGCCCGCACGCCGCGTATCTCGCGGTGAAGGACGAATTCAAGCGCCAGATGCCGGGGCGTCTCGTCGGCGTGACCGTCGACGCGCAAGGCAACCCCGCGCTGCGCCTCGCGCTGCAAACGCGCGAACAGCACATCCGCCGCGAAAAGGCGACCTCGAACGTCTGCACGGCGCAGGCGCTGCTCGCGATCATGGCGAGCATGTACGCGGTCTACCACGGCCCGCAGGGTCTCAAGCGCATCGCGCAGCGTGTGAACCGCATTGCCGCGATCCTGGCCGCAGGCGCGAAGCAGCTCGGCTATACGCTCGTGAACGACTCGTTCTTCGATACGCTCACGTTCGAAGCCGGCCCGCGCACCCAGGCGCTGCACGACGCGGCGCTCGCGCGCGGCATGAACCTGCGCCACGTGAGCGAAACGCGCGTGGGCGTAGCCGTCGACGAAACCACCACGCGCGGCGATCTCGCCGATCTGCTCGCGGTGTTCGCGCAAGCCGCATTCGCGAGCGAGGCGCCTTCGCTCGACGCGCTCGACGCCGCGCTCACGCAAGCGGGCGACGTGTCGTTCCCGGCCGCGCTCGTGCGCGAAAGCGCCTACCTCACGCATCCGGTCTTCAACCGTCACCATTCGGAAACGGAAATGCTGCGCTACCTGCGCAGCCTCTCCGACAAGGATCTCGCGCTCGACCGCTCGATGATTCCGCTCGGCTCGTGCACGATGAAGCTGAACGCGACTTCGGAAATGCTGCCGGTCACGTGGCCCGAGTTCGGCCGCATCCACCCGTTCGCGCCTGCCGAGCAGACGGTCGGCTATCGCGAGATGGTCGATCAGCTCGAACAGATGCTCGTGGCCGCAACCGGCTACGCCGCCGTCTCGCTGCAGCCGAACGCGGGCTCGCAGGGCGAGTACGCGGGCCTGCTCATCATTCAGGCGTATCACGCCTCGCGCGGCGAAGGCCACCGCAACGTCTGCCTGATTCCCGCTTCGGCGCACGGCACGAACCCCGCATCGGCGCAAATGGCCGGCATGCAGGTCGTCGTGGTCGCCTGCGACGCGCAAGGCAACGTCGATCTCGCCGACCTGAAGGCTCGCGCCGAACAGCACGCGGCGAAGCTCGCGGCGATCATGATCACGTACCCGTCCACGCACGGCGTGTTCGAGCAAAACGTGCGCGAAGTCTGCGAGATCGTGCATGCGCACGGCGGCCAGGTGTACGTGGACGGCGCGAACATGAACGCGATGGTCGGCCTCGCGGCGCCGGGCCAGTTCGGCGGCGACGTCTCGCACCTGAACCTGCACAAGACCTTCTGCATTCCGCACGGCGGTGGCGGCCCGGGCGTAGGTCCCGTGGCCGTGGGCGCACACCTCGCGCAATTCCTGCCGAACCAGCTTTCGAGCGGCTACAAGCGCGACGATCACGGCATTGGCGCCGTGAGCGCGGCGCCCTACGGCTCGGCCTCGATCCTGCCGATCTCGTGGATGTACATCGCCATGATGGGCGCGGCCAACCTCACCGCCGCGACCGAAACCGCGATCCTCAACGCGAACTACGTCGCGAACAAGCTCGCGCCGCACTTCCCGGTGCTCTACAGCGGGCCGGGCGGGCTCGTCGCGCACGAGTGCATTCTCGACCTGCGCCCCATCAAGGACGCAAGCGGCATCACCGTGGACGACGTGGCCAAGCGCCTGATGGACTACGGCTTCCACGCGCCGACCATGAGCTTCCCGGTGCCGGGCACGCTGATGGTCGAGCCGACCGAGTCGGAGTCGAAGGAGGAACTGGACCGCTTCATCGACGCGATGGTGGCGATCCGCGACGAAATCCGCGCCGTGGAAGAAGGCCGTGCGGACAAGGAAGACAACCCGCTGCGCCATGCGCCGCACACGGCCGCCGTCGTGATCGACGACGACTGGAAGCACGCCTACTCGCGCGAGCAGGCCGCGTATCCGGTCGCGTCGCTCGTCGCGCGCAAGTACTGGCCGCCGGTCGGCCGCGCCGACAACGCCTATGGCGACCGCAACCTGTTCTGCTCGTGCGTACCGATCGGTGAATATGCCGATCAGACCGCCGGCGAATAAGCCGGCCGCCGCGCCGCTGCGTCCTCTTTAGTCGACGCAGCGGCGCTCATCCCCCTCACATTTGCCGCCGCAAACCGCTAACATCACACACCTGTCAGCCTTGAATCAGGGAGTCGCGCATGGCGCGGAAGGTGCGAATGGATTCACTGCGGGATTCGCTGCGGGCCCCGAAGCGGAACGCGATCCGCCCGGCCCCAGGGACCTCGACCCGGCAGGCGCGCGGCGGTGTGCTCGGCCGCCCGCAACGTCTTGCTGCCGCGCTGGCGCTCGCCTGCGCCACCTTCACCGGCGCGGCGCACGCGGCCATGAACTTCTGCGCGGCTCCCGCGCTGCAATCGAGCGAGCGCACCAACGCCGACCCGGGCGTGAAGGCGCTCGTGGCCGAAGTGCAGGCGCACGTGAACGACGTGCCGCGGCCGCTGCCAAGGCTCCATACCGAGGGCACGCTGCCGCACGAGGACATCTACGATCAAAGTGTGGAGGCCGCGCAGGAGCTCGATCTCATGCGCAACGCCGCGCTCGCGTGGCGCGCGACGAGCGACGACCGCTTTCTGAAGCTCGTGGACCGCTTTCTGCTCGCGTGGGTCACCACATACAAGCCGAGCTTCAATCCCATCGACGAAACGCGTTTCGAGGGGCTGATTCTCGCCTACGACATGACCGCGAGCGCGCTGCCCGTGAAAACGCGCAACGCGACGATGCAGTTCCTGAACGGCTTCGCGAACGGCTATATCGCGCAGATCGACGCGCAGCCGCGCCCGCTCAAGGGCAGTTTTGCAAACAACTGGCAGAGCCATCGGGTCAAACTGATCGCGATGATCGCGTTCACGCTCGACAACCGGAAGATGATCGCCACGGCGCAGCGACTCTTTCTCGAACACATCGGCGACAACATCGCACCCGACGGCTCGACGCTCGATTTCAACGAGCGCGACGCGCTGCATTACGTGACCTACGATCTGCAGCCGCTCGTGACCGCCGCGCTCGCCGCGCGTCGCCACAACCGCAACTGGCTGCCCGAGCGCGCGGCCAACGGCGCTTCGCTCGCGGCGGCGCTCGACTGGCTCACGCCTTACGCGCTCGGCCAGAAGACACACGAGGAATTCGTGCATTCGGACGTGCCGTTCGACGCGAAGCGGCGCGAAGCGGGTTTGCCCGGCTTCACCGGCCAGTGGGACCCGAAGAACGCCGCCGAGCTGTTTCACCTGGCAGCGCGCCTCGACGGCCGCTTTACGCCGATCGCGCTGAAACTCGCGCCCACGCCGCCCGCGTGGCTAGCCGTCTGTCTGCCGTTGCCGGCGCGCTGAAACGCGCGCGAGGGTTGCGGCGGCGGCGCGCTCACGCAATGTGTCAAATGCGTGTCGCGAAGGCGCGGCATCCCTACCCAACCCCGTCAGACAAGCAGGAGCAGTCCCCATGGCAGTAAGCGTTTTCGACCTCTTCAAAATCGGCATCGGGCCTTCGAGCTCGCACACGGTCGGGCCGATGCGGGCCGCGCTGATGTTCGCGGAAGGACTCGAGCGCGACGGCCTGCTCGCGCGCACCGTCAGCGTGAAGGTCGAGCTGTACGGCTCGCTCGGCGCGACCGGCAAGGGCCACGGCACCGACCGCGGCGTGATGCTCGGCCTGATGGGCGACGCGCCCGACACGGTCGACCCCGACACCATCAACGAGCGCCTCGAAGCCGTGCGCAAATCGCGCCTGCTCTCGCTGCTCGGCCATCACGCCATTGCGTTCGTGCCGAAAGAGCACGTCGCGTTCTATCGCCAGGCGCTGCCCGAGCACCCGAACGGCATGAAGCTGCGCGCGCTCGACGGCAACGGCGAAACGCTGCGCGAAAGCACCTATCTCTCGGTGGGCGGCGGCTTCGTCGTCACGGCGGGCGCGGCGAACACCAAGGTGCTCTCCGCCGCCGAGCAGTTGCCGCATCCGTTTCGCACCGGGGCCGAAATGCTCGAACTGTGCGTCTCGACGGGCAAGAGCATCGCGCAGCTGATGCTCGAGAACGAGCGCGTCTGGCACAGCGACGACGCGATTCGCTCAGGACTCCTGCGCATCTGGGACGTGATGCAGTCGTGCGTTTCACGCGGCTGCGGCATCAACAATCCCGACGCCGACGGCACGCTGCCCGGCCCCTTCGCCGTCAAGCGCCGCGCGGCGCAGCTCTACCGCGCGCTCACCGGCAACCCCGAGCGCGCGCTGCAAGACCCGCTTTCGATGATCGACTGGATCAACCTCTACGCGATCGCCGTGAACGAGGAGAACGCCGCGGGCGGGCGCGTCGTGACCGCGCCGACCAATGGCGCGGCCGGCATCATCCCCGCTGTGCTGCACTACTATGTGCGCTTCACGCCCGGCGCGAACGAGCAGGGCGTGATCGACTTCCTGCTCACGGCCGCGGCGATCGGCATTCTGTACAAGCTCAACGCGTCGATCTCTGGCGCGGAAGTGGGCTGTCAGGGCGAAGTGGGCGTGGCGTGTTCGATGGCCGCGGGCGCGCTCGCAGCCGTGATGGGCGGCACGCCGCAGCAAGTGGAAAACGCCGCCGAAATCGGCATGGAGCACAATCTCGGCCTCACCTGCGACCCCGTGGGCGGCATGGTGCAGATTCCCTGCATCGAACGCAACGCCATGGCCTCGGTGAAGGCCGTCAACGCCGCGCGCATGGCCCTGCGCGGCGACGGCGCGCATTATGTCTCGCTCGACTCCGTCATCAAGACGATGCGCGAAACGGG
>NZ_DATJWR010000364.1:0-102650 GCF_035501035.1 Paraburkholderia sp.
CGCGCCCGCCGCCGCCGATGACGGCGCGAACGGTGCGACGAAGATGGCTCCGAAACTCGCGTCCGCCGAACCCCCGCTGCATCTGCAAAAGATGCCCAGCGGTGTAGCCGCCGACGCTCGTCAGACGCGGCTCGCGCAAGCGCGCGTCCGTCGTCTTCCCGTCAAGGAAACCGCACCGGCGGACACCGCTGCGATGGCCGCGAAAATGGCGGGCTCGGGTTCGGCGTTCGCGAAGGCCGCGGGTATGGCCTCCATCGACGCGCCCGTTGTTCAGCCTGCCAACGCCGCAGCGAACGACACGTCAGCGCAATCGACGGAGCAGCCGGCCGCGCAACAACAGGTACAACAGCAGGCGCAATCAGGCACTGGCTCACTCGATTGTGCGTCCGTTGCCTCGACGGAGCCCGCGCACGCCTCGCAATCGACTATCGAGCAGGGCGCGGTCGCGCTGAAATAAGGCGGCATGCAGCAATACCGCGTGTAAGCCGAAGCAAGAAATCTGTGGTCGCGCGCGGTTCTGCCGGATGTCGATATCAAATAAAATACGGCGATGAGTCCACACGTTCTCATCGTCGACGACGATCCGGTCGTGCGCGATTTCCTCTCCGGCTTCCTTCGGGCCAACGGCTTCGAAGCCTCAGTCCTGCAAGACGGCACGCATCTTGGCCAGCGGCTCGACTGCGAACGGCCATCGGTCGTCGTTCTCGACATCATGATGCCCCGCGTCGACGGCCTGCGTGCCCTCACCTCCTTGCGCGCGAAGGGCGACGACATTCCGGTGATCTTCGCCTCCGCGCGCGGCGAGGTGGGCGATCGCATTGCGGGTCTCATGCTGGGCGCCGACGACTACGTTGCCAAGCCGTTCGATCCGCAAGAGCTGCTGCTGCGCATCCAGACCGTGCTGCGCCGGCGTGGCGCGGTGCCGGCCAGCGCGCCCGAGGCGCGCGAGCAGTACCGCTTCGGCCCCTTCGAACTCGACTTCGCCACGCGCGCCCTCAGCCGCGACGGCACGCATATACCGTTGCGCGTCAGTGAATTCGTACTCCTTAAGGTATTCACAGGGCACGCTTACCGCGTGCTCTCGCGCCAGCTGATCCACGATCTCCTATACGCGGACGACCTCGAATTTCACGAGCGCAGCCTCGATGTGCCGATCTGGCGGCTGCGCCGCGTGATAGAAGACAATCCTTCGCAGCCACGCTTCGTACAGACCGTGCGTGGCAAGGGCTATGTGTTTGTGCCACTGTGCGAAGAAGACGCTGAACGCCACGCCGTGCCGTTCACCCGCAGCGAGACCGCCTGAACGCCTGCACGCATGAACAATCCGTTGAATACCCTCTTCGGGCGCATGGCGTTGATGTCGGCGCTGTTGTTGTTCGCAATCCAGGCATGCTGGTTCGTCGTGTTCGCCCCGCAGCCGCGCCGGCATGAGGTGGAAGGCTTCGAGCGCGGCCTGCTGCTCATGCTGCACGCCGCCACCAACGCGGCGCCCAGCACCGCGCCCAACGAAATCGACCTGGCGCCGGCACTGCGCGTGCATCTCGTACCCACCTGGAACATGCCTGCCGATGTGCGGCTCGAAGTGCCGCCGCACGAACCGCTCGCCGAATTGCGCAAGCAACTGCTGCATGACCTGCCGCCCGGCACCGAAATTCTTGCCGATACGCGCCATCGCAACGCACTGTGGGTACGCTTCGCGGGCCAGCCCACGTGGATCGTCGCCCCCGTCGATCTGCCGCCACCGCACAATCTGCTGCCGCTGTTCGGCTCGATGCTCGCCATCTCGCTGCTGCTCGCGCTGCTCGCGGTGTGGCAAATGCAGCGTCCGCTTTCGCTCGTCGCCCAGGCCGCGCGCGCGTTCGGCACTGGCCATCGCCCCGCGCCCGTCCACGAGCACGGGCCGCGCGAATTGCGCGAACTGATCGGCGCGTTCAACGGCATGATGAAGCAGCTCAACGAAGCCGATGATGATCAGGCCGTCATGCTCGCCGGCGTCGCGCACGATCTCAAGTCGCCGCTCACGCGGCTCAAGCTGCATGCGAGCATGCTGGGCTCCGAGCGCGAGCGAGGGCGATTCATCCGTGAAGTCGATTCGCTGACCGATATCGTCCAGCAGTTTCTGGAATTCGCGCGGCAGCGGCCCGAATCGGGCCCTGAGGTGGAAGTGGATACGTTGCTGCGCGAGCAGTTCTTCTCCGATGCCGCCGAAGCAGAAGATGCGCTCTTCACGCTCGATCTGCGCGCGGGGCCCGCGTTTTGCCTGCCACGCACGCTGCTCGACAGGCTCGTGTCGAACCTCGTCGACAATGCGCTCGAACACGGTGTGCCACCCGTGGAGATCTCTACGCGCCGCGAAGGCGCGCAATGGATGATCGAAGTGCGCGATCACGGCCCGGGCATACCCGCCGAGCGCGTGGCCGCGGCGCTCAAGCCCTTCGTTCGTCTGGACGAAGCACGCGGCGGCGAAGGTCATTGCGGCCTGGGCCTTGCGATCGTCACGCGTCTGGTACGCAATCAGGGCGGCCGCTGCGAATTGTCCAATCACCCTGAAGGTGGGCTGCGCGTGCGCATCGCGTTGCCCGCTGCGTGACGTGCTCAGTTACGATCAGTAGTACTCAGTTGCGCTCAGACCACTAGCTGGCCGCGCAAGCGGTCGACCGTGGCGGACGCGAGGCCGAGACCGACCGTGAGATAACGGTTGAGATCGCCGTAACGGCTCTGTAGCGCGTCGAACGCGGCTTGCAGGTAGCTTGGCTGCACGGGCGGTGCGACGTTGTCCGCATCCGCGCCCTGCGAGCGCCACGCATTGGTCAGCTGGAAATCCTTGACGACGATTTCGAGCGGCACGTTCGCGATCAGCAGCAACAACGCGCCGGCCCACCCCACGGCATCCACACCCGTTCCGCCGCAGATGAGCTGCGGCCCCGATGCATCGGCGATGTGTTGGAGCAGCGCGCCGTACGCGCTGCATTGCGTGCGTCCCGTCACGAACTCGCTCCAATACGTCTGCATTGCCGCGTCCAGCTGCGCAGCCTGCATGCCCGCGAACGAAGGTGGCGCGAGCGCCCCCAGCACATTGAGCGCGAGGTAATTGGCCGTGCCCGCCACCGTATTGAGCGTGCTGTCGATTTCCGCCGGCGTCCGCAGATCGTAGACACTCGCGAGCGCCATGCGCTCGAGCGTGGCCATATCGGCCGCGTTCGGTGTGAGCACATCCGAGCGGTAGATCCACGCGCGCCGCACGTGCGCGCCGTCGCTCGTCGAATAGCCCGGCGCGGCGCCCCCCACGTCACGGAAATTCGTCACGGAATTGAGGACCGGTGTCGGCGCGTCCTGCTCGCCGTCGCCTCCCGTGTATTCACCGCCACACGCACTGAGCAGCATGCTCGTGCAACCGCCCAGCGCAAGCGCGCTCATGGTCCCCTTTAGCAGCGCGCGGCGCGGAGGGCTGGCCGGCGCGGCGCCGTTCACGGACGCACGCAATCGCTTGCGCGCATGCGTGAGCGAGAAAGCGGTGGTGGAAGAAAGCAGATTCATCGTTTGAGAGTCAATATAGGCGGTCTACGCTCATGGCGAGCCGCTGCAACGTCGCGTGTTGCGTGCGTTCGGGAAAAGGGCGAAGTTTACCGGCAGACACGCCCGAAAACGTCGCGAAGCAAAACGCCGTAATAATTCGCGTCGGCATGCGCTGCGATTGCTGTCTCACGGCGCGCCGCATTATACGGTTTGACGAACACGGCAGTTCACCACCATTCAAAATGAAAGAGGCAAACGCGGTCCTGGCGTATGCGATTTCTTCCAGATCCTTTCAATTAAATGCAGCGTGCAAGCATGTTCGCCCAGCACCGTTATTCGTTCATCGATACCTGGATATCTGCGCGCCAATCAGCTTATTTTCTTTATCGATCTCTCAAATTCTTCCAGAATATTATTCTTGACGCTCTTTCTCGCGCTTCTATAATCGCCCGTGCATTCAGGCATTCGCCTGGCTGACGAGGCAGCCGACGACTGCCCCACTGGGAGTGCTACGTCATGTACAGAGGCAGTGTGACCGAAGAGGCGCGCGAAGTTCTCCGCGCAATTGAGCTGATCCAGCTTGGCGCACGCATGCCGGTGCTCGAAAAAGAGCTGACGCTGTCGCGCAATCGTTTGATCAGGCTTTATCGCGAACTCAAGAGCGCCTCACCGCCCAAGGGCATGTTGCCGTTTTCGGCGGACTGGTATTTCACCTGGCTGCCGAATATCCACGCATCGCTGTTCTACAACTTCTACCTGTTCCTCAAGGACCGGGCGAATTGCAGCCGCCTCGATGCGCTCACGCGTGCGTATCGCCTCTACCTCGAACATTGCGAGTGCGCCGAAACCGAGCGCGTACTGAGCTTCACGCGTGCATGGACGCTTCTGCGCTTTTTCGAAGGCGGCCTGCTCACGCTGGCACGTTGCACCGTTTGCTCCGGCCGTTTCGTGCGCCACATACGCGACGCGAACAAGCCTTTTGCGTGCTGCATTTGCGCGCCCCCTTCGCGCTCGGGGATGACGCGCGCCGCGCGCGCAAGCCGCATCGTGGAAGATGACGCCCTCCCGCGCTCGTCCGCAACGCACGGCCGAGCGGGATGCGCGTTCGGCGGTCTCTCCGATGCGATGCGCGATACGCTCGCGGAAGTCGCGCGCGTCGTCGATCCGTTGCGTTGCCCACCGCCGCTGCCGGCCTCGATTCCCGTGTAAGCAAAGTCGCGAGGCGCGTGCCTTTCGTCACGCATCCTCGCCGTCAGCATCTGCAAGCAAAGCGCGAATATCGCCCGCACAAAGCCTGCATATTGCTTTGTAATCCTGATGTATGTGATGTTCCTGGCGGTGTTCGCAAAGCTGCGCGGCAAGCTCGATTGCATGCGCGTGAGCGGCCTGCCAGATCTCCCATGCAATCTGTGCGCCACCCTGCGCATAGTCGTCGTTCTGGTCGCGCTCGAGCGCATCGGGCAGGCGCGTGTTGGCCTGCAGATAATGCGCGCGATAGAGCGCCTCGAATACCATGCGCCGCGAGGGCCGCTTCAAGCGGGCCTCCACGGGAAAGCTGGCAGGTTGGTAAGACGCAGAGACTTCATCCACATGCGGCGGCGAGGCGGGCTTTTCTTGCGGGTCTGGAGGGTTGCAAGGCCGCCTGGCGACGATGCGCACGACGTACCCGTACAGACATTGTGGCAGGGCTCACAAAGAATAGGGCCGCGGAATATCGCGAATTTTTGTGCGTTATTCGCGGACAGGTCGGTGGCCGCAACCTGCGAATATTGCAGGGCGTATCAAAGTCCAAAGGAGTCGACCATGCAAATCGGGGGAACGACGCAACTCGCGAACGGCAGCGACGCCACGATCTCACTCAATGCGGGCGCGGCATCCGGCCACGCGGCACAAGACGGCACGCGCACGAGCGACGACACCACGACCTCCGCGCCGTCGTCGCCCTCGTCACCGCAGGACGATGCCGTGCAGATTTCGCCACAGGGTTATGCGGCCGCGTCTGCCGACGGTGTCGACAGCGGCGAAGAAGCCTCGACCGGCGAGACTGCCGCCGAAGCCAACGCGCAGCCCGTGAAATCGCTTGTCTACGGCGCGCTCGGCCTCGAGCGTCCCGATCAGCCTGCCGACCCCAACCACGCGTATGCGGTGGGCCAATGGATCGCGGCAGGCATTACGCTGGGCGGCATCATTTCGCTTTTCATCTGAGCGCGATCGGTTGTCATCGTCCGCGTCTGTCGCCGCGTCTACCGCTCCCCGATCCGCAAGCATGCCTCACCCGCCATGCGGCAACGCTCGTGGCGGCACTTCGGGTGCCGCGCGAATAATGATTCGCAGCGCTTATCTATTTTCAAGCCGACCACAACACAGAAATTTCGACGTCTCCTGATGCGAATAACGGTGGCTAGTGTTCCGCCTGCAACCCAAGATTGCCTGCTTCGGCGACATACAACGCCGCGCGGCTCAACCGCGCGCCTATGCCCCTGTCCAGATCCGCCATCGTGGCGGAATTCGCCGATTGATCTTCACGGCGAAGTGGCCCATATTTCCATTGATCCGCGAAATCCGGCACCGATTTCATGACTAGTCGACATCCGCTGCAACGAGCCCACTGGTGGAGCGCCCGTGTCGGCGGGGGGCAGTCTGATGCGATCGAAGGCGTCGCCCCTCCCATCTCCGACGAACCCGGCCACCACGACTCTGGTCCATGGCAGTGTCCCTACTGCGGGACCAGATTTTATGCGCCGCTCATCCTCTGTCCCGAATGCGGCGCAAATCAGGTGACCGCCGCCGCGCGTGTAGCGGCCAACGACGAAGCTGCGGCCAACGACGCTGCGCTCGACGACACTGCGCCCGACGAGCAACCGCGCGGCGTCGCGCATCGCCTGCGCGGGCACTGGGGCGCGCTGCCGCGCAAGCTTGGCGCCGGCCAGCTGTACGGCGGCGATTACCCCCCGATCGATGAGGAACAGGCAGCGCGCCGCTTGCAGCCATCGTTCTATGCATGGAGCAGCGTGGCCATACTCGCGGTCGCGCTCACCGGTTATGCGATCGTGCACCGCGCTGAGTGGGAGCCGAAGCTCGGTGCACAGGTGGTCGTTGGCTCCGTGATCGGCTCGAAGGACAAACTGGGGGCGTTGGCGGGCGGGTTGCCCGCCTCGCATGGCGCGCAGTCCAATGGCGCGTTGCCGCATCACGACCACGGGTCAATGGCGCCAGCCGTTACGGCACGCGCGAATGCGGGCCGGCAAGGCTTTGCGCAGCAAAAGCCGCCTGCTGCGGGTCGACTCCCCGCAACGCCTGACTATGCCAGCATGCGCTCCGATCTCGCCAGAAGTCTTGCCAGCGCGCGCACCAACCTCGAGAAGAACAGCCTCTGGCCGGCACGCAGGGCCATCATGGCCGCGCTCGCCGAGCAACCCGGCAATGCCGAAGCCCAGCAGATGCGAGGTGAACTGGTTGCGCGCGAACAGCGGCGCGACGCGCTGCTTGGGCACGCACGTCTGTGCGCGCATGAACGGGAATGGGCCTGCGTGCGGCAAGACGCTGGGCAGGCCGCGAGCGTCGACACATCGAGCCGCGAAGCGAGGCGTCTGCTCACGCTCGCCAGCACCGAACACCACACGGATACCGGAGTCCACAACGACTGGACCTGGCCCTGGAGCGACCAGGCGTATGCGCAAGCCGCCGACCCCCGGCCTCACCAGGAGGCGCTTTTTTGGCATCACTAACGATCGTCGCGATCGTGCGCCTCAGCCCGCCCTGAGTTCGCGCACGCCACGACCCAGCCTGCGCCGAAGCAGCGTTCGCAGCGTTGCGCCGTCCGCGTAGCCCACTTGCGCAGCGATGGCATCGAGATCCATCGAGCTCGTTTCGATCAGATGCCTGGCGCGCTCGACCCGCCGGTCCTGAAAGTACGACAAAGGCGATTTGCCGAGCACGGCTTCGGCGCGCCTTTGCAGCGTCCGCGGGCTCGTGGCGAGTTCGCGCGCGGCCTCTTGCAGCGAGAAGCCCCTCGCCAGATTGGCGCGCGTCCATCGCTCGAACCGTTCGATGAGCGGATCGCTGTGCGCGAGGTGATCAGGGATGATGTAGGGCGCCTGCGAAACTCTTCCGTCGACGAGCATGTACCGCGCCACGAGCGTCGCGAGTTCCGGGCTCGCCTGGCGAACCAGCCAGAGCGCGAGATCCAGATGCCCCATGGCCGCGCCGGCAGTCACGAACGGTCCGGACGGGACCAGCATGCGGTCCTGGTCGAGGCGAACTTCCGGGTAGCGGCTGCGAAATAGCGGGCTTAGCCACCACGTGGTCGTTGCCTCCTCGCCGGCGAGCAAACCCGATTCGGCAAGGAGAAAAGTGCCGATGCAGGCAGCGGCGATGTGCACGCCCTCACCCTGCCAGCCGCGCAATACGGCGCCCGCCTCGCGCACGGCCGGACGCTCGAGGCACTCCACGAGCGTAGCGGGCGTCGCGGCACTGATCGCCGGCATGACGACCCAGTCCGGCAACGGCGCGGTGCGCGCCTTCTTCGCGGCTACGCTCATGCCGAGCGCCGTCCTGATCCGGCTTTGCAGCCCGACCAGTTCGACCTCGAACGCGGGCGGCTCGCCGGGGCGCGCGAGCGCCGAAAGGCCATTGGCCATCCTGAGCACGTCGAGCACGACAGCCATGCCCGTATCGAACACGCCGTCCAGAGAAAATACGAGAACACGCATGGCGTAAATGACCCGAATGATGTCATTTGCGATGCTACTGCCCCACGCGACCCACGTCCATTCGACGCAACAGAAAAAACTTGCAGACGGGATGCGGCCTCGCCGCCTCCTCGCGCTAACATCGCATTTCCCAAAAGTGCCGCAAGCCGCCCATCCATGGATACTGAAATGTCGACGCCGCACCGCTCTCGCGTTGCCCGCGTGTTCGAGGTTCTCACGGTGTTTCTCCGGCTTGGGATGACGAGCTTTGGCGGCCCGATCGCTCACATCGGCTACTTCCGCCGCGAGTTCGTCGAGCGGCGCCGCTGGCTCGACGACAAGGCTTTCACCGATCTGGTCGGGCTCTGCCAGTTCCTGCCAGGCCCCGCCAGCAGCCAGACCGGCTTCTCGATAGGTTGGCTCAGGGCGGGCTGGGCCGGAGGACTGGCGGCGTGGTGTGGCTTCACGCTGCCCTCGGTGCTCCTGATGCTGGCCTTCGCGGCCATCGCGCCGGACCTGGGCGGCCCGTTCGGCACAGGGGTCATCCATGGGCTCAAACTGGTCGCGGTGGCCGTTGTCGCCCAGGCCGTCTGGGACATGGCGCGGCGTCTGTGCCCGGATCGCCGACGCGCGGCGATCGCGCTCGCCGCCGTCGCGCTGCTCAGCTTTCTGACAACGGCTTTCGCGCAACTCATCGTGATCGCCGCCGGCGCAGTGCTCGGTCTCGTGCTCTGCTGGACGGACGCCGGCGAACCGGCGCGCACGGTCGCCCCGAATGCGGGGCATTTCCGTGTGTCCCGACCAGCCGGCGTGATTGCGTTGATCGCCTTTTGCGTGCTCCTTCTCGGACTTCCCCTGCCCGGCACGAGTGTCGCCGCGCAGGGCGTGCGCGTATTCGAGGCGTTCTATCGGTCCGGCGCGCTCGTCTTCGGCGGCGGGCATGTGGTGCTCCCCTTGCTGCAGCGAGAGACCGTCGCCACAGGATGGGTCGCGCCCAATGTCTTTCTCGCGGGCTACGGCGCGGCGCAGGCCGTTCCCGGGCCGCTCTTCACCTTCGCGGCCTTCCTGGGCTGGACGATGGCCGCGCCGCCCAATCACTGGAGCGGCGCGCTACTGGCCACCGTGGGTATTTTCCTGCCGGGGCTTCTGCTCGTCGTCGCCGCGCTGCCGTGGTGGCAGGCGCTGCGCGCGCGTCCGGCCATGGCATCGGCGCTTGCGGGCGTCAACGCAGCCGTGGTCGGCCTGCTGGCGACCGCGTTCTATTCGCCCGTCTGGACCAGCGCGGTCCAGTCGCAAATCGATTTCGCCATTGCCTGCCTCTCGTTCTTTCTGTTGACGCGGTGGCGGGCGCCGGCGCTTGTCATCGTCGTGTTCTGCGTCGCAGCCGGCATCGCAGAAACCGTCTTGCGTTGAGCGACGCGGCAGGCAACCCGCCCGGCAGCGGCTTCTCGAACCGCCGCGCGACGTGCGTCTGCCTGCCTGCTGGAGAGGCGCGGCGAGATCGAGAAAGAAGGCCTCGTTAGGTTCATCCCTAACCCGTCAACGAAGCCGCGATCGCCCTCCTGAACGGAATGAGGTGCGACGCCGCGCGCAGCATGATGTCACGCGCCAGTCTCGCAGGGGCGGTGCTGTTCGTATAGATCTCCGTAATGAACCGTGTAGCGAGAAAGAGCGGCCGGGTCGCGCGGCGGTGCTGCTCTTCGTAGCGGCGCAAAACGGACTCGGCGCCTGGATCGAAGCCGCTTCTCTGCGCGGCAAGGATCGCGCCGCCCAACGTTTCGACACCCACCAGCCCGAAATTGAACCCATGCGCCGTCACCGGATGCATGCCGACCGCGGCGTCGCCCACCACCGCGAAGCGCTTGCCGACGAAGCGCTCGGGATAAACGGAAACGAGCGGATAGACATGCCGCGTGCTCGCGAGCTTCATCGCGCCCAGCCGCCGCGCGAATCGCCGCTCGATGTTTCTGCTGAATTCATCCGGCTCCAGAGCGGCAACGTCGTGCACTTCGCCCACGGGCAGCGTGAGCACGACCGACGACTGATGCGCGTTCGTCGATCGATCGGCGTTCAGGGGAAGCAACGCGAGCGTCTGACCGTAGCCGAACCACTCCCACGCAGTGTGCCGATGCGGCTCCTCATGCGTCATGCGGCAAACCAGCATCGCTTTGCCGAAATCGTGCATGTCGGCGGCGATCCCCATCATCTTGCGCGTCGACGAGAAACGGTTATCGGCCGCGACGATCAACCTGGCCCGCAGGGTCGCGCCGCCCTCCAGCGTCACACTCGCCCACCCATCGCCGGAGCTCACGCCGCTGACCTTTTGCGCGGCGAGCAAGGTGACGTCGTGATGCGCCTCGATGCTCCCCTGCAGCGAATCGTAGGCTGCCTTGCGGATCACGTGATTGGAGACCAGCCAGCCCAGTTCGGTGTGGCCGCTCAACTCGTGCCCGATCTCCAGCGCGCCCGGCGAGGGCCCATTGAACACCTTCGCGCTGCAAAGCGGAGACCGCGCCTCGGGTTCGATGAGGTCCCAGAGGCCGAACTGGCGCATCAAGCGCACCGACTTTTGCGTAAGCGCGATCTCGCGCCCATCGAACTGCGGCTCGCTGATATCGGCGAGACACTGCTGCTCGACGACGACGACCTGAAGGCCAGCCCCGCTCAGCGAGCGCGCGAGACAAAGCCCCACCGGCCCGGCGCCCACGATGATGATGTCTGCTTCCATGGCTTCCATGAATAGAACGGTCCTGATATGCCTCAAACGGCCTGGGCGACACCGCATGCGCGCAGGGATTCGACCATGAGCGAATCCATCGTCCTTACGTGCCACGCGAACCACTCGCGCAACTCGCTCACCAGTTGCCGCCCCATGTCGAAGCGGCCTTCCTCGGCGACCTGCCGGCGCACCTCGCCGGCCACGCGCAACACATGCCGATGCTGACCCGCATGACAATGGCGTGGCCCGAAGTCCATCTGCTCCATCCACGCCTCTTCCAGCGCGAAGTGCTGCTTCGTGTGGGCAGCCCATGCGTCGAGCGCGGCGAGCAGTGCTTCATCGGTCGCGGACGCTGCCGCTTCGAGCAGCACGACGAATTCCTCGTGCATCGTATCGGTCGTGGGATCCCCCAACCGCAGGTCGGGGGCGAGAGTGGGCGAGCGGCGCGGTGTGGATGAGGTCATGGCATGAATTCGATGCGTGCTTGAGGGCTCTTTCGAGCGAGCACGCAACTTATCAAGGCACCGTGGTCCTCACGCTGATTTCGAGCAAACATCGCGCGCGCGGCCGCTGAGACCGTTGGTCGCCCCTTCGGCTCGCCGGTCGATGCCACGCGGTTGACCGAAGCGAGTGCGAGCCTGCTGTTCGATCCGCGCACGACATTGCTTCCATGCGAACTTTTTCTACGCGAGTCCCGCGATGCCGATGATCGCGAGCACGCCAATCGCGAGTTAGCTGGCGCGTGACGCAAGCGACTTGTTTGCAAGCCTACGTGAGCAGAGGAAAAGAAACGCCAGATCCGGCGCACCGCCAGAATGCGGGCCGCCTGCGTTGAGTGGTGACGAGGGATGAGTCGTGAACGGGATGCCGCGCGACGCGCGGCTCAAACCATTTCGGCGAGATTGACGAGGGCGCGATCGCCGTCGGATTGCGCTTCTTTTTCGGCGCGAAACGTTCTTTCGCTATAAGCGATGACCTTGAATCCGCCGCCTGCTGAGCGCGGGATCGTGATGCCCCAATGCCAGCCGCCTTCCTGCTCGAATACGTGCAGCTTGGGACTCGATTGCTGGCTATACGATTGAAAAATGTTCATGTGAAGCCTCCCGTCGTGGGAATATCGTCGCGGACGATTGCCTGGATGCGAGCAGTCTAGAAACGCGCTTGCTGCGACGCAATACGGATTAACGTGGAAGTGAGAACCCTGACGCGCCGCGCGCCATGCCGACTCGACTGCGCGTCGAGCATGACCCTGGCTATCATGCGGCGCGTTGCGAGTGCGAACGCCACCGGCAACGCCCACTTTTGAGGACCGCGAGCCCCCGATGACTACCGTAACGAATTCCCCCGCCACAAATTCCGCGCCTGCCCGACAGCTCGATCTCTCGAGGCATGCCCGTCACCCTCTGCTGGAAGGGCCCACGCCCATCCAGCCGTTGCCGCGGCTGAGCGCCGAATTTGGGGGCGTAAATATATATGTCAAGCGTGACGATCTGAACGGTCTGGGCGGCGGCGGCAGCAAACTGCGCAAGCTGGAGTTCCTCGTGGGCGAGGCACGGGCCATGGGTGCCGACACCATCATCACCGTGGGCGCGCGCCAGTCGAACCATGCACGGTTGACAGCGGCTGCCGCCGCACGCCTTGGCCTGCAATGCGAACTGGTGCTCACGCGCGCCGTGCCGCGCGACGAGCCCGAGTATCTGGAGAACGGCAACGTCCTGCTCGACGAGCTGCTCGGCGCCCGCGTGCATGACCTGCCCGGTACGGCGAATGCGTTGGCATTCGCGCAAGAACGCGCCGATGCGCTGCGCGCCCAGGGCCGCAAGGTCTATGTGTGCCCACTGGGCGGTTCGAGCCCGGTGGGCTGCCTCGGCTATGCCGCCTGCGCGGCCGAGATCATGACGCAGGCACACGCGCAGGGTCTGAGCTTTAGCCGCATCGTCGTGCCCAACGGCAGCGGCGGCATGCAAGCGGGACTCGCTGCCGGCTTCGCGGCGCTGGGTATCGATCCGGGCCTCGTGATGGCGTACACGGTCCTGGCGAAGGCGGAGCAGGCACATGCCACCACCGTCGAAAAGGCGAACCAGACGCTCGCGTTGATCGATCCGGCGCTGCACATTGACGGTCGATCGATCGTGATCGAGAAAACGCAGCTCGGCGAGGGCTACGGCATCCCCACGGACGCGATGCGCGAGGCCGTGCGCCTCATGGCCTCGAAAGAAGGTCTGCTGCTCGACCCCGTATATGGCGGCAAGGCTTTCGCCGGCCTCGTGCAAGCCGCGCGTTCGGGACGCCATGCGCCCGGCGAGAACATTCTGTTCATCATGACCGGCGGCTTGCCTGGACTGTTCGCCTATCGCAGCGCGTTCTGACGCGCCGCCCCATCTTCACGCACAACGCGACGCCTGCCCTCGAACGAGGATACGTTCGAGGGCTCATGGCTGCCGATAAACTCAGGATGACTGATCAATCGACGAAGCCGGAATAGCCCGCGAGATCGGGCTATGACGTCCGGTAGACGCAACCCTCTGTCGATCGCGCCGCCATCGGCCGAAGCGAAGCGTCACCTGCTACCATTCGCCTTTAAGATCGCCCGTTGCCGCCATGCTCGCGCTCAAGCTCACACTCGTTCCGCTCTTCCTGCTGATCGTTTCGATGTCGGGCAAGTGGTGGGGGCCCGCAGTTGCCGGATGGCTCGCGGGCCTGCCTGTCGTCGCGGGGCCGATTCTCTTTCTGCTGGTGCTCGCGCACGGCCCTGCGTTCGGCGCGCATGCCGCGCTCCTCTCCCTCTCGGCCATCCTCGCCTCGGAGGCCTTCAATTTCGCCTATGCATGGACGTGCCGCGTGCGGCCCTGGCCTGTCGCGCTCGCCGCGGGCCTCGGTGCGTGGCTCATCAGCGCGTTCGGCCTTTCGTACCTGCCGGCAACGCCCGCGTGGTCCGCGTTCGTCGCGCTCGCGGCGGTGTGCCTTGGGCAATCGTGCCTGCCGCGCAGCACCGCTGTTGCAGCCGGTGCGCCGCTCACGCGTACTGACCTGATCGCACGGATGGCCGCCGGCGCAACGCTCACGATCGTGGTGACATCGATCTCGGGCCGCGCGGGCGCCTCATGGAGCGGCCTGCTCGCCGTGTTCCCCCTGCTCGGTACGATTCTATGCGTGTCGTCGCAGCGCGCGCATGGCGCGGCATTCGTCGTCTCGCTCGTGCGCGGCATGGTGCTCGGGCGCTTCTCGTTCGCTTCATTTTGCCTTGCCCTCGCATTCGCACTGCCTGTGCAGCCTGCGTGGGCGGCCTTTGCCGAAGCCGCCGCGCTCGCCATGCTCACGCAATGGCTCACGAAGCACCTCGCCATGCGTAATCCCGAGGAAATCACGCAGGAAAGCACGGTAGAGGCGGATTGAACGCACTCACTGCCGCCGCGCGGCGGCTGGCTGCAACCGTTGAAGCGGACTACGAAGGAGCCCACGATGACCGATGACGAACGCGCGATTCGCGACCTCGTTCAGACCTGGATGGAGGCGAGCCGCGCCGGAGATACGGCGAAGGTGCTGAGCCTCATGGCCGACGACGTGGTGTTCACGGTGCCAGGCCAGGCGCCGTTCGGCAAGGCCGCGTTCGCTGCGGCCGCGAACGCGCAGCAAGGTATGCGAGTGGAAGGCACGGCCGAGATCATCGAGCTTCAGGTCCTGGGCGACTGGGCCTTCTTGCGCAATCGCATCGATCTCGCCATCACGCCGCCTGGCGCCCAGCAGCCCATGCGCCGCGCGGGCTACACGCTCACGCTGGTGCGCAAGGATGCGAGCGGCCGCTGGCTGCTTGCCCGCGACGCCAATCTCGTCGGCCCCAAGGCATAACGCCGGGCCGGCCCCGTGGCGCGACCCCCGCCGGCAAGGCCCTGCCGTGTTGCGCCCCTTTTCGAATCAGGAAATCTTATCGATCCCTTCAGTTTATCGAGTTTCCCTTAATCGTTCGGTTGCGGCAAAGTGACGCTCATACGCTTGGAGCCCCTCCTTGAACCAACGCATCGATCCCTCCCTACTTGCGGCGCCCGATCTGTCGTATGCCACGCTGAATTCGGGCATTGCCCTGCCGTTCCTCGAACGGGGCGTGGGCGAGCCGCTGCTGTTCGTCCATGGTTCGCTGTGCGACTACCGTTACTGGATGCCGCAACTGAACGGGCTGTCTGAGCATTTCCGCTGTATTGCGCCGAGCCTGAGCCACTACTGGCCCGCGGCGGACGCCTGCATCCAGGGCGACTTCGGCTGGGAAAGCCACGTGATCGAGCTGGCCGATTTCATCGCCGCGCTGGGGCTCGAATCGGTGCATCTCGTGGGCCATTCGCGCGGCGGCTGCATTGCGTGGCATCTCGCGCGCCGCTACCCGCGCCTCGTGCGCACGCTGGTGCTCGCCGACCCCGGCGGCCCGTTGAGCCGCGTGGACGACGACGAAGCCGCCCTGCCGAGCGCGACGAACACGCTGCGCACGCGCGCCGCCGACCTCATCCACAGCGGCGAAGTCGAGGCGGGGCTCGAACTGTTCGTCGACTCCGTGAGCGTGCCGGGTGCCTGGAAGAAAAGCTCGCCGGGTTTTCGCCAGATGGCCATCGCCAATGCCACGACGCTGCCCAAGCAGTTGCAGGACCCGCTGCCGCCTTATGCGCCGCGCGCCGCGGGCGAGATCAAGTGCCGCACCCTGCTCATCGACGGTCAGCGCAGCCCGCTGATGTTCCGCAACAACGTCGAAGCCCTGACCGAATGGATCGAGTTTGCGCAACGCGTCACGATCAAGGGCGCCACGCACGGCATGAACGGCACGCATCCGGACCTCTTCAACACCCACGTTCACGCCTTCATCACGCAGGGTTGAGGCGGGGCGGCAGCGCGACTTCGAGCGCTTCCACGCCGCCTGCCGCAGCACTGCCCGGCCCGCTCCTCGTCGTTGCGACGCGCGAGCGCGCCGGGCCTTTCCCTCTTCACGCTCCCCTCTTGTGAAAATGCACTCGCGTCTTCAGGGCGGTGGCCGCATGGTCCTGGTACGGGGAAGGCCTGCTGGCCATCGCTCTGCGCGCGACCACGGGTCGCGCTCATCCTGCTCGGCTTTGCCGTCACACCCGTTCTGTTGTCGTCTTCCAGTCTCGGCAACCAGATCTCGGGGCCCGCGCTGCTGAAGGTCGTCGCGCTCGGCAGCGTGATCCTCGCGATCATCGCCTCGATCACCATCAGCATCGGCAATATCGCGCGCATGCCCACCTATGGCATCGTCAAGTTCCCGTTTGGAGAGAAGGGCGCGAATGCGATCAACGTGCTGCTCGCAATCAGCCTGTTCGGCTGGATCGCCGTAACCGCGAACATGTTCGGGCATTCGGTCCACGATCTGCTCGCGCATTACGGCGTGAACGTGCCCACGCCGATGCTCGTCGTGCTCGGCTGCGTGATCTTCGTCGCCTCCACGGCGTTCGGTTTCGCAGTGCTTGGCAAGATCGCGCAATTCGCGGTACCGGTGATCGCGCTCGTGCTGTGCTACGTGCTGAGCGTCGCGCTCAAGAGCAACACGCCTCTCGTGAACGCGCTCGGCGCGATGAGCCCGGGAGCCGCCGTTTCGACGGTCGTCGGCACGATCATCGTGCTGGTCGCGACGCTCCCCGACTTCGGCAGCTTCACGCGCAACCGCAAGCACGCCGTCGTCGCCGCGCTGCTCACGTTCCTCATCGCGTATCCGCTGCTGTACTGGGCCGGCGCCACGCCGAGCGCGCTCACCGGCGAGTCGTCGCTGCTCGCCGCGGCGGCCGTCTTCGGCGCCGCGTTGCCCGCCGCCCTGCTCCTGATCTTCGCGACCGTCACGGGCAACGCGGGCAACATGTTCCAGGGCACGCTCGTCGTGCATACGCTGCTGCACCGTGTGCCGAAGTGGCAAATCACGATCGCGCTGGGCGTGCTCGCGGCCATTGTCGGCAGCATGGACATCATGTCGTGGTTCATTCCGTTCCTGCTGTTTCTCGGCATCGCTACGCCGCCGGTGGCCGGCATCTATATCGCCGACTATCTTCTGTACCGCCGCCAGGGTTACGATCATGCCGTGCTGGAACGGGAAGCGAAGGTCAAGGTGCCCACCTTCGTTGCCTGGATCCTCGGCTCGCTCGTGGGATTCGCCACCGTGAAGGGCTTTTTCAGCCTGACGTCCATTCCGTCACTCGACTCGATCATCGTAGCGTGCATCTGCTACATGATCCTGAGCCGCTTCGCCACCGCGAAACATTCTGCACGCACGGTCTGATACGCCGCGCCGGCGCGCCCTCCACCCAGGGCCGCCGGCAGCACGAAACTGGCGGCACAGGCAACCCGGGAGCCGTATTCCCGGCCCGAGGCGAAACGTCGCATGTTTACATCGGAAGAAAATCTGCGCGTGATTCAAATGGTCGCGCGCTATCAGAGCATCACCGCCGCGGCGGAGCGGCTCAACAAGGTGCCCTCGGCAATCAGCTATACGGTACGCAAGCTGGAAGAATCGCTCGGCGTGACGCTTTTCAAGCGCAAGGGCTGCTATATCGAGCTCACGCATACCGGCGAGTATTTCATCAACCATAGCAAGGCGATTCTCGAAGACCTCGAAGCCCTCAAGCGCAATGTCGCGCTGGTTCATAGCGGCGTGGAGCCCGAGTTCACGATTGCCGTCAACAACATCGTTCCGCAGGAAGCGATCGTCGAGTTCGTCTGCGATTTCGAGCGGGCGTTTCCTTCGTGCCAGCTCACGATTCGTGAGGAGGTCTACAACGGTTGCTGGGACGCGTTGTACGCGAAGCGCGCCGACCTCGTGATCGGCGCGCCGCATTCCGTGCCCCATGCGGACGGCGTGGCCGGCGTCCCGCTCGGCACGCTCGACTGGGTGTTCGTCGTCGGCGACGGCCATCCGCTCGCCGAGGTCGAACGGCCTTTGCGCAACAACGAACTGCGCCGCTACAGCGCCGTGTGCATCCGCGACACCTCCGTGGATTTCCAGTCGATGCATGCCTGGCTGCTCGACGGTCAAAAAGCCCTCTTCGTACCCGACTTCTCCACGGCGATGGCGCTGATCCGCCGCAACGTCGCGATTGGCTGCGTGCCCGCTCACGTGGCGAAGTCGATGGGCGGCGCGGGGATCGTCACGCGTTCCGTGCGCGACGAGAAGCATTCCACGCGCCTCTTCCTCGCCCACCGCACGGAAGGAATGGGCGATGCGGGAAGGTGGTCCATCGAATATCTGTCGCGCCCTGAATTCAAGGCGTGGCTATGCGGCGAATCGCCGGCTGAGCGTGTCGGCTAGTGCCGTAGTTGCCACCGCCAGGAGGGAACGAAGCACGTCCGGCACCTCACTGCGTTGTGCCGTTGACTCCTGTCGCGTCGTGAAAATTCAAGCAGTCCTTCACGTATTCCCCCCCGAGCGCTCCCGCGAGTCGCCGATGTCCAGCGAATTCGCGTGAAGATTCGTTCATGGATGTCGCCTGGGCGCGCACGTTCGGTCCGCGCATTTGCCGCGACATTTGCCTGCGCTCAGTGGCTTGCGCGCAATTCCAGTCGCACCGGCATTTTGTTGGGCACCATCGCAAACGCCGTAATCTCTTCGATCGTCGATGGATCGACAGCGAGCCGCACCTCGAAGTGCTTCATCAGCATCGACAGCACGAGCCGCATCTCCACGGCGGCCAGGTGCCGCCCCGGGCACACACGCGGCCCCGCGCCGAACTGCACCCACGCGCGCGGCTCGTGCACGCGCGCTTCCGAAGCCGTGCAAGCGTGGCCGCGCAGCCAGCGGTCGGGATCGAATCGTTCGGGTTGCGAATAATGTCGCGAGTCGAGCATGGGCGGCCGCGTGAGAAAGAACATCTTCGCGCCCGCCGGCAGCGCGACACCGCCCACCTGCACGCTCTCGATCGGTTCGAACGCCTTGATCGCCGCCACCGGGCGAAGGCGCAGCGTCTCGGTGCATACGGCTTCGAACAGGTCGAGATCTTTCACGAGGGCGTAGTCGGCGCATACCGCCTGCGCGCCGAGCACCGCGTGCGCTTCATCGGCCAGACGCTGCTGCAGCGGTTCGTCGGCGGCGAGATAGTAAAGCGACCACGCGAGCGCATTGGCCGTGGTGTCCTCGCCCGCCAGCAGCAGCGTGAGCACGTTCGCCGCGATGATGTCGTCGGTTACGTCCGAGCCAGGCGTGTCGCGCAGCGCCAGCATCGCTTCGAGCAGATGGCGTGGCACCTCGGCCGGCTCGTCGCGCAAGCGTTCGCGCGAGCGCGCCATCATGCCGCGTATCGTGCGATGAACCTCGGCCAGCGCGCGGTCTGTTCTGCGGTCGCGCGGCAGCCGCACGTAACGCCAGTAGGGAAACGGCGCATTCACGCGATGCATGAGCGTCGGGAAGATCTGCGCGAGATGCTCCTGGATCACGCCGCGCTCCTGTTCGAGCGTGCGCGGGTCTTCGCCGAACGCCAGCGCGCTCGTCACGTCGACGGTATAGCGCTTGAGGTCGTCGGTCATCTCGACCACGTCGCCGCGCGCGGCCGCGCGTTGCCAGCGCGCGTGCAGGCGCGCCGTGATGGCTTGCAGCGTGGGATGGAACGCGCGGATGTGTGGTATGGAAAGCGCCTGCATGACGAGCCTGCGCTGCGGCTCCCAGGCCGCGCCCTCGGCCGAGAACACGCCATTGCAACCGATCTCGGCGAGCACGGGCTCGAGCGCCGCATAGCGGCGATAGCGGTGCGGGCGCTCGCGCATCACGGTCTGGCTCAGTTCGGCGTCGCTCCAGACCGTGACCGGCATGCCGCAGATCTGAAATCGATACGGTGTGCCAAGCTCGGCAGCCCATTGTTCGAGCACCCGGTGCAGCTTCGGCGCGTTCAGTTGATGCAGGTTGCCGATGAGTGGCAGGCCGCGCGGGCATGGCAGGTCCCGAATCTGGCGCAAGCGGCCGGTGGGTAGCGTGGCGGCGGTCATGTGTCGATCGGAGTCGGTGCTTCAGCTGTCGGCTGGAGTTCGTGCTTTGGCGCTTACTCCAGCCCCATGCATAGCACCTACTCCGTCCCTACGCCAGCAGAACCCTCAAGCGAAATCCCCAATTCGCCGGCCATGCGCTCGACGAGTCCGCGCAACATAGCCACTTCATCGGCGAGGCGCTGCTGCTCGCCGCGCAGCGCTTCGAACTCCGCCAGCGAAACGCTCAGCCCCGCCTCCTCACGCTCGCCGGAAGCGGCCGCAGCCGCAGCCATGCTTGCGACGCTCACCTCGCCGCACAGCAGATGCATCCAGCGGCTTTCGCGTTCGCCCGGCGCACGCGGCAGCTTCACGACGAGCGGCGGCTCGCGCTCGGCCAGTTCTTCGAGGAAGCCTTCGACCGAGGACACATCGGCGAATCCATGCAGGCGCGACGAGTTCAGGCGCAGCTCCGCTGCCGTCTGCGCACCGCGCAACAGCAACACGGTCAGGAGCGCGACGGCCTGGCTCGGCACGCCGAGCACGCGGTTCAGGTTGTGCTCGAACCGCGGCACGCGGCTGCTGCTGCCTTCGAACACGAGACTCAGCAGCTTGAGGTCTTCGATCGTGGCGAGCACCTCGGCTTCGCTCAAGTTCATGACCGGCGAGCGCGCGGTCTTCTGGTTGCAGCCGAGCGTGAGCGCGTTGAGCGAGAGCGGATAGGTGTCGGGCACGGTGTGCTGCTTTTCGACCAGCACGCCGACGATGCGCGCCTCAAGTGGCGTGAGCGCGCGCAACGCGCGGGGCGAGGAAGCATCGGTAGGAGAATTCATGGGCAGATCGGGTTCGCTGAGGTTCAGTGTGCAATCAGGCGTTCGATCATACGCGCGCCGGGCTTCCTGCAGAAGTCGGGCGTAGCCCGTGCGACGATCACGCGCAAGCCAGCCCCCGCTCAAGCGCGAGTCAGTCTTCGATCAAGCGCCAATCAGCTTCAATCCCGAAGGCAGCGCCTCGCCGAACACGCGGCCCGTATCGGCCGTATCGAGCGCGACGACCTCGCGCACCATCGTCACCCAGGTTGGCGGCGCGTTGGCCGACTCCAGCCGGCGCACCACCTTCTCGCGCACCTCTGGCGGCAGGTCGCGCGAGCGGTCGCCCGTGAGCCGGGCGATCTGCGCGGCGGCGAACATCGCCGGTTCCACCTTCTTCCAGTCGAGCGCGAGAATCGCTTCGAGCCACTGTATGGCCACCTCAGGCGGCACCACGCCGTGCGCGCTGCCGTAGAAAGGCTGGCGCGCGCCAATGCGGCCCACGGCCCACCACGTCTGATGATTCTCCGAAGGCTTCTGAAGCCGCCGCAAAAGCCGCTCGCCGGTCTCGATCTTGCGTTCGACCGCGATATTTTCGAGCGATGCGTAAAGCCGGACCATGTCCGCGACGCCGAGCTTCGCGGGGTCGAACGGCAGCTTGTGGCGCTTCGACCCGGCCGCCTCTTCGAGGTACGTCATCGCCTCCAGCACCTCGTGCTGCTGCGCTTCGTTCAGGCCGCCCGCCGCGCGTCGCCAGAGCGTCCACCACTCCGACCAGACCTGGCTCTCGTTGACGTGCTGGATGCCGTCGTCGAAGAGCGTCCACAGCTGCTCGACGCGCCACTCGTCGAGCGGATAGCCGAAGCCCGGCCGCAGGCAGTAACCGGCCAGGTTCAGCCACAGGCGTTCGTGGTCGGCCGAGCGCCGCCGCTTGCCCGCGCGTTCCCAGAGCGCGCCGAACAGTTCGCGCAGCAGCGCGCCGTCCCAGTCCTGGCGCGGCCCGAGCCGCTCTTCGAGATGCGCGCGCAGGCGCTTCACTTCCTTCGCGTCGACCTTTGAAGAACGCGCGCCGAACACGCGCTCGATCGCTTCGATGGCCTCGTCGAGCGCGGAGTGGCGAGCCTGCCCGCCCGCTGCGTCCGCGGTGCCCTCGTGCTCGGCGCGGCGCAGCTCGAATTCGAGCAGCCAGCGTTGCGATGCGTCGTCGGTGGCGATGCAGTGCATCTCTAGCGTGCCGACCTCGGTCAGCGCGGTCGTGAGTTTCACGGGCCGCTCTCGGGCGGCCTTCGTATCGCCGCCACCCTGCACCACGGTGGCAAGCGGCGGCAGGCGCACGAAGTCGCCCGGCGCCAGGTCGGCCAGTGCTCCGGGCCGCCATGCCGTGTCCGCGACGGTCGATGCCAGGTGGAACTGCACCGGCTGGCCGAGTTGCAACGCGAACGTGCGGTCGTCCAGGTGCAGTTCGTGCCCTTCTTCCGTGCCGCGCGGCAGCACGCACACGCCGCGCGGAGCCTCGCCAGCGCCTTCGTCGAGCACGAGGAAGTAGCTGCGCGGCGAGCCGCCGCCAATGCGCGGCGCATGGCCCGCACGCGCGAGCGCATAAGCAACCGCGCCGCGCGCGACCGCCACGTCGGGCTGATCGTTGCGCAGCACGTTCAGCGGCGCGCCGCGCCATGCGCCGAGCGTGTCGGCGAGGCGCTGCGCGAGCGAGCGCGCACGGAACACGCCGCCGTTGAGCAGCAGCGCATCGGGCACGGGCAACGCGGCATCGGGTGCGGCGGGTGAGCCCAGGGTGGCGGCTGCGCCGAGGGCTTCACGCGACTGCGCGGCGAAGCGCTGCAAGAAGGCGGCGATATGGCGCGTGACGGCCGGATCGGCCGCATAGGGCAAGCCGAATTCGACGATCGCCGCGCGCGAACGGCGCGGCAGGTCCTCGGGGGTGCCCATTGGAAAGAAGCCATCCACCACGATCTGCGCGACTTCCTCGCGGCCAAGCTGGGTCGTGCGCGCGCCGCCCACGAGGCGCGCGCCCGCGCCCAGCAGCGTGATTGGCACGGACTCGGGCGCGCTCGCGTCGAGCAGTTGTTCCTTCGCCACCCGGCAGCGCTCCACGAGCTGCGAGAGGCTCGCCGCGCTCAATCGTGACTGCGGTGACTGCATCGACTGCGCCGCAGCAAGACGGCTCTCGGCCAGATGCGCGAGCGCGAGATCCATGTTGTCGCCGCCCAGCATCAGATGGTTGCCCACGCCGATGCGCGTGAGCTGCGGTTCGCCGTTCTCGAACTGCACCTTGATGAGCGTGAGGTCGGTCGTGCCGCCGCCCACGTCGCAGACGAGCACGAGGCGCGACGCGCCGAGCTCGGCGTCGAGCGTCGCGCGATGGTGGTACAGCCAGTCGTAGAACGCGGCCTGCGGCTCTTCGAGCAGGCGCAGCGCGGGCAACTTCGCAAGACGCGCCGCTTCGAGCGTGAGCGCGCGCGCGCCGTCGTCGAACGAGGCGGGCACGGTGAGCACCACGTCCTGATCTTCGAGCGGCGCATCGGGAAAGCGATGGTTCCACGCGGCGCGCACGTGCGCGAGATAGCTCGCGCTCGCCACGACCGGCGAAACCTTGGCGACGTCGTCGGGCGCGCCCCATGGCAGGATCGGCGCGAGGCGGTCGACCGCCGCATGCGAGAGCCAGCTTTTCGCGCTCGCCACGAGCCGGCCCGGCACCTGCGCGCCGAGCGTGCGCGCAAGGCGGCCGACCACGGCGGGTACGCCGCCGCCATCGCCACCCTTGCCACCCTTGCCGCCAGTGCTGCCAGTGCTGCCAGTGCTGCCAGTGCTGCCAGTGCCGCCATTGTCACTGGAGGCGGACGCGCTCCACGGCAGGCGCAGGTCGCCGGCGGCAAGCTCGCCCGGCGCCGGGTGGTAGCGCGCGGAGGGCAGCATCTTTTCCGCGCCCACTTCGCCAAGGCCGGTGAGCTGATCGACGTCGAACACGCGGATGGCGTCGCCGCCCTTCTCCACGTACGCCACGACCGTATTGCTCGTCCCCAGGTCGATGCCGACGACGTATGACTTCATCGGGCTCAGTCGCCTGCTCCGCCGCGCACGTCGAACTCGACCTTCCAGCGCTCGTTCGTGCCGCTTGGCATGGCTTCGAGCTCCAGCGTGCCGGCTTCCGTCACGCGCGCGTGCAGCTTGACTGGCACGACTTCGCCGGGCGTGCGGCCTTCGGGCGGCAGCGTGGCCTGGATTTCCTCCAGCTCCTGCAGTTCTTCGGGCGTCCAGTAATCGAGCATCGTGCCGACCTGATCCTGACGCCGCACCGAAGAGCCGAAGAAGCGGAAATGCACGGGCTCGCCGACCACGAGGCCGAACTCCTGCGGCGGCAGCGCCGCATCCGTGCCCTCTTCCATGCCGAAGGGCGCGACGCACAGCGCCGAGACCGGCGGTTCCAGACCCGGCACGGCCGGCATGGCGGACTCGACGGCCACGTAGTACGCACGCGCCGTACCGCCGCGAATGCGCACGCCCTTGCCGCGCTTCACGTAGCCGTAATAGGCCGCGCCGCGCGCCACCGCGAGGTCGAGGTCCGCGCCGCCCAGCTGGCGCGCGGGCGCTGCGCCTTCGGCCGCGAGCCAGTTGTTGAGGATGTCGAGCACGCGCTGCGAGAGCAGCGCCGACTTGAACACGCCGCCGTTGAAGAGGATCGCCGTGGGATGCAGGAAGCTCGCGCCGGCCGCGCCAGGATCGGCTGCGCCGAAGCCTTCCAGCTCCGCGAGCGCCTGCACCTGGCGACCGAGGAAGGCCGCGAGATGGCGCGTCACGCCGGCGTCCTGCGCGTACGGCAGGCCAAGCTGCGTGAGGCCGACGCGTGTGCGCACGGCCGGCCGCGCCGAGGCGTCGACCTGCGGGAAGAAACCTTCGAGGATGATCTGCGTGAGTTCGGCGCGCGTGAGTTCGGTGCGGATCGACCCGCCAATCAGCTTCGATCCGCGGCTCGGCACGACGATCGGCACCGTTTCGGCGGAGAGGTCGGAGAGCAGCGTTTCCTTGGCCGCGCGGCACGCGTAGGTCAACGCGCGCAGCTGCCACGGGTCGGCCTGCGTGCCCTGGGCGGCCAGCTTGCGCGCCACCACGTGCGCGAGCGCGAGGTCCATGTTGTCGCCGCCGAGCAGGATGTGCTCGCCCACGGCCACGCGGTGCAGTTCGAGATTGCCCTCGCGCTCGACCACGGCGATCAGCGAGAGGTCGGTCGTGCCGCCGCCCACGTCGACGACGAGAATGATGTCGCCGACCTTCACTTCCTTGCGCCAGGCGCCCCCGCTCTTCTGGATCCAGCTATAGAGCGCGGCCTGCGGCTCCTCCAGCAGCGTCATGTTGGCGTAGCCGGCCGCCTGCGCGGCTTCGGCCGTCAGTTCGCGCGCGGCCGGGTCGAACGAGGCCGGGATCGTGACGGTGATCTCCTGCTCGCCGAACGGCGCCTCGGGATGCGCGTGGTCCCACGCCTCGCGCAGATGCGTGAGATAGCGCACCGAGCTTTCAAGCGGCGAGACGCGCGCCACTTCGGGCGGCGCGTCATTGGGCAGGATCGCCGCGCGGCGGTCCACGCCCGCGTGGCACAGCCAGCTCTTGGCGCTCGACACGAGGCGGATCGGTGTGCCCGCACCGCGGCTGCGCGCGAGTTCGCCCACGGCGTAATCGCGCGAGGCGGTCCACGGCAGCGTGAGGTCGCCCGGCGTCAGTTCACCGGTGTGAGGCAGGTAGAGGAACGAAGGCAGCAGTTCGGGCGACTCGAGCGTGCCCGGCGCCGTGAGCTGGGTGACGCCCAGCACACCTTGCTGCGTTTTTTCGCCATCGCTGGCGGCGAGGTCGACCCAGGACAGTGCGCAATGCGTCGTGCCCAGATCGACGCCAATCGAATAACGCGGTTCGCTCACAGTTCCACCTCGGCCGGTGCGATGATGCGCGCGTCGTGCGTCTTGACGAGCTGCGGCAGCTTGACTTCCTCGACGCGCCAGCCGCGGTGCGTGAGGCTGCCGCTGAACGGCGCCTCGCCCACCACGTTGCCGGTCAGGCGCACGGCGGCGGCGTCGAAGCCGGCCGTGAGCGTGACGCGCGAGCCTTCGGCCTCGGTGCGCACCGGGCGGATCGCGAAGTGGTCGCGCAGCGTGGCGCGGCAGCCTTCGTGGACGATACGCGCGGCGGCGCCAATCTCCGCATCGGCGTAACCGGCGATGTCTTCCTCGACGAAATCGACAAAGCGCGCGTTGCGCTGCAGCAGCCCGAGCAGCTGGAGCGCGGCGTCAGGCGTGGCTTCCTTCACGACGGTGGGCGCGAGAGCCGGCGCGGGTGCGGGCTTCGCCACCGGTGCCGCAGCCGGAGCCGGCGCGCTCGGCGCCGTGGCTGCCGCGGCGGGGGCGAGGCCCCCCTCGCGCAGACGGCGCACATTGGCGGCAAGCTCGCCGTCGCCGAGGATCGCGAAGAACGATCCCAGCGCGACCGAAAGCCGGCCGAAGAAAGACAGATTCGATTCGGGCATAGACACGACTCCAATATCGCTTGAGGCTCGCGAGACAACGCGAGCCGACCTGCCGGGCTCGCGACGAGGCCCGATCGATGCCTGGAAGGAGGCGGCCGGCAGAGGGAAACTCGAGCCCGGCGCGGGCTCAAAACCCGTATTTTGCCTTGTCGCGGGCGCAAGCCGGTCAAAATGCGGGATTCGGCAGGGAATTGGCGCGGCCGGCCGGGCTTTGGCCGGTTGTACGGAGCACCGCGCGGTGCTGGCGGCCGGCGGTTGCTCGTCGGGAGGCTGCCCGCCTGATGCTGCCCACCCGGGGGGCCCGCGCGGGAGTTGGCTGCACGAGGCCGCTTGTCCGGGGTGTTTGTCCGGGGTGTTTGTCCGGGGTGTTTGTCCGGGGTGTTTGTCCGGGGTGCTTGTCCGGGTGCTTGTCCGGGTGCTTGTCCGGGTGCTTGTCCGGGTGCTTGTCCGGGTGCTTGTCCGGGTGCTTGTCCGGGTGCTTGTCCGGGTGCTTGTCCGGGGCTCTTGTCTAGGGGTGCTCGGCACGAGTTGCCGTCCGAAGCTACCCGTCCGGCCCACACGCCCGGCGCAGCGGGTCAAGAAAACGGGGCACGACTGGCAGCTTCAGCAAACACAACGGTACGAACCGCCAGGCGTCAGCCTGATGAACCGAAGCCCGCAGCGCCGCATCAAAGCCAGCCGCCGTGCACCCTTTACCTTTCAGGGAAAGATCGGAGTCGTCGACTCGGCGCCTTCGACATCGGCGCGCGGAACGTGCTGGGCCACGCGCTCCTCGATCTCCGCTTCACGCGAGCCGGGGACGTCGGCCATGACCAGCAGCTGGCCGTCGTGGATCGCTCCGCCAAATCGCGCGAGCCGTGTATTCGGCTCGTCGACGCCGATCATCGCCGCCGTCCAGGCGCCGAACGCCGCGCCGCCCAGCGTCAGCATGACGACCGTCCCGCCCGCGATGGCGAGATTGGCAGGCGGAAACGCCAGCGCCACGAGACCGACCAGCGCGCCGGTTGCAGCGCCAAACGCCACGCCGCGCTCCAGCGCATGCACGACGTCGCTGCGTTGCAGCAGCGACGCTTCCGGCAAGCGTTCAAGCCCCACGCTGTGATTGGCGAGCACGTGAATATGGCGCCAGGTGATACGCGCGCGCAGTAGATCGTCCACGATCGCTTGCGCCGTGCTCGTGTCGGGGGCGAGGAAATAGAGGCGTCTCATAATGCTCTCCTTCGATCATTCGGTCGCTTGGGTCATTTACTACCGCCTGATTCCGCAAATGCTACGCCTGACTTCGATCCCGTGCGACAGCCCGAAATGACCTGAGCGCGATATCCGCGCGTCTCGCTTCCTGCATGCCGATGCGCGCCCGCACGTGGACCTTCGCCCGCTCGACAAACGCGAACCCGCCAGAAAAAGACAACGCAACCCGCGCGCCCTGAAAACGCGCAGCCGGCAAGCGCGGGCCGTGCGTCACTAAATCTCGACGCGCGCCCCCACTTCGATCACGCGATTGGCCGGCAGCTTGAAGAACGCGGCGATATTGCCCACGTTGTGCAGCATCACAGCGAACAGGCGTTCGCGCCAGAGCGACATGCCGTGCCCGCGAATGGGCACGACAACCGCGCGGCTCAGGAACCACGATGTATCGTCGAGATTGAAAGTGAACTCCGGCGATTTGTACGCCGCCAGCGTCCGCGGTAGATCCACCTCGTCCTTGAACCCGTATTTCACCGTCACGTGATAACAGCCCGGGCACAGCGGCTCGACCTGCACGCGCTCGCTTTCGGGCATCCACGGCAGGCCCGTCGTCAGCACGCTCAGGAACACCACGCGTTCGTGCAGCACGCGGTTGTGCCGCAGGTTGTTGATGAGCGCATGCGGCACCGCGTCGGCGTTCGGCGTGAGGAAGATCGCCGTGCCGCCCACACGCACGGGATCACTCGCGAGCAGCGAAGCGAGGTAAGGCTTGAGCGGCGTCTTGCCGGCGCGCACGCGCGCCTCGGCCATCATCATTTCCCACCCGCGCCCCCAGGTCGCCATGACCGTGTACATCAGCGCGCCGATCACGAGCGGGAACCAGCCGCCGTCCACGATCTTGAGCAGGTTCGCCGAGAAGAACGTGGCGTCGATCACGAAGAAGAACACCGTGGCGAACACACACAGCAGCCAGTTCAAATGCCACGCATAGCGCACGACGAAGAACGTGAGCAACGTCGTAATGAGCATCGTGCCCGTCACGGCGATGCCATACGCGGAGCCGAGCGCGGTGGACGAACGAAAGCCGAGCACCGCCGCGACCACGGCGACCAGCAGGACCCAGTTGATGCCGGGCACGTAGATCTGCCCGATCTCGCGCTCCGACGTATGCACGATGTTCATGCGCGGCAGAAAGGAAAGCTGCATGGCCTGCATGGCCATTGAGTAGGTACCCGAAATAACGGCCTGCGAGGCGATGACGGTCGCGGCCGTGGCGAGCACGATCATCGGCAGGATCGCCCATTGCGGGAAGAGGCGGTAGAACGGGTTCTGGACCGCACCGGGATTCGTCAGCAGCAGCGCGCCCTGGCCGAGATAGTTGAGCGCGAGCGCGGGAAACACCACGCCGAACCACGTGAGGCGGATAGGCCGCTTGCCGAAGTGGCCCATGTCGGCGTAGAGCGCCTCGGCGCCCGTGAGCGAGAGCACGACCGCACCGAGCGCGACGAAGGCGAGCCAGCGGTGATGCATGCAGAACGCGAGGCCCTGCAGCGGATCGAGTGCGACCAGCACGACGGGTGCGGAGAGGATGTTGACGAGCCCCATCGCGCCGATCACGACGAACCAGAGCACCATCACCGGCCCGAACACGGCGCCGATACCGCCGGTGCCGCGCTTTTGCGTGACGAACAGCACGATGAGCGCGGTGAGCGTGACGGGAATCACGTAGGTCTTGAGACCGGGCTCCGCGACCTCCAGCCCCTCCACGGCGCTCAACACGGAGATTGCGGGCGTGATCACGCTGTCACCGAAGAAGAGCGCGGCGCCCATCACGCCCACGGCGAGCAGCGCGTGGCGCAGGCGACGGTGCGACGCCACCGAAGAAGCGGCGAGCGCGAGCAGCGCCATGATGCCGCCTTCGCCGTGATTGTTCGCGCGCAGGATCAGGACAACGTATTTGAGCGAGACGACGATCATCAACGACCAGAAGATCAGCGACACGATGCCTACGATATTGAAAGCATTGAGCACGAGGCCGTTGGAGGGGTCGAACACGGTGGAGAGCGTGTAGAGCGGGCTCGTGCCGATGTCGCCATAGACCACGCCGAGCGCGGCGAGCGCGAGTGCCGGAAGCGCCGGGCCGGAATCGCCGAGATGGGCGTCCGCCGGCGCGGATGCGGAATGTGCCATGTCTCCCCTCCTGATGCTTTCGCGCGAGCCAGAACGGCCGCGCAGCCGTATTGCTTTGGTTCTTTCGTCGGGTTGTTTCCGCTGTGTCAGCGTGGCCGCCTGAGCGTCGTACGGGCCGATCCCTGCCGGGAGTGCGCTAGAGGAAGTATAGGAATTCCAGGCGAAAATGCGTTGCACGTAACGCAACGGCGCGCGACGCGCTCCGCTTTCGCGAAACTGTCATAGCCGAGCGCATTCGCCCGAACAATCGGGCGGCCGGATACGAATACAACGACACAACAACGACACAAGGAGCGACACAATGCGAAAGCGCCCTGCCCACCTGCGCGCAGCGATGGCGATGGCGATGGTGACGGCGATGGCGATGGCGGCCTGCACGTCGGGGCCGCCACCCGCGTCACCCGCGCTGCAAGGCGCCACCGCCTTACCCGCCTTCGTGCAAGCGGGCGCGAGCGGACCTGGCCGCCCGGTGAAGGTGATGATCGTCACGATGTTCGCACCGGAAGCGAAGACCTGGCTCGATCGCCTCGGTCCCTGGGAGTCCGTGACGATTGCGGGCCTCTCGCCCGATTATCCTGCCGTGCAATGCAACGCCGACGACGTGTGCGTGATGACGACCGGCATGGGGCACGCGAACGCCGCCGCGTCGACCATGGCCCTCGCCTTCGCGCCGCAGTTCGACCTGCGCAGGACTTACTTCCTGATCGCCGGCATTGCGGGCGTGAATCCCGAGCGCGGCACGTTGGGCTCGGCGGCGTGGTCGGACTGGCTCGTCGATTTCGGCCTGCAATGGGAGATCGATGGCGACGCACGCCCGCCCGGATGGCGCACAGGCTACCTTGGCATCAATACGAAAAGCCCCGCCGAAAAGCCGCCGCTCGACTATCACACTGAAGTATTCCGCCTCAACCCGAGGCTCACCGCCGCGGCCTGGGCGCTCTCGCGCAACGTCGCGCTGGCCGACAGCGCCCAGGCCCAAGCCGCACGCGCGAACTATGCTTACGCGCCGGCCAATCGCCCGCCAGGCGTGATCCGTTGCGATTCGGTCGCCGACGATACCTGGTGGTCGGGCACGGCGCTCGGCGCAAGAGCCAGTGAATTCACACGCGAGCTCACGGGCGGCAAGGGTGTCTATTGCATGACCCAGCAGGAAGACAACGCCACCTTTGAAGCACTCAGGCGCGCGGCGCGTGCGCAGCGCGTGGATCTCGATCGCGTGGCCGTGCTGCGTGCCGGTTCGGATTTCGATCGGCCTTATGCGGGCGAGTCGAATGCCGCGAATCTGCTGAATTATGCGGGTCAGGGCGGCTTCGAGCCCGCGCTGGAAAATCTCTATCGCGCAGGCTATCCGCTCGTGCGAACCATCGTCGCTCATTGGAGCGAGTGGCAAGAAGGCGTGCCCTCGCCTCATTGATGACATCGTGCGCGCACTGTCCCCGCTTTGTCTCCACGCATCCCTGTGATGATTGCGGCCCATGCGGCACGCGTACCCGTACGTGCTACGCATCGCCTATTCGCAAAGCAATTACCGCGCACGATCGTTCATGCCTATCGCGCATCGAAACACAGAGCTTGTGCCATCGAAATTCGCCTTTGACCTGATAGATTTATCGCGGCATCTATGCCAGATTAGGCTTCGCTCATCCGAAGCGCAGCGCCGGAGTGTCGAGTGTCGAAGCAATGCACCATGATTCCAAGGAGGACGGCTTGCACGATTCCACTCCTCCCCCGCGGGCCGTTGCGCGCATCATGAGCGCGGCCAGCATCGTCGTGCTCGGCGCGGGGCCTGCGGGCGCCGCCGTCGCGCGCTCGCTTGCTGCGCTCGGCTATCGCGTGCAGGTGGTGAGCGACTGGCGGCGTTTCGACGCCGCGGAGTCGCTATCGGCGCGCGTGATAGAAGCGTTGCGCCGCGCGGGCCTGCACCGTGCGGCAAGTTGCTGCGAAGGGCCGAGCGTGCGCACGACACTCTGGAATGGCGCGTTGCAAACGCTCGACGCCGAATTCCTCGTCGACCGGCGTGCGTTCGATATGGCGTTGCGCGAGGACCTGAACGCTGCGGGCGTGGATATCATCGAGGCGAACGTGCGCTCGTTGCAGTCGTCAAGCGTGGGGCACGACCTCATGGTCGAAATGGTCGATGGCCCGCTCACGTTGCGTGCGGATTTTCTGGTGGAGGCGCGCGGCCGTCTCGCGCCGCTGTTGCGCGACGCGACACGCGGCCCGCAAACGCTGAGCCTGCTGAACGTGTGGAGCGGCCGACCCGGCGCGAGCGGCACCGCCGTCGAAAGCCTGCCGGCCGGCTGGGCGTGGATGGCGCGGCTGCGCGATGGCCGCTGCTACTGGCAACTGACGCTGGACGTGGCGAACCCGGAACTGCCGCAACGTGACGAACTCCTCATGTTCTGCGAGCGCATGCGGCACTCGCCGCTTGCGAGCGACTTCTTCGCCGGCGACGCCGCGAACGACGCGCGCCTCTACGCGCGCAGCAGCACCGCCACACTGTGCGGCCGTACCGGCGGCCACAACTGGCTGCGCGTGGGCGACGCCGCAATGGCCGTCGATCCGCTCGCGGGCAACGGCATCTTCCAGTCGCTCACCTCCGCGCTGCAGGCGCCCGCCGTGATCCACACGTTGCTCGCGCGGCCCGAGCGCGCGCCGCTCGCGCTACGCTTTCACCAGCAGCGCATCGAGCAACTGTTCATGCGCTTTGCACGCACCGGACGCGACGTCTACGCGCTCGAACAGCGCTGGACCACGCAGCCGTTCTGGCAAACGCGCAGCGCATGGCCCGACGACCAGCCCGCTCATGTGAGCGCCGACTTCAACGAGCTGAACGTGGAACGCGCGCCCGTCATCGAAAGCGGCCTGATTGCCGAAGCGGACGTGGTCGCAAGCCCGGACCAGCCGCTAGGCATCTGGCACCTCTGCGACGCGGCGCTCGCGCCGGTCGTCGAGGCGCTACGCCACGAGCCCGCTGAACAGGTGCTCAAATCGCTCGATGCCGACCAGGCGAGGCTGCTGCGCCACTGGCTCACGATGCAAGACTACCCCGAGCGTTTCGCTTGACGCTGGTTTGCGACGTACTACTTATTACTTCGTCTTGCTAATCGACGGCGCCTGGTATTTCCACGCCCTTCGGCCTTGACAGAGCGCACTTTTAGCCACGCATGACGCGTAGAGCAATCCACAAGTCCTCATACGGTCTGCGGTCAGCATTGACCTCGCGCAGCGGCGTCAGGAGGCTTCCTCACTGGCCGACCTGCTGACCGCGGACGCCAGTGGCCACGCGGCGCTACACAGCGCGAAGCGGCGACGCGCCATGAATCCTCACCGCCCTGAGCACGGAAGCCGCGCATTCCTTTTGATCGTCCGCTTGCCCCAGGCACGTCATGTGCTCTCCGAAACGCGACCCGTGCGGGTCATGACCGCAGCGAGCGGCAAGGGGGAGCAATGTCAACAATCGAATACCGGGTTCGTCATGCAATTTCTGCCTTTCTGATTGCGCTGCTGGCAGCATGCGGCGGCGGCGGGGGTGGCGGCGGTGGAAGTAGCAGCACAGGCAGTAGCACGAGCACCCCGCCGGGCGGTGTCCAGTTGCAGATCGTCTCGTTCGGCGACAGCCTTTCCGATGTCGGAACCTACGCGCCAATTGCAAGCGCCGTGGGCGGTGGCCGCTTCACGACCAACCCCGGCCAGGTGTGGAGCCAGGATGTCGCGCAATATTATGGGGACACGCTGAACGCTGCGTTCACCATCGGCTTCGATCACAAGCTGACTGCGCAAAACGGGTATGGCTACGCGGAGGGCGGCTCGACGGTCGCCACGCCGGCCAACCAGTACGACTTCCTCACCGACGTGATAGGCAATGTCGAAATGCCCGTCAATCAGCAGGTGTCGAGCTATCTCGCTGCTCATGGAAGCTTCAATTCAGGCCAGCTCGTGCTGGTCTGGGCCGGCGCGAACGACGTGCTGCGCGCCGGCTCGCCGCCGGCCGCCACGGCAACCGTGCAAGCGGCAGCAACGACGCTGGCACAGATCGTCGGGCAGATCGTCCAGAACGGCGCCACGCACGTCGTGGTGGTCAACGTTCCGAACATCGGCCTCTCGCCCAAGGGGCTTGCGCAATCCGATGGCGGCGCGAACCTGATCCAGTTGTCGCAACTCTTCAATGCCACCTTGAACGGCGCACTGCAGTCCGATGGCCTGCAAGGCAAGGTCATCGAAGTCGACGCCTATACCTGGGTGACCCAGCTCATCGCGAACTTCCAGGCGAACGGCTTTGCCGTGTCCAACACGGCCCAGGCCTGCGACCCCAAAAAAACGCCCGATGACACGGCTCTGCTTTGCTCGCCGCCCACCTATGCCGCGTCCAATGCCGATCAGACATACATGTTTGCCGACGACCTTCATCCCACTACCCGCCTGCACACTCTGTTCGCCCGGTTCGTCGAGCAGCAGATCGCCGCCAGCGGGTTGGGCCACTGAACGGTCGAGGCCCGTTCGATTTTCGTGCGACGTCTGCAGCAGCGCACGATGTCTTATCATTCGCATGCCTAATTACATTGTGGGCGGCGGCCGTCTCCGGCCGGCCAGCCACAAAGCGTCGGCCCGCGCCAGCCGCGTCGCTTCCCTTGTGGTGGACTACTGACTATCGCCGCCTTCTGCAGCAACCGGCCCGATATAGTTGGCCCGTGGCCGCAGCAGCGTGCCGCTTGTCATCTGCTCGATCGAGTGCGCCATCCAGCCCACGCTGCGGCCAATGGCGAACATCGCGAACACCGCGTCTTCCGGCAAGCGGCAGTGTCCGGCCAGCGCGGTGAGCGCGATGTCGATGGTGGGCGCGAGGCCGCTCGTCTCGCGCACGTGGTCGATCAACGCGCGCACTTCGGCAGGCGTTTCGAACACCGCGAGCAGGTCCGTCGCGCGCGGGTCGCCCTGCGGGTAAAGCTCGTGGCCGAATCCCGGCAACGGCCCGTTGCGGGCGAGCCATCGCTCGACCGCCGCTTCGACGCCCTTCTTGCGCACTTCGCCGAGCAGCGCCTGCACGCGCAAAGCGGCGTCGCCGTGCAAGGGTCCCGACAATGCGGCGAGGCCCGCCAGCATGCACGCCCCGAGCGACGCACCGGTCGATGCGGCGACGCGGGCCGCAAACGCCGATGTCGTCAGCTCCTGGTCCGCGAGCAACGCGAGCGCACGCCGCAGCAGGTCCGCCCGCGCTTCGCAGCGCCATGCGCGCGCGAGACGCAGATGAAGCGGCCCTTCGTCGTCGAGCGTGACGAAGCTGCTGGCGAGCCGGCCAACCAGCGTGGCCGCCTCGTCGTTCAGGCGCCCGGCGTTCATCGAACCGCACGAACTGCGATCCGCGGCCGCGAGCGCAATCGACGCATACACCCGCGCGCGTGGCGGCGCAGCCGTCGGAACCGGCACGTCGTCGCGCACCGTCGGAAAGACCGGCAAGACATCGGAGTCCCATAGCCGTTGCGCGACTTCCTCCAGGGTCGCGCGGCCCGCAAGTTCGACCGCGTCCCCCCCTCGGTAGTAAAGCCGCCCGCGGACGACCGTGGAAATGCGCGTGTTGATGATCGGTTCGCCCCACGCCATCGTGCTCGCCGCGATGCTCTTGTGAGCGCGCCCGAGGTCGCGCTTTTTCTTCAGCGCCGCGACATCCGAGCTGCGATACAGCTTGCGGCTCACGTGCTCCGGATCCCAGCGCACCTCGATGCGCCCACGGCTCACATAGGCGTACAGCGTCTGCTTGCGCACGCCCAGTGCGCTGCAGGCCTCCTCCTGAGTCATCCAGTTTTTCACGTTGATTGTCTCAATCAAGGTTGACGCCCGTTCCCGGCGTGCGTCAAATACAGTCAGATCCGGACCGCGCGTGTCCATGCGGCTTGCGGGTGCGGATATCAATAATCATAGATGGAGACATCGATGTCCACGCAGAGGACCGCCAGCTACGCCCCCACGCAAGCCGCGCGCGTCACGCGCACGCGTTTCACGATTCTCGCAGCCATCCTGCTGCTCGCGACGGTTGCCTACGCCGACCGCGCGATCCTCTCGATCGCCGGGCCGGGCATCGCCCGCGAATTCGGGCTCAACCATGTTCAACTCGGCTACGTGCTCTCGGCGTTCAGCTGGGCCTATGTGATCGGGCAGATACCGGGCGGCATGCTGCTCGACCGCCTGGGCACGAAAACCGTGTACGGTGCCACGATCGTCCTGTGGTCGATTGCGACGCTACTGGTCGGCGTTATCGGCAAGGTGACGGCGGATCTCTCCGTGGCGCTCGGTCTGCTTTTCGCGTTGCGCTTCGCGCTCGGGCTGATCGAGGCACCGAGCTTTCCGGCCAACAGCCGCGTGACCGTGATGTGGTTCCCCACACAAGAGCGCGGCCTCGCCACGTCGTTGTTTGCATCCGCATCGTATTTCGCCGTGGCGATTTTCTCGCCGCTCGCCGGCTGGCTGACCGCAAAGTACGGGTGGCCCGCGCCGTTCTATGCGCTCGGGCTGATCGGTATTGCTTGCGCCGGGGTCTGGGCGGTCGTCATGCACGAGCCGCGCAAGCACCCGCGCATCTCGCAGGCCGAACTCGACCGGCTGGTCGCAGGCGGCGCGATGATCGACATCGATTCGGCGCACGAGCGCCTGTCGCGTCCCGTGCCGTCGGGCAAGACGCTGCGCTTGCTGCTCGGCAACCGCATGCTGTGGTGCTCGTACATCGGCCAGTATTGCGCGATCGCGTTGAGCTATTTCTTCATCACGTGGTTTCCGATCTACCTCGTCCAGGCGCGCGGCATGAACATCATGGAGGCCGGTTTCGCGACGATGCTGCCGGCCGTCGCGGGGTTTCTCGGCGGCATTGCGGGCGGCGCGATTTCGGACTTTCTGATCCGGCACGGCTGGAGCGTCACCTGGGCGCGCAAGACGCCGTACATCGTCGGCATGGCGGTGGGCGGCTGCATCGTGTTCTCCGCATTCACCGAGAGCAACGCCGTGATCGTTCTGCTGATGACGCTCGCCTTCTTCGGCAAGGGCGCGGCCGCCGGCGCCGGCACGTGGGCCATTGCGAGCGACACCGCGCCGCGCGAAGCCGTTGGCCTCGCCGGTGCGATCTTCAACTGCATCGGCAATATCGGCGGCATCGTCACGCCTATCGTGTTCGGCTATATCGTGCAGGCAACGGGCGGCTACACGGCAGGACTTTATTTTGTCGCGGCACACTGTGTGGTCGCCGCATTGGTCTACCTGGTGTTCATGGGCCGGATCGAACGCGTGAAAGTGAACTGAACGCGCCGTTGAACCGGCAGGCACACCGAAGTTACGCATCGAACGAAGAAAGGATTCATCGACTCATCATGTCCAAGCCCGTCATTCTCAACGCGGCCGAGCTGCCGCAGCGCACACAGGCGGAACTCGCTTCACTCTTCACGGTTCTCGACCTGCCGGACGAGCCCACTGAAGCGGCCGCATTCCTCGCGCGGCACGGCGCGTCCATTCGCGGCATCGCGCTGCGCAAGACCAAAATCGACGCGGCGTTTCTCGACGCACTGCCCGCGCTGGAAATCATTGCGAGCTACAGCGCCGGCCTCGACAATCTCGACGTGAAAAGCGCGACGGCGCGCGGCATCCGCATCGAGAACGCGTCGCGCGTGCTTGCGGAAGATGTCGCGAACACGGCGATCGGGCTCGCACTCGCCATTACTCGCGATCTGGTGCAGGCCGACGCGTACGTTCGCGCCGGCAAGTGGCCGCAGTATGGTGCGATGCCGCTTGGGCGCTCCCTCTCGCGCATGAAGGTCGGCATCGTCGGGCTCGGCACGATCGGCGCGGCGATTGCGAAGCGGCTGCAGGCGTTCGGCTCGCAGATCGCGTATTACGGGCCGAACCGCAAGTCCGTCGACTTGCCGTACTACGACGACGTGACCCGTCTCGCCGCCGATAGCGACATGCTGATCCTCACCTGCCCGCTCACGCCGCAAACGCATCACCTCGTGAATGCGGCCGTGCTCGATGCGCTAGGCCCGGATGGCTTCCTCGTCAACATCGCGCGCGGCCCGGTGGTCGACGAAACGGCGCTGATCGCGGCGCTCGCCGAAAATCGCGTGGCCGGCGCGGCGCTCGACGTGTTCGAGCACGAACCGCACGTCCCGCAGGCGCTGATCGAGAACCCACGCGTCGTGCTCACGCCGCATATTGGTTCGGCTACCGAAGAAACGCGCACCGGCATGGCAGATAACGTCGTCGATGCGCTCGCCAGCCACTTCGGCATTGCCAGTCCGCGCACGGCGCCGTTGCACGCATCGGAGCGCGCAAAGGCAGGTGTCACGCCGGCGACCGCAGTTGCCTGAGCCGGACCCAAGGTTGCATCGCGGGCAACCCTTGCAAAGCCAGGGCAAGCGGCGCGATCAAGTCGATTCGCGCGGCACGATCGTGAAGCCTACGTCGAGCGCGCGCCGCTCGCCCACATGGGTCTCGCCGCTCAGGCGGTCGAGCAGAAAGCGCGCGGCATTCACGCCGATACGCGTGCCTTCCACGCGCACCGTCGTCAGCTGCGGTGTGGTTTCGGTCGAGAATTCCAGATCGCCGAACCCGCAGATCGCCAGTTGCGAGGGCACGTTTAACCCCAACTGCCGCGCGGCGCCCAGCGCGCCGATCGCGAGCAGGTCGGAGCCGCAAAACACGGCGTCGATGTCTTTTGCGCGCGCGATCAGTTGCGGCAGCGCGCGCTTGCCGACCGCGACCGAGCTGGGCGGCGCAACGAGTTCTTCAGGCACGTCCTCGATGCCCGCCTGCGCGAGCCGCTCGCGAAAGCCCGCGCGCCGCGCGAGCGCGCGCGCGTCGTTGGCGGAGATGAGCGCGGGACGGCGCACGCCGCGCTCGAGAAAATGTCCGGCCACCGCCGCGCCGATCCGGTAGTGCGAGAAGCCCACCAGCATGTCGATAGGCGTATCGGTCATGTCCCACGTTTCGACCACGGGAATGCCGACGTTCCTGAGCCGCTCGCGCAGCGAATCGGTATGCGCGACGCCCGTGAGCAGCACGCCTTCGGGGCGCCGGCTCAACACCGCGTCGAGCAGGCTCTCCTCGTTCGACGCGCTATAGCCGCTCAACGCGAGCAGCACTTCATAACCCGCGCGCGACATCGTCTCGCTGAACACCTGGATGGTTTCCGAGAACAGTGAATGCGAGACGGTCGGCACGATGGCCGCGATGAGGCGCGAGCGCGCCGACGACAAGCCGCCCGCGAGCCGGTTGGGCACGTAGCCCAGTTTCTGCACGACCTGGCGCACGCGTTCGAGCGTTTCCGGCGCGACCGACTCGGGGTTATTGAACACGCGCGAGACCGTGATGGGCGAAACGCCCGCCTGCGCCGCGACGTCGGTGATACGCAGCCCCTTCGGGCCGCCGCGCGTGCGCTTGGTGCGCACGGTGGCATCCGTGTGATCGACGTTCGGAGCAGCGGGTTTGATGGTTGCCATGAATGTGGAGAGGAGTGGGCGCGGCGCGCTTATTGTAACGAATACGGTCTCGCGAGCCGTGGCGCGCGGCTCGCCGCGCATCGGGCGGGAGCCGTCGTCTCCCGCATTCGATTAGTTTTCCCAGGCAAGTCGCGCTTTCCGGTCCGCCTGCGGCCGGCTAACGCGCGTTGTTCGGGACCGGCGTGCCTTCGACCGATTGCGGCGAGCGCTCGCCACGTCGCAACAGACATGCGGTGACCATAGCGAAGATCACCATACATGCAGCGGGCACGAGCATGGGCGCCCTGGTGCTGCCCGTCGCTTCCTTGACGAACGGCACGAGATTCTGCGCGATGAAGCCGCCGATATTGCCGAGCGAGTTGATCGCCGCGATGCCTGCCGCCGCGCGCGCGCCGAAGAGGAACTTCGGCGGCAGCGTCCAGAAGCACGGAATCAGCAGATACATGCAGGGCGCGCCCAGGCACAGCGCGGCGAAGCGCAACGCATGGCCCGGCAGGAACACCGACGAAAGGAAGAACGCCGTGCCGAGCAGCGCCGACACCAGCATCGCGATGGTTGCATGATTGCTTGCGCGCAGCCGCGAGGGCAGCGTGGCGAGCACGAGCGTCGCCATCAGCCAGGGAATGATGTTGAGCAGGCCGTTCGTGGTGTTGCTCACGCCGAAGCCCTTCACGAGCGTCGGCAGCCAGTAGCTCACGCCATACACGGAAATCGAAAGCATCATGTAGTAGAGCGCCATGCCGAGCACGCGCGGCTCCGTGAATACGCTGAGCACCGAGCCGTGGCGCGCCTGCCCGCGCGCAGCCGTGCTCTCGGTCGTGAGCGTATGCGTGAGCCAGCGCTTCTCGCCATCCGAGAGAAACTTCGCCTGCTGCGGCGACTTCGGCAAAAGGAACAGCACGACGATCGTCAGCAGTACCGATGGAATGCCTGTGACCACGAACACGAGCTGCCAGCCTTGCAGGCCGAGCAGGCCGCCCTTGTCGAGCAGCCAGCCGCAGATCGGCGCGCCGATCATGTTGCCGAGGCTGCTGCCCACCGTGAAATAGCCGAGCATGCGCACGCGATGGCGCTGCGGGAACCAGAGCGTGAGGTAGTAGATCACGCCGGGATAAAGCCCCGCTTCGGAAGCCCCAAGCAAAAAGCGCAGGATGTAGAACATCGTGGCGTTCTGCGTGAAGGCGAGCAGGATCGTCACCACGCCCCATGTAAACATGATGCGCGCCATCCAGCGCGGTGCGCCGTACTTGTGGAGCAGGACATTGCTCGGCACCTCGAAGATCAGGTAGCCGATGAAGAACAGCGAAGCGCCAAGCCCGTACGCCACTTCCGAAAGCCCGAGGCTGCCGAGCATCTGGAGCTTCGCAAAGCTGATGTTGGAGCGGTCGATGTACGCGACCAGATAGAGCACGCCGAGCAGCGGCATCAGCCGCCAGCCCATGCGGTTGATCAGACGAGGCTCGTCGATCGCGGCAGTGACGTCGTTCACAAAGTCTCCTGAGCCCGCTACCGTCACGGGCCTTTGTTATGGGTAGTGTCGTCTTGCGCAGGCCGCGTGCGCGGCAACCGCGTTACTTCGCCTGCTGCGCGCGCCACTCGCGATACGTGGCGAGCGTCTCCTCGTCCGGCGGATACGTGCCGCGCAGCGGGCGCCCCGCCTCGATGCGCTCCGTGATGAACGCTTCGAGCTGCTCCTGCCCGGTGGCGTCGCGCGCCACCTCCTCGGCCATTTCGCGCGGCACGATCACGACGCCATCGGTATCGGCCACGACGATGTCGCCCGGATAGACGGGCACGCCGCCGCAGGCGATCGGCACGTTCATATCCACGGCGTGATGCTTCGCGAGATTGAGCGGCGCGCTCGCCCCCGTGCACCAGATGGGGAGGCCTAGCGCGGCGATCGTGCCGCTGTCGCGCACGGGGCCGTCCGAGACCATGCCCGCCACGCCGCGCTTCGCGAGCCGCAACGCGAGGATCGAGCCCACCGATGCCACCGTGCGATCGCCGCGGCAATCCTGCACGAGCACGCTGCCGGCGGGCGCCGTTTCCACGGCCTTGCGCTGCGGGTGGTCCGGGTTCTGGAACACGCCCACGTGGTCGAGGTCCTCGCGCGCCGGAATATTGCGCAGCGTAAACGCCGGCCCGACGAGATTCGGCGCGCCGGGCGCGGGCTTGACGAGCGGCGCCACGCCCTGAAGAAATACGTTGCGCAGGCCGCGCTTGAAAAGCTGGGTCGTGAGCGTCGCGGTGCTCACGTGACGCAGTTGCTCGAGCGCGGCGTCGCTCACCGGGTGGTTCGATGCGTTCATGATGGGTCGAATGGTGGATTGAGGCTATCAGTGAATTTCCGGTTCGCCGGCGTGGCTTTCGCAACTCTCGACGTCCGGCGTTTCGAGGAAGTCGAAATCGCAGCCCTTGTTCGCCTGCGTCACGTGCAACTGGTGCATCACGCCGAAGCCGCGCTCGAACGGCCGCTTCGGCGGTTTCCACGCCGCCTTGCGCCCGGCGAGTTCGGCCTCGCTCACATGCAGGTGCAGGCGGCGCGCCGCTACGTCGAGCTCGATGATGTCGCCATCTTTCACGAGCGCGAGCGGGCCTCCCACGAACGATTCCGGCGCGACGTGGAGCACACAGGCGCCGTAGCTCGTGCCGCTCATGCGCGCATCGGAAATGCGCAGCATGTCGCGCACTCCCTGCTCGAGCAGCTTCTGCGGGATCGGCAACTGGCCCCATTCGGGCATGCCGGGCGCGCCCACGGGACCCGCGTGCTGCAGCACGATCACGGAATCGGCGCTCACGTCGAGGTCGTCGCTGTCGATGCGCGCCGCCATGTCGTTGTAGTCCTTGAACACGATCGCGGCGCCGCGATGCTTGAGCAGATGCGGCTCCATTGCCGCGGGCTTGATCACGGCGCCGTCCGGCGCGAGATTGCCGGTGAGCACCGCGAGGCCGTCGCGCGCGACGAGCGCGTTGCCGCGCCTGCGAATCACGTCGTCGTTGAAAATCTCGGCGCCTGTGATGTTTTCGCCGAGTGTCTTGCCGTTGACGGTCATCTGCGTGCCGTCGATCAGTTCGCCCAGCTCCACGAGCAGCGCGCGCAGGCCGCCCGCGTAATAGAAGTCTTCCATCAGATACTGGCCCGCGGGGCGGATATTGCCGAGCACGGGCGTGATGCGCGCGAGTTCGTCGAAGCGCGCCGTGGTCAGATCGATGCCCGCGCGGCGCGCGACGGCCACGAGGTGCACGATCGCGTTGGTCGAACCCGACATCGCGAGCACCGTGGTCACGGCGTTGTCGAAGGCCTTGGCGGTGAGGATGTCCGAGGGCTTCTGGTCGGTCCACACCATCTCGACGATGCGCTGACCCGTGAGCGACGCGTACTGCGCGTGGCGCGAGTCCGCTGCCGGAATGGACGAGAATCCGGGCAGCGTGAGGCCTAGCGCCTCGGTGGCGCTCGTCATCGTGGAAGCGGTACCCATCGTCATGCAGTGGCCCGGCGAGCGCGCGATGCCGCTCTCGATGCCCTTCCACTCGTCTTCCGTGATCTTGCCCGCGCGCAGTTCGGCCCAGTACTTCCACGTATCCGAGCCGCTGCCGAGCGTGCGGCCATTCCAGTTGCCGCGCAGCATTGGGCCGGCCGGCAGATAGATGGCCGGCAGGTTCATGCTGATCGCGCCCATCAGGAGGCCCGGCGTGGTCTTGTCGCAGCCGCCCATCAGCACGCAGCCGTCGAACGGGTAGGACTTCAGCAGCTCTTCCGTTTCCATGGCGAGGAAGTTGCGGTAGAGCATGGTTGTGGGCTTCTGGAAAGGCTCGGCGAGCGTCATGACCGGCATCTCCACGGGGAACCCGCCCGCCTGCCAGATGCCGCGCTTCACGTCTTCCACCCGCTGCTTGAAGTGCGTGTGGCACGAGTTGATCTCGCTCCACGTGTTGACGACGGCGATCACCGGCTTGCCCATGTAGTCGGACGAGTGATAGCCCATCTGCGCCGTGCGCGAGCGGTGGCCGAACGAGCGTAGGTCGTTGACGCCGTACCAGCGGTAGCTGCGCAGCTCTTCAGGCTTCTTGCGGATTTGGGACAAGGTGTTCTCCATGATAACGCTACCATTCCAGCGGATAAAAAAAGCCGCCGGAATCCGGCGGGCTCCAGTTGGCCGTCGGCGACGAGGTGAGAGCAATGGTAGCGTTATCATCGGTGGCGCGATGCTGGGGGAAATACGGAGGCGCGGCACTCGCCTCGCGGAAACGGCAAAGCGCGCGCTGCGGCGGGCGCGAACCTGTCTGTGCCCTGAACCTCGTCCCGATCAGCAGGCGTGTGCGCGACTTGCGGATCTTGCCCGCCGCCTCGCGTCATGCGCTCGTGCGTCGAACCTCCCGGGCATCGATGCATGCATCGCCGAAGCCTGGGCGAGCAGTCAGCGCGGCCTTACCTTCTTTACCTACGTATGATCTGGTAACGGCGTAGTGAATACCCTGCGGGATTCGCACAGCAGCGCCAACCGTCGGCAATATCGATCCAGCCGTAGCGAAACGCCCCGCTTTCCCTCGACCGGAGCCCACCGCATGGACTTCAACGTCGGCCTCTTCGAACTGCTGCTGCTCGTTTCGGCATTGGTGGCCATGCTCGTGCGCCGCTTGCACATGCCGTACAGCGTCGGTCTGGTTATCGCCGGCATCACCTTCTCCTTTCTGGCCTCTTCGCGATTTCCCGTTATTCCCCTCAACAAGGACTTCATCTACAACGTGCTGTTGCCGCCGCTCATTTTCGAGGCTGCGTTTCACATGCGGTGGGACGCAGTCCGCAGAGACTTCGCCGTGGTCCAGACGTTAGCTATTGTCGGGGTGCTGGTGTCGGCGGGCGTGACGGCCATGGGCATGCACTACCTGCTGCACTGGGAATGGATCTCCGGGCTGCTGTTCGGTATGTTGATCGCCGCCACGGACCCGGTCTCCGTCCTTGCGACTTTCAGGGAAGCCGGCGTGGCGGGCCGCTTCAGGCATTTGATGGAGGCGGAAAGCCTGTTCAACGACGGGACGGCGGCAGCGGGCTTTCGCGTCGTACTGGCATTCGTCGGGGGCATGCACGTTCACCTGATCGACGTGTTCCGCATCTCCGCCATCGTGCTCCTGGGCTCGGTCTTTTGCGGCCTCTTGATCGGCAACGTCGCGCTCTCATTGCTACACCGCACCGACGATCATCTGGTCGAAATGACGTTTGCGATGATCGCGGCCTACGGCTCGTTTCTGCTCGCCGAGAATCTCCACCTGTCCGGCGTGCTGGCGACACTGGTCGCGGGCCTCGTGATGGGAACGCGCAACGCGGTGAATCCCATGACGAAGAAGGGACGCGAAGCCGTTGAAACCGTGCTCGAATACACGGTATTCGCCGCGAATTCGTTCATCTTCCTCTTCATTGGAATTCAGCAGGCTCAGCGCGAGTACGACACGGTGTGGCTGTCGATCGGCATCGCCGTGGCGGTTGTGATGCTTGCGCGCGCCGTGGCTGTGTACCCGTGTTGTGCGCTCTTCTCGCGCTCGTCCCTTCGCATCGACGTGCGGCATCAACACATCCTGTTCTGGGGCGGAATGCGCGGCGCCCTGGCTTTGGCCCTTGCGATGGGATTGCCGCCCGGCGTGCCTCGTCGAGAGGAAATCGTGACGCTGTCCTTTGCCGTGGTTGCCTTTTCGATCTTCGTTCAGGGCACGACGATGGCACTGCTGCTGCGGCGACTGCGAATCGTGTGACGCTACCGGAGCGTGGCGCGGATTTCAGTGGAGCATCGTGACCGGTGTTGAGGTCAGCCGCCAGAGCCTGGCGAGGATGGTCCATTTGTGAAAGAAGCCAAGGCGACTTGCGTCCAGCACCACGATATCCGCATGCCCCTTTGCCGCGCACTGCGCGATTGTCCGCTCCGGAGGGCCGAACACGCGTTTCCATGTGTACGGGACGCCGGCATCGTCGAGAATCGCCCGGGTCTGCATGAGCGCATCGAGCGCCGCCTGTTTCTCCCGTCTATGCAGCGTTGCCGCCGAATGAAACGCCAGGGCACGGCCCTGCGCCACATCGTCGAGCACTTCGACGATCTCGACCTCGGAGACGCATCGCTCGGAAAACAGGAACGCTCCGTGACGCGCCGCTTCGGTTGCCCCTCTGGCACCGAGCACGGGAATAAGTAGTTTCAGCACAACCAGCCTCCAGTCCACGCCAATGCGGCGTTCTCAGCTTGATTGAAGCACGGGCATCGTCAGGATGACGTAAAAGTACGGGAGCGGCGTATAAAAATGTCATTAACATCGAAACGCCACCTCGTGTCACGGATGATGTCTGCGCTGCTCGGCGTAGATTCGTGCGGCTGGTCCAGAGCGGCTCGCCGGAACTCACCTCACACCCACGAGGCAATAGCCAACACCGGTCTCCGTCACGATGTATTCGGGTCGAGCAGGTTCCCGCTCGAGTTTGTGGCGAAGGTTCGCCATATAGATCCGAAGATAGTTGGCGTTTTCCGCATGCGCGGGTCCCCAGACCTCCTCCAGAAGCTGTCGATGGGTCAGCACACGGCCAGCATGACGTACGAGTGCGACCAGCAGACGGTATTCGATTGCCGTCAAATGAACGGACTCACCGTCTCGCAGCACCGATCGCGTCGTCAGGTCGACCGTCACGGCGCCGAAGGATACCTTTGCCGAATCCGCGGTCATGCAGCGCTCCTGCCTGCGCAGCTGTGCCCGGATTCGCGCCATCAATTCGGCGACACCGAAGGGCTTGGTCAGATAGTCGTCCGCGCCGGCGTCGAGCGCCCCCACCTTTTCCTCTTCCCGGGTGCGCCCCGACAACACGATGACCGGCACGGAGGACCAGCCGCGCAGTTGCCGGATCACATCCTGACCATCGATGTCGGGCAGGCCGAGATCGACGATCACGAGATCGGGCCTGGCAGTCGCGGCAATGGCGAGCCCCTCCTGCCCGGTGTCCGCCTCGAATACACGCATCGCCTCGCGCTCCAGCGTGGCTCGCACATAGCGGCGGATATGCCTGTCGTCCTCGATCAGAACAACGTTGACGGTTGGCTCGCTCATGGCCTCAGGTACGATTCGTCGCGTCGCCGAGGCGCTTGCGTGAACCGGCGCACAGGGTGCCCCTGCACTCATGGCGCGCCGGCAATTCGCGTCCCGTCATGATCACTTTCGTGTTTGCGCAGCGCTGTCGCGGCATGGTCGCAAGTTTGACGGGCGTGCGCGGCAACGCCAGCCAGCGCGCCGCGCTTCGCCCGCATCGGCACATTCAGTGCACGGGCTTGAGTTCGTCAAGCGCGAGATTGAGCCGCAGCACATTCACGCGCGGCTCGCCGAATACGCCAAGCTGCCGCCCTGAAGTGTTCTGCGCAATCAGCCCGCTGACCTGCTCGAGCGTCAGCCCCCGTGCCTTCGCCACGCGCGCGGCCTGATATGCCGCCGCAGCCGGGCTGATGTCGGGGTCCAGACCGCTGCCGGAAGAGGTCACGAGATCCACCGGGATCGAAGCCGTGTTCGAAGGATCGGCCTCATGCAGCGCGGCAATGCGCCCCTTCACCTCGTCGGCAAGCGCCGGGTTCGTCGGACCCAGGTTCGAGCCGCCGGAATTCTGCGCGTTATACGGGTTCGGCGATGTCGCGGACAGCCGCCCCCAGAAGTAATGCGGCGCGTCGAACTGCTGGCCGATCAGCGCGGAGCCAACCGCCTTGCCATTCTCCTCGATCAGGCTGCCGTTGGCCTGATGCGAGAACACGGCCTGCGAGACCGCCGTCACCACGAGCGGATAGATGCCGCCCGTCATGACAGTCAGCAGTACGAACAACACCACCACGGGTCGCAATAAGTTGTTCATGATTCAGGCCCATCCAAATGCGGTAATCACCATGTCGATCAGCTTGATGAACGGAAATGGCATCAGGATTCCGCCAAGACCATAGATCAGCAGATTGCGGCGCAGCACAGCCGCGGCGCCGAGCGCACGATACCGTACGCCCTTGAGCGCGAGCGGGATGAGCGCGACGATGATCAGCGCGTTGAAGATCACCGCCGACAAAATGGCCGATGACGGCGAAGTCAGGTGCATCACGTCGAGCACGCGCAGGTTCGGGTAAGTCGAGGCGAAGGCCGCCGGAATGATCGCGAAGTACTTCGCAACGTCATTCGCAATGGAGAATGTCGTGAGCGAGCCGCGTGTCATCAGCATCTGCTTGCCGATCTCGACGATCTCGATCAGCTTCGTCGGGTTCGAATCGAGATCCACCATGTTGCCCGCTTCCTTCGCAGCTTGCGTGCCGGTGTTCATCGCCACCGCGACGTCGGCCTGCGCGAGCGCGGGCGCGTCGTTGGTGCCGTCGCCCGTCATCGCCACGAGACGCCCGGCCGTCTGGTGCGAGCGGATCATCGTGAGCTTGGCTTCCGGCGTGGCTTCGGCGAGGAAGTCGTCTACCCCAGCCTCCGCGGCAATGGCCGCGGCCGTGAGCCGGTTGTCGCCGGTGATCATGACCGTGCGGATGCCCATCTTGCGCAGTTCGGCAAAGCGCTCGCGGATGCCGCCCTTGACGATGTCCTTCAGTTCGATCACGCCGAGCACGCGGGCCGGCCCACCGCCGGTGCTGCCGTGGGCGCCCGGCTTCTCCGCGACCACGAGCGGCGTGCTGCCGCGCCTCGCCACGTCGGTCACCGCGGTGTTGACTTCGCCCGGATACCGGCCGCCGTTCGCCTCGACATACTGCTTGACGGCATCCGATGCGCCCTTGCGGATTTCGCGTTCCGGCAGATCGACGCCGCTCATCCGTGTCTGCGCCGTGAAGCCCAGAAACGTCGCGTGCAGCGCGCCCATGTCGCGCTCGCGGATATTGAAGCGCTGCTTCGCCAGCACGACGATGCTGCGGCCCTCCGGCGTTTCGTCGGCAAGCGATGCGAGCTGCGCCGCGTCCGCGAGGTCATGTTCCGAAACGCCCGGTGCGGGCACGAAGGCCGACGCCTGCCGGTTGCCCAGCGTGATGGTGCCGGTCTTGTCGAGCAGCAGCACGTCCACGTCGCCGGCCGCCTCGACGGCGCGCCCGGAGGTTGCAATCACGTTGGCCTGCATCATCCGGCTCATGCCCGCCACCCCAATGGCGGAAAGCAGCCCGCCGATGGTGGTGGGAATCAGGCAGACCAGCAGCGCCACGAGCGCCGTGATGGTCACGACATGCCCCGCCTGTGCGGCCGCGACGGAGAAGATCGAGAACGGCAGCAAGGTCGCGGTGGCGAAGAGCAGCACGAGCGTGAGCGCCACCAGCAGGATCGTCAGCGCGATCTCGTTTGGCGTCTTCTGGCGCTTCGCGCCTTCGACCATCGCGATCATCCGGTCGAGAAAAGCCTCGCCGGGATTGACCGATACGCGCACGACGATCCAGTCCGAGAGCACGCGCGTGCCTCCCGTCACCGACGAGAAGTCGCCGCCCGATTCGCGGATCACCGGCGCGGATTCGCCCGTGATGGCGGATTCGTCGACCGACGCGACGCCCTCGATGACGTCGCCGTCGGCGGGAATCGTGTCCCCCGCCTCGATCAGCACGACATCGCCTTTTCGCAGGTCGGTCGAAGTCGTGATCGTGACCGGCGATTTCGGATGCGGCTCGTTGAGCTTCTTCGCCATCACGTTGTGCTTCGCACTGCGAAGCGACGCCGCCTGTGCCTTCGAGCGGCCTTCGGCAAGCGCTTCGGCGAAGTTGGCGAAGAGCACGGTGAACCACAGCCACAGCGCAATGGCGAGAATGAAGCCTGCCGGCGCCTCGGCCTGGCCCGCGAGCGCGGCGAACCAAAGGATCGTCGTCAGGATGCTGCCCACGTACACGCAGAACATCACGGGGTTGCGCAACTGCGTGCGTGGCTTGAGCTTCCTGAACGACTCCACGATCGCGGGCTTCACGAGCACCGGGTCGAACATCGAGCGCGCAGCCGTGCGCGCCTGACCGAGGTTGTCGGGACGATGGGCAGGCTGTTGACCGGACGTAGTCATGCTGACCTCTGACTCAGTGACCTGTAATCATCGATAGATGCTCGGCAACAGGGCCGAGCGCAAGCGCGGGCACGAACGTGAGTGCGCCGATCAGGAGCACGGCCCCGAGCAGCAGCACGACGAACAGCGGACCGTGCGTGGGCAATGTGCCCTCTGTCACCCCAATGCGCTTTTTCTGCGCGAGCGAGCCCGCGATGGCGAGCACCGCGACTGCCGGCACGAAGCGCCCGAACCACATGGCGATTGCCAGCAGCACGTTGTAGAACGGCGTATTCACGGAGAGCCCCGCGAACGCGCTGCCATTGTTGTTCGTGGCCGAAGTGAATGCATAGAGAATCTCGGAGAATCCATGCGGGCCGGGATTGGCGATACCGGCGGTGCCGAGCGGCGAGAGCACGCCGATCGATGTACCAACCAGCACGATCATCGGCATGATAAGGACTGCGATCGACACCATCTTCATCTCGTACGACTCGATCTTCTTGCCGACGTATTCAGGCGTGCGCCCGATCATCAGCCCTGCGATGAATACCGCCAGCAGCGCGAAGACCAGCATGCCGTAAAGGCCCGAGCCCACGCCGCCGTAGACCACCTCGCCAAGTTGCATCATGAGGATCGGCACGAAGCCACCCATCGGCGTGAGCGAGTCGTGCATGTTGTTGACCGCGCCGCACGACGCCGAAGTGGTGGCGACCGTGAAAATGCCGGAATCGGCAATGCCGAAGCGCACTTCCTTGCCTTCCATGTTGCCGCCCGGCTGCAGCGCCGATCTGGCCTGGTCCACGTGGAGCGAGGTGAACAGCGGATTGCCCGCCTGCTCGAACGACACTTCACCCCAGCAGCCGATCGCAAACGCCACGGTCATCGCCGCGAGCACCGCATAACCTTGCCGGTTGTCGCCCACCATCCTGCCGAACACGACGCACAACGCCGCGCCAATGCACAGCATGGCCACCATCTGGACGAAATTCGCCAGTGGCGTGGGGTTCTCGTAAGGATGCGCGGAATTGGCATTGAAGAATCCGCCGCCGTTGGTGCCGAGCATCTTGATCGCTTCCTGGGAGGCGAGCGGCCCCATTGCAATGGTCTGCCTGTCCGCCTTCATGTCCTGCATCACGGGATTACCCTTCGCATCCTTGAGCGGATTGCCCTGTGCGTCGGTCTTCGGCACCTGGTAGGTCGTGACCTGCAGTGTCGGTACGTCCACATACGCCCTGAAATTCTGGATCGCCCCCTGGCTGACGAGCACCAGCGCGATCAGGAACGCAATGGGCATGAGGATGTACAGCGTGGAGCGCGTCACGTCGACCCAGAAATTGCCGATCGTGCTTGTCGTATGGCGCGCAAAGCCCCGGATCAGCGCGACGGCCACCGCAATGCCCGTCGCCGCGGAAAGGAAGTTCTGCACGGCGAGCGCCGTCATTTGCGTGAGATAGCTCACGGTGGTTTCGGGCGTGTAGTTCTGCCAGTTCGTGTTGGTGATGAAACTGACCGCCGTATTGAACGCGGCGTCAGGCGTCATCGGCCCGAAGCCCTGCGGGTTGGCTGGCAGCCATTGCTGCAGACGCAAGAAGCCATACACCACCAACGCGCCCAGCGCGTTGAAAAGCAGCACCGCGAACGCGTACTGCTTCCACGACATTTCGGCCTCGGGATCGACTCCCGCGAGGCGATAGAGCAGACGCTCGACCGGCCGCCCGATCCTGCTCACGACGATAGACGAACCGTCGAGCACGGAGGTCATGTAGTAACCGAGCGGGATCGCGACGGCAATCAGGACTACGATGAAAAGTACGACATGGAGAAGGTTGTAGGCGTTCATTCGAGTTCCTCCGCGCGCAGCAGCGCGTATACGAGGTACACGAGCAGGAGTAGTGTCGATGCGGCCGCGAGCCAGATCATCCATGAGGTCATGGCCGGCCTCCCGGTGCGTTCCTGTGCAGGTTCTCGCAGCCGATCACGAGCGCGAGAGAAAGCCCCAAAAAGGCGACGACGCCGATTACGTAGATCAGGTCCATTTCCGCTCCCTGTGACGAATCGCACAACGACAAAGTAATGCCGTCTCTGGTCGAAGACATGACAAGCCTATGCAAGGGCAAATAAAAAAGGTGTAAATATCGAAAGAACGGAAAGCGCCTGGCGGTGACGCTTCCCTGTGTCCATGCATCGATCAGCGTGATTGCGCAATTTGCTTAATTAACGATCACGGCGACCTTGATGCCATCCAATGACCTGCATAGCCTCTTTTCAGGCGCTTTACGCTCGCTGACCTCCGAGCGCCGTTGCCGCGCGGCCGCCGGTGACGAAAGACCGTATATGAACTGCGGGGCCGTGGTGTGCCGCGATAAACCCACGCGCACGCTATGACACACGCGACATCGTCACGGAACTGATGCACAATCGGCGGACCGTTGCCTGCCTTTCGCGAGTGGCGTTCAAAGCGGGCATGCACCGACGTCGTCCGATGCTTCTTGCGTTCAAACCACACGAGCGTAGACAACATGTCGAATCAGACCAACGCCGGCGTCGATCCGGCTAACCAGCGCGCGAACAACGCAGGTCCCCCGCATGCGCCACCCTCCACGCACGGTGCCACCGCAATGGGATCGCTCGCGCTCGCCGCGCTCGGCATCGTGTTCGGCGACCTGGGCACCAGTCCTCTATACGCACTGCAGGAGGCTTTCAATGGCGCGCGTGGCGTAGCCGCGACGCCGGAAAACGTGGTGGGAATCGTCTCGCTTTTCCTGTGGTCCCTCATCCTGATGGTGAGCATCAAGTATGTTCTTGTGCTGATGCAGGCCGACAATCACGGCGAAGGCGGATTGCTGGCGCTTCTCGCACTGCTGGTGGGCGAGCGTACCGGGCGCGAGATGCGGCGGGGCGCACTACGGTGGGTGTTCCTCGCGATGTTCGGCACGGCCATGCTGTACGGCGACGGCGTCATCACACCCGCGATATCCGTGCTGAGCGCGGTCGAGGGCATCGAGGTCGCCACACCCGCGTTCTCGCATTACGTCGTGCCGATCACGGTGGTGATCCTCGTGGCGCTGTTCGCTGTCCAGCCCCTGGGATCCGGCCGGGTCGGCGTGGCGTTCGGCCCGATTCTGGCGATCTGGTTCGTCGTGATCTTCGTCCTTGGCGTCGCGTCCGTTGCCACAACACCCACCATTCTTGCGGCGTTCAATCCGGCCAACGGCTTCACCTTCTTCCTGCACAACGGCTTCAGAGGCTTTCTCGCGCTGGGCGCGGTGGTGCTGTGCCTTACCGGCGGCGAGGCGTTGTATGCCGACATGGGGCACTTCGGCGCGCGCCCCATTCGTCTGGCCTGGTACGGGCTGGCGCTGCCTGCGCTGACCGCCAGCTATCTTGGACAGGGCGCACTCCTGCTGCGCGATCCTGGTGCGGCATCGCGGCCGTTCTATACGACCGTACCCGCGTGGGGCTTGTATCCCATGGTGGTGCTGGCAACGCTCGCCACCATCGTCGCGTCGCAGGCCCTGATCTCCGCCGTCTTCTCACTCACGCGACAGGCGGCGCAACTCGGACTATCACCGCGTGTGACAGTCCGGCATACCTCGTCAAGCACGGCCGGGCAGATCTACCTGCCAGGCTTGAACTGGCTTCTCATGGTCGGCACCATTGGCGTGGTGCTGCTCTTTCGCTCGTCCGACCGTCTCGCGGCCGCCTTTGGCATTGCAGTTTCGACGACCATGGCGATCACCACCATGCTGTTTGCCGCGTTCGCACACGTGCGATTGAAGTGGCCCATGTGGCGCATCGCACTTGTCGCCGGGATTTTCATGATTGTGGATGCATCTTTTGTCGCGGCCAACGCGTTGAAGTTTGCCGATGGTGGTTGGCTGCCACTGGCTGTCGGCAGCCTCACGTTCCTGGTATCGACATCCTGGCTGATCGGGCTGCGCGCAATGCGCCGCTCACGGGGCGATTCGGGCTTGCCGCTCAAAACCTTTATTTCGAGTCTCGCGAAAGACGCGCCATACCGGGTTACGGGCACCGCCGTGTTTCTGATGGCAGCCGGGGACTCAGTGCCTACCACCCTGCTTCATCATCTGAAGCACAATCAGGTCCTCCACCAGCGGGTGGTGCTGCTGACCTTGCTCACCGAGGAAATCCCGCGCGTACCGCAGCAAGCACGGTTCGATGTGGAATGCTTCGATCAGGGCTTCATTCGCGTCGTGGGTCGCTATGGCTACCTGGAGTCGCTCAACGTGCCGGACCTGCTCGAGCAAGCCCTGCAAAAAGCCGGACGAGAAACGTATGACGCCATGACCACCTCGTTCTACCTCGGGCGCGAGTCGCTCACTGTCCGTCCGGATCTGAATATCGGGCGACGTTTGCTGTTGAGTCTGTTTATTTTGCTGCGCAAGAACGAACTGGATGCGACTGCGCACCTGAAGGTGCCGCCTAACCGCGTAGTGGAGATGGGCGCGAGGCTCGACCTCGTTTGAGCGGATGGCGGCACGCTCATTGCGCGCCGGTGCTGTGTACGTCGTGCCGAAGGCCCCCGCTGAACATGATCGCGTGCTCAGCAGGCCGCCTCGAATGTGTCCATGACGACTTCGTCCCGAGCTTTTCGCTCAACCTGTCGACACGTGGCCAACACCATAGATGTGCACCTGTCCGTCCAATGGACGCTCTGGCATTTTGCTCCAGAGCCGGAAGCGAACCAGGCTCCAGTTCGTCGACTCGAAGCCGGCGACAGTCGCCAGAACGTCGGGGCTCGACAGCAGTTCTCTCGAACGTTCGATTTCCGCACGGCGCAACGACGCAAGATCCGCATGCGGCATGATCGGCACCGTTTCGCGCGTCGCATACTTCGCCCGCGTCATCTCTTTCGACATCTGCGCATGCCACACCGACCAGGTGTGCACCGATGGCCAGCCGAACGATTGCGTGAGGCCCACGAAGCCGGGCCCACACAGGAATTCGTTCAAGCCTTCAGTCGTATGCCAGAGATAGAAAGGCGCATACAGGTTGTCCGGGGACGAAGGCACGCCTTCTTTTCTTGCATGGAGATAGGCCTTGAACGCGAGGCCCGCAAAGCCATCCGTCGAATGACCGCGCTCGGCGATACGCCGGTCGATGATGCCCATGTCGTAGTCGGCCGGCAGCAGGATACTGTATTGCATCGCGATCATTGCGCAACCTCCTGCTGCGGGAACAGCGCCGCGACGCCACCGCTAAATGACCAGCCGTCGAAGCTCGTCATGCTGACGACGACCATGACATCTTCGGGACGGATGCCTGGCGATTCGGCGAGCACTTCGGTCAGGCGGCGATAGAAGGCCTCCTTCATCAATGTGCTGCGCGGCTTGCCGGCCGTAATGCAGATCAGCACATAGTTGTCCGAGCGCGGGCCGCCCATGTAGTGCCTGTCGAACACCAGTTCTTCCGGTTCATGCTGATGTATGACCTGGAAGCGGTCGTCGAGCGGCACGTCGAACGTCTCGACCATCGCGCGATGCACACCGTCCGACAAGACCTCCAAGTATGACCGGGGCTTCCCCTTGAGCAGCGAAATACGAGCCATTGGCATGTAGATCTCCTTAGTAAAGTTCACGCCTTGTCGAGCAGACTCATGGCGCTGGCCGCCGCGGGCCATCCTGCATAGAACGCGAGATGTGTGAAAGCCTCGGCCAGTTCCTCGCGCGTCAACCCGTTCTCGAGCGCCTTGGCAAGGTGGAAGGGCAACTGTTCGATCCGGTACAGCGAGACAAGCGCGGCCACCGTGATCAGGCTGCGGTCGCGCTTCGATAAACCGGTCCGCTCCCAGATATCGCCGAACAGCACGTTGTCGGTCACTTCGGCCAGCTTCGGCGCAACGCGCCCGAATGCCTTCTGCCCGAACCCCACCATTGAAGTCATGGCGCATTCTCCTCGTGTGAATTGAATTGATTGGCAAGGGCAGTGTATGGCGCTATGATGATTCCGAAAATCGGGATTTTCAAAACACACCATTCAGTTTTTCAGGACGATTCAATGCGGCGGGTCAACTTCGATCTAGATGCCTTGAGGAGCTTCGCGGCCGGGATGGAGCTTGGCAGCTTCGCCAAAGCGGCGGACCGGCTTGGGCGATCGACTTCTGCGGTCAGTGCGCAATTGAAGAAGCTCGAAGACCAGGCCGGCGTCGCGCTGCTGCGCAGGTCTGGCCGCGGCATGGCATTGACGGATGCCGGCGAAGTCATGCTCGGCTATGCGCGGAGGATGCTCGAACTGAACGATGAAGCGGCAATGGCCGTTGGCGTTGCCGGACTCGAAGGATCGGTGCGCCTCGGGTTGCAGGAAGACTTCGGCGAGCATTTGCTGCCCGATGTGCTGGGCCGTTTCGCGCGCAGCCACCCGGGTGTGCACATCGAGGCGAAAGTGGCACGCAATGTCGAACTGGTGTCCGACATGATCGGCGGCCGGCTCGACCTCGCGCTGACATGGCAAGGAACGCAGGACACGCCGTATAGGGAAGACGTGGGGAGCTACCAGCTGCAGTGGATCGGGCCTGCGGACGCACGCCCCGAATCGTGGAGAAACCAGAGTACGCCGCTGCCCCTCGTGGCATTCGATGCGCCCTGCCTCATGCGCACGATCGCGACGGACGCGCTGGATCGCGCTGGCATTGCGTGGCGGCTCGCGTTCACGAGCCACAGCCTCGGAGCCGTCTGGGCGGCAGTGGCCGCCGGGCTCGGTGTGACGGTGCGCACGAAGTTCGGGCTGAGGAACAATTTGCGCGCGCTGCCGGCTGCGGAGTACGGTTTGCCGGCGTTGCCGCGAGTCGGCCTCGTGCTTCATCGTCTGGAGATGGAACCTGACGAGACCTGTGCATTGCTCGCAGCCGACATCCGCGAAAGCGTTTCGGCTTGATAGCGGCTTTGGGTGGAGGGCCGCTATCGGCCCCGACTCCGATTGTCTCCCTCGCGTGGCCAAAGCGTCTCCCACCGCGCCGTTTATCCGCGCACGCAGCACGTCCATACTCGCACCCAACCCGGCGACACAGCGCCCCGGTTGCCCAGGCAAGAATCATGGACAAACTTCAAGCCATGCAGGCGGCGGTGTGCAAAGCGTCGCTTGCGGGCAGACAGTCGCGCGATGCCTGAGGCGCATTGCCGCAGCGATTGGCGCCGATCGCCACGGATTGTCGCCCTGAGGTGAACTCAGAATCCCGCCTGAGGCGCTTTATCCAGGCCGGCCGCGGCTCCATACTGGCTACCGAAGATTCGACGACCACGCCCACCCCATGTTAAACAGAGACGCGATTTGCTCCGGTGCGTATCTGGAGAGTTTTAATTTCCTCCCGCCCGATATTCTCTGGACCCAGGCCCAGATCGACCAGTCGCTCGCCGAGACGATGGCAAAGCGCCCCGCCGGCGAGGATGTCTGGGTGTTCGCGTACGGTTCGCTCATCTGGAATCCGCTCTCCAGCTACGACGAGCGCGTGGCCGCCACGCTGCACGGCTGGCACCGCAGCTTTTGCATCCGGCTCGTCGCGGGGCGCGGCACGCCGCAACGCCCGGGCCGCATGCTCGCGCTCGAACCGGGCGGCAGCGCGCAGGGCGTGGCGCTGCGGCTCGCCGCCGCCTCGCTCGAAGACGAGCTTCGCATCCTCTGGATACGCGAGATGGTCACCGGCGCCTACACGCCCACTTGGACCACCGTGACGCTCGCAACGGGCGAGACGAAGCCCGCCCTCGCCTTCGTGGCGAACGGCTGCCGGCAATACGAGAGCGATTCGAGCCCTTCGGCAATCGCCCATGTGATCGCGGCGGCGCAAGGCGCGCTCGGCAGCAATGCCGAATACGTGTTCCGGCTCAAGCAGGCACTGGCCGATTGCGCGCTGGCCGATGCGTACGTCGAAGAAGTCGCGCGAGCCATTGCACGTCTGCAAACGAATCAAGCCTGAGATTGTCACCCGCGAGGCAAGAGAGCCGTGTCCCGCGCGTTGTCTATCGCCGGTTCGGATGCCGGGATACTGCTTGCAACGGCGCAAGCCCCGACATCGACAACCGGCTCGCCGATGGCCGCACCACGTTGAGCGGCCAGCAGATTTCACCGTGGCGAACGCGTACGTCTGGGCTACGATGTGGCATGAACGCTCGGGCATGGATCTCAGCCATCCGAAGCATCTGATGGCCGGGATCGCACGCATCGATGCACGGCCTTCGGCGCAAAAGGCGCTGCGCGACGAAGCGGCGGTGGCGGCCCGGCACAAGGCGCTTCTCGCCGCCTGAAGGCTGCAGGCGATCCGGGCGTTGCGCAACGAAACCCGTTCCGACTTCGCACACCGCGTTGGTACAGGACGTGCTTGCGAATCGGGCCTTCACCTCACCTGGGAGCGCTGCCATGCAAACCGGATTCGCTACGGAGTTTTCCCACGTCAAACCGCAGGACACGTCGTTCGAGGGCGGCGGCCTGCGCGACTTCTTCCTCTATCGCGACCTCGGCATTGCCGATGCGACGCACGGCAAAGTGGTCGCGCAACTTGTCAGGGCAAATCTTGCTCCGGAACTGGGCACCGGCTGGCACCGGCATGAGGCGGACTTTCACATCGTCATCATGTTGAAGGGCTGGGCGCGCTTCATGTACGGCGACAAGGAGACGCTCGTCGAAGCGGGCGACTGCGTACATCAGGCGCCCGGCATCGCCCATTATTTGTTCGACTATTCGCCCGACATGGAGTACCTGGAAATCGTGAGCCCGGCGAACTTCAAGTCGATCGACGTCGAAGCGGCCTGCGCCGTTCCCGCGCCCACGCCGTGGACGAGCACCGCCCCGACGTGAAACCAGCGCGCCGGCGTCCGCTCGAAACGCTAAACCCCTAAAGCGCCCGAACCGCCGTGCGCGCCGACTCCGGCGCGCGCACCAACATCGGGCACGGCATGCCGCTCGCTAGCCGCCGCGCCGCTGCGTTACGCCTCTATTTAGTGCCTGGTTGGTGCCTGGTTAGCGCCTGGTGGGCGCACAAAGCCGCTGCGCTTCGGCCTGTCCCCGCGTCTCGCCTCGCGCGCCTCGCTGTTTCACCGCATCGGCATGGAAGTTGCATCGACCCCATCAGCCCGATCACCCGGCGTTGCGGTAGTCGCCGCACGGCGTGCGTGCCGGCCGCGTCCTCGCGACGCGCGCACTGGCATCGATTTTTCGATCAGGCGATCCGCCGGCGCCACGCGAAACCCAGTGCGAGCGTGCACCGGCGATAATCAGGCGTCACCGATCGAAAGCAGCGCACCGCGGCGCGTGAAGCGACCGCCGGTCAGGGCAGTCGGGGCAGGTTCTGCCAGGCACAGCGGACGGAAGAACGGATATGACGCAAATATTCTTCAACGAGATGTTCGAGCACGGGGAATTCGACGTTCGGGGCATGGCTGCCACGGCGTTCGCGCAGGCAGGCGAGCCTCGCGCGCACTACCGCGAATTCTTCGCGTGGATGTGCAGCCAGAGCGAGCAGCAGATGCACAAGAAGCGCGCGGAAGCCGATGCCATCTTCAGGCGCGTGGGCATCACGTTCGCGGTCTACGGCGAGAAGGACGTGACGGGCGCGGGCACCGAGCGCACGATTCCCTTCGATGTGATTCCGCGCATCTTCCCGCGCCAGGAGTGGAACCAGCTCGAACGCGGCTTGCGCCAGCGCGTGAACGCGCTCAACTGCTTCATCCACGACATCTATCACGGGCAGGAAATCATCAAGCGCGGCATCGTGCCCGCCGATCAGATCCTGCGCAACGCGCAGTACCGCCCCGAGATGCAGGGCGTAACCGTGGCGCGCGACATCTACGCGCATATCGCCGGCATCGACATCGTGCGCGCCGGCGAGGGCGAATTCTACGTGCTCGAAGACAATCTGCGCGTGCCTTCCGGCGTCTCCTACATGCTGGAAAACCGCAAGATGATGATGCGGCTCTTTCCCGACCTGTTCGTGCGCAACCGCATTGCGCCGGTCGCGCACTACCCCGACCTGCTGCTCGACACGCTGCGCGCCGCGGCTCCAGCCGGCGCCGACAACCCCACCGTCGTGCTGCTCACGCCGGGCATGTACAACTCGGCCTACTTCGAGCATGCGTTCCTCGCGCAGCAAATGGGCATCGAGCTGGTCGAGGGCCAGGATCTGTTCGTCGACAACGACTATCTCTACATGCGCACGACGCAGGGACGGCAACGCGTGGACGTGATCTACCGCCGCGTGGACGACGACTTCCTCGACCCGCTCACGTTCCGCCCCGACTCCGCGCTCGGCGCGGCGGGCCTCATGAACGTCTACCGCAAGGGCAACGTCACGCTGTGCAACGCGGTGGGCACAGGCCTCGCCGACGACAAATCGATCTACCCGTATGTGCCCGACATGGTGCGTTTCTATCTGGGCGAAGAGCCGCTACTGAACAACGTGCCCACGTGGATGTGCCGCAAGCCCGACGATCTGCGCTACGTGCTCGACCATCTGCCGGAACTGGTCGTGAAGGAAACGCACGGCGCGGGCGGTTACGGCATGCTGGTGGGTCCGGCCTCCACAAAGGCCGAGATCGAGGCGTTCCGCGCGGCGCTCGTCGCGAACCCGGACAAGTACATTGCGCAACCCACGCTCTCGCTCTCCACCTGCCCGACCTGGGTCGAAACGGGCATCGCGCCGCGCCATATCGATCTGCGTCCGTTCGTGCTCTCGGGCAAGGAAGTTGTCATGGTGCCGGGCGGGCTCACGCGCGTCGCGCTGCGCGAAGGCTCGCTCGTCGTCAATTCCTCGCAAGGCGGCGGCACCAAGGACACCTGGGTTCTGGAACGCTAGCCCATCGATCAGGATAGCGAACGAATAGCGGAGGCCGAGATCACGCGATGAACGAACCGCAACTTGTCGATGACGGGCGGGGCCGGCGCGAACGGGTAGCCATCCGGCATACCGAGGCTGCGGTTCAGGCTGTTGAGCACGTAGGTGAGCGGAAACCAGCGCGCCATCAGGCCGTCGAAGCTCGCCTCGTCGACCGGCGTCTGGTCGACCAGCACGGGCTCGTCCGCGTGCTCGGGCAGCAGTGCGAGGCCGCTGGCGGTTGCCGTGTCGAGCGTGTCGACGATATGCAGGTAGTGCGCCCACGTCTCGGCCCAGTCCTCCCACGGGTGCACCGACGCATACGCGCTCACATAGCGCTCGGCCCAGGCGGGCGCGGGGCCTTCGGCGTAATGCGAGGCAAGCGCTGCGGCATAGTCGGCCCGCTCGTCGCCGAAGCAGCGGCGAAAGGGTTCGAGCCAACGCGTGCCCGCAATAAGGCGGTCGAAGTAGTAGTGGCCGGCCTCGTGGCGGAAATGCCCCAGCAAGGTGCGATATGGCTCGTGCAGCGAGACGCGCGTGCGCTCGCGATGCGCGTCGTCGGCCTCGGCGATGTTCATCGTGATGAGGCCATGATCGTGGCCCGTCATGACGCTCTGGCCGTCGGGCGCATCTTCGAGGAATTCGAATTGCAGGCCGTGCTCGGGGTCTTCGGCTCGCGTCGCGAGCGGCAGGCCGAGCGCGCCCAGCGTGTAGAGCAGGCGCCGCTTGGCCGTTTCCATGCGATACCAGTAAAGACGGTTCTCGGGCCGCGTGAGATCCGGAATCGTGCGCGTGAACTGGCAGGCCCGGCACAGCGTGTCCGCGCAATCGTCCGGGATCATGCCGTTGCAGACGTTTTCGACCATGTAGTTGTGGCACTGGCGAAAGAGGGCGCCCTCGCCCTGCTCGTTCAGGATGCGCCAGCGGCCTTCACCCGCTTCCTCGAACGCATGCATCTCGCCCATCTGCGGCACATAGCCGAGGCGCGCCTGGCAGCGCTCGCAGCGGTCGTTCTCGAAGAACACCAGTTGATTGCAGTGGTCGCAGTGAAACGTCTTCATTGCTGCTTTCCTGTGGTTGTTGCGCGGGCCGCAGTGCCCGCGGTGCCTCGTGCAGCACGCCGCGTGCCGCAACCAGCGGCGCCCGCTTTTCCCGCTTTTCCCGCTTTTCCCGACTTCGCCGCCTTTCGCTTCCTCGCCGCGCCCGCATGGCCGCCGCTGTCACATCCGGCACCCACGCCGTCTGCATCATACGCACGCGGGCGTGTTGCGCGCGCGAGGCCATCAGCCCCTCGCCCGCGGCCTTTGCAAAGCATGGCGCGGTGCGCGCCTTTTCTTCCCTGCCGTTCACGTCGATCGAGGAGTTGGGTGTGTCCATCCGTGTCGCGTTAAACCATGTCACGCAGTATCGCTATGACCGGCTCGTGCGCCTCGCGCCGCACGTGGTGCGCCTGCGCCCCGCGCCGCACTGCCGCACGCCCATCCTCTCGTACTCGATGCGCGTGGAGCCCGCCGTTCATTTCGTCAACTGGCAGCAGGACCCGTTCGCCAACTACCAGGCGCGGCTCGCGTTTCCCGAGCCGATGCGCGAGTTCCGCGTCACGATCGACCTGATCGCGGAGATGGCGGTCTACAACCCGTTCGACTTCTTCCTCGAACCGGGCGCCGAGCACTTTCCGTTCACCTACGCGCCCGAACTCGCGGCCGAACTGGCGCCGTACCTCGCGCGCAGCGCGCTGACGCCGCGCTTCGCCGCCTTCATGGAGACGATCGACCGCTCGCCTTCGCCCGCGCCCCGCACCATCGATTTTCTCGTCGAACTGAACCAGCGCCTGCAACGCGAGATTGGCTACCTCATCCGCATGGAGGCGGGCGTGCAGACGCCCGAGCAAACGCTGGAAAAGGGCTCGGGCTCGTGCCGCGACACGGGCTGGCTGCTCGTGCAGACGCTGCGCCACCTCGGGCTCGCGGCGCGCTTCGTTTCGGGCTACCTGCTGCAGCTCACGCCCGACGTCAAGGCGATCGACGGCCCGCGCGGCGCCGAGTCCGATTTCACGGACCTGCACGCATGGTGCGAGGTCTACCTGCCGGGCGCGGGCTGGATCGGCTTCGACCCGACCTCGGGGCTGCTTGCGGGTGAAGGCCATATTCCTGTCGCCTGCACACCGGAGCCCGGCAGCGCCGCGCCGATCTCGGGCGCGCTGGACGAATGCGAAGTCGAGTTCTCGCATTCGATGACGATCGAGCGCGCGCAGGAGACGCCGCGCGTGACGAAGCCGTACACCGAAGCGCAATGGGCCGGCCTGCATGCGGCGGGCGCCCAGGTGGACGCCGCGCTGGCCGAACAGGACGTGCGCCTGACGATGGGGGGCGAGCCGACCTTCGTGGCGGCGGCCGACCGCGACGCGCCCGAATGGAACACCGATGCGCTCGGCCCGACCAAGCGCCGCTACGCCATCGCGCTCATGGACAAGCTGCGCGTGCGCTACGGCGCGCAGGGCTTCCTGCATATCGGCCAGGGCAAGTGGTATCCGGGCGAGCAGCTGCCGCGCTGGGCGCTCTCGCTCTACTGGCGCACCGACGGCGAGCCCTGCTGGCGCGACCCCCGTCTCTTCGCCGACGAGCGCTCGCCCGCTCATCACACAGCCGCCGACGCGCAGCGCTTCATCGCACACCTCGCCGCGAAGCTCGCGGTCGATCCGCAGCATGTGCACGCCGGCTACGAGGACACCTGGTACTACCTGTGGCGCGAACGCCGCCTGCCCGTGAACGTGGACCCGTTCGACTCGCGCCTCGACGACGAACTCGAGCGCATGAGGCTGCGCCGCGTGTTCGACGCGGGGCTCGACACCGTGACCGGCTACGTGCTGCCGCTCGCGTGCGAGCGCGCGGAGACCCCAGCGGCCGAACCTGCCTTGCAGGGGCCGCGCTGGGTGAGCGGCCCGTGGTTCTTCCGCGACGAACGCATGTACCTCATTCCCGGCGATTCGCCGATGGGCTACCGGCTGCCGCTCGACTCGCTGCCGTGGGTCGCGGCGGGCGACTACCCGTGGCTGCACGCGCGCGATCCTTTCGCCGCGCCGGCGCCGCTGCGCAGCGCGGCCGAGTTGCGCATGCAATATGAGAGCGGGTTCGCCGCCGCGCAGCCGCCGTACGACGAAAGCGCCACCGGGGCCCCCGTGGCTGCCTGGGCCGAAGGCGTAGGGCACGGCGCAGGCCACGCTGCGGGGCACGGCAGCGAAGCCGGCACGAGTCGCCATGATCGCTACCCCGAGCGAGGCGAATCCGCCGCATGGCTGCACCGCACCGCGCTGTGCGTCGAAGTGCGCGACCCATCGCGCGCCGCGGGCCCGAATGCCGAAGCCGCCTCGTTCGGCAGCGCGCAGGGCCAGTTGCACGTTTTCATGCCGCCGCTCGCCGAACTCGACGATTACCTCGACCTGCTCGCCGCCGTCGAAGCCACCGCCGCCGACCTCGCGCTGCCTGTGGTGATCGAGGGCTATCCGCCGCCGCGCGACCCGCGCCTCAAGCTGCTCCAGGTCACACCCGACCCAGGCGTGATCGAGGTGAACATCCACCCGTCGTCGCACTGGGAAGAACTGGTCGAGCGCACCGAATTCCTCTATCAGGCCGCGCACGAAACCGCGCTCTCCACCGAAAAGTTCATGCTCGACGGCCGCCACACCGGCACCGGCGGCGGCAATCACTTCGTGCTGGGCGGCGCCACGCCCGCCGACAGCCCGTTCCTGCGCCGCCCCGACCTGCTCGCGAGCCTCGTGGCCTACTGGCACAACCATCCGTCGCTCTCCTACCTGTTTTCGGGCCTCTTCATCGGGCCGACGAGCCAGGCGCCACGCGTGGACGAGGCCCGCAACGATCAGGTCTACGAACTGGAAATCGCGCTCAAGGAAATCCAGCGTCAGGTCGACCTGCTGCAGGACCTGGGCGTAGATGCGAGGAGCGGCGAGCGTGTGCCGCCCTGGCTCATCGACCGCGCGCTGCGCAACATCCTCATCGACGTGACCGGCAACACGCACCGCGCCGAGTTCTGCATCGACAAGCTCTACTCGCCCGACGGGCCGACCGGCCGGCTCGGCCTGCTCGAACTGCGCGGCTTCGAAATGCCGCCGCACGCGCGCATGAGCCTCGCGCAGCAACTGCTGCTGCGCGCGCTCGTCGCGCGCTTCTGGAAAACGCCGTACACGGAGCGCCTCGCGCGCTGGGGCACCGCGCTGCACGACCGCTTCATGCTGTCCACTTTCGTGCAGATGGACTTCGACGACGTGCTCGCCGAAACGACCGCGGCAGGCTTCGCGCTCGATCCCGCATGGTTCGCGCCGCACTTCGAGTTCCGCTTCCCGCTGGTCGGCGAGCTGCACACGAGCGGCATCTCCCTCACTGTGCGCCACGCGCTCGAACCATGGCACGTGATGGGCGAGGAAGGCGCGAGCGGCGCCACGGTGCGGTATGTCGATTCTTCGGTGGAGCGGCTCGAAGTGCGCCTGCTCGGCATCAACGAGAGCCGTCATCTGATCAGCGTGAACGGCCGCGCGCTGCCGCTGCAGCCCACCGGGCGCGTGGGCGAGAGCGTGGCGGGCGTGCGCTTTCGCGCATGGCAGCAACCGTCCGCGCTGCACCCCACCATCGGCATGCATGCGCCGCTCACGTTCGATATCGTCGATAGCTGGAGTGCACGCGCCATCGGCGGATGCCAGTATCATGTCGCCCATCCGGGCGGCCGCAATTATCAGACGTTTCCGGTCAACGCCTACGAGGCCGAAAGCCGGCGGCGCGCGCGCTTCTTCACGACCGGGCATACGCCGGGGCCCGTGGAGGTGCCACCTGCCGAACGCAGCCTCGAATTTCCGTTCACACTCGATCTGCGGCGCGGCTGAGTCCGGCCGATAACACGAGAAGAGCCCCAACCAAAGGCGCGCCGCGAGGCCACGGCGCGCCGCCACGACCCACGATCTTGCCGACTCAATCCTCCCTGCCGTTCGAATCCGCCGCCAGCGACGCCCAGGCGAGCGCGCCGCTACCCACGCTGCCGGTGCGCGCGGAGCATTGGGACGAGATGAGCATGCCGGACGGCACCTTGCGCGAGCCGTGGCGGCAGTTCTTCGGACTGCTCGGCAAGCCCGGCGCGGCGGCATTCGACAGCGCCGCGGCCTCGGTGGCGCGCCAGGTGCGAGAGAACGACATCACCTACAACGTCTATGCGGACCGCGGCGGGCCCCGCCCCTGGGCGCTGGACGTGCTGCCGCTCATCATCGACGAACACGAATGGGCGCAGATCGAGCGCGGCGTGGCGCAGCGCGCGCGGCTGCTCAACGAGATCGTCGCCGACATCTACGGTCCGCAGACGCTGCTCGCGCGCGGCCTGCTGCCGCCCGCGCTGGTGTTCGGCCACCCCGGCTACCTGCGCGCCGTGAAGGGTTTCGTGCCGCCCGGGCGGCAGTACCTGCAGATCGTCGCCCTCGACCTCGCGCGCGCGCCCGACGGCCAATGGACCGTCGTCTCGCATCGCACGGAAGCGCCCTCGGGGCTCGGCTATCTGCTGGAGAACCGGCTAATCGTCTCGAGCCTCTTCGCCGAGCCGTTTCGCACGATGCGTGTGCACCGGCTCGCGCCGTGGTATTCGGAGCTCATCGCCACGCTCGCCGCCGCCGCGCGCGCGATCATGAGCGCCGACGAGCGCCGCGCGAACGGTGCCTCGCCCCATATCGTGCTGCTCACGCCGGGGCCCTACAGCGAGACGTATTTCGAGCACGTGTTCCTCGCGCGCTACCTCGGCCTCACGCTGGTGGAGGGCAAGGACCTGACGGTGCGCGACGACATGCTGTACCTGAAGACGCTGGATGGCCTCGAGCGCGTGCACGCGGTGCTGCGCCGCCTCGACGACACGTTCTGCGACCCGGTCGAGCTGCGCGCCGATTCGACCATCGGCGTGCCGGGCCTGCTGCAGGTCATGCGCGCGGGCAACGTGATGGTCTCGAACGTGCCCGGCGCGGGATTCGTCGAATCGCCGGCGCTGCACGGCTTCATGCCCGGCATTGCCGAGGCGTTGCTCGGCGAGCCGCTCGCGCTGCCGGGCGTCGCCACCTGGTGGTGCGGCGAGGAGGCCGCCTGGCGCGACGCGCTCGCGCAGAGACCCGAGGCGCTGCTGGTGCCGACCTGGCCCGCCGGCGTGCATGCATCGTCCACGTTGTCGGCCGCGCGCGAGAATGCCAGCGCGCCACCGGGGCTCGCGGCCGGACTCCAGACGCTCGCCGACTGGCGCGAGCGCATCGAGCAGTTGCCCGACGCCTTCACGATCCAGCAGCCGCTGCGCTACAGCTATACGCCGCGTTACGAGAACGGCGCGGGCATGCTCGATGCGCGGCCCGCCGTGCTGCGCGTCTATGCGATCGCCGATGAGGAGTGCGGCTGGCGCGTGCTGCCCGGTGGCTTCACGCGCCTTGCGGCAGAACATCAGGAATCCGTATCGATGCAGGTGGGCGGCAGCAGCGTGGATACCTGGGTACTGTCGAGCCAGCCCGGCTCGACCTTCACGCTCCTGCCCAGCCCAATGAAGCCCGGCGACCTGCGCCGCGAGCGCCGCCGCGTGCCGAGCCGCGCCGCCGAGAACCTCTTCTGGGCGGGGCGCTACGGCGAGCGCGCCGAGAACGGCGTGCGGCTGTGCCGGCTGATTCTCGGTTCGCTCGAAGGCAGCGACGCCGATGAGCTATTCGGCACCTTCGTCGAACTCGCCGCCGCGAATGGCCTCGTGCCATCCAAGGGCAGCGAAGTGCGGCGCGGCCTGAACGACTTCGAACGCGTGCTGGTGGCCAATCTCCACGAACGCGCAGGCGCGATGGGCATCGGCCAGACACTCGCGAGCCAGGCGTACGCCTGCGGCGAGATTCGCGGCCGGCTTTCGAGCGACCATTGGCGCACCGTGCTCGCCGCGCGCAACGACTTCCGCGACGCGCTCCAGGCCCTATCGCTTGCGCCCGTGCCCGCGCGCCACGGCGCGGCGGCCATCGAATTCCGGCGCCCCACGCCTTACGACCGCATGGCGCTGGTGGGCGCGCTCGATGCACTCGCAACACAGTTGAGCGCCATCAGCGGCTGCCAGGGCGACCGCATGACGCGCGACGAGGCATGGCGGCTGTTGTTCGCGGGGCGGCACATCGAACGCGTCGCCGCCCTCGCCACGATGCTGCGCATCGCCGCGCACGAGCGCACGCTCGCCACGCCCGCGGGCTTCGACGTGCTGCTGCAGCTCTTCGACAGCACGCTCACGTATCGCTCGCTGTACCCGGGCCGCCTCGAAGTGCCCGCCCTGCTCGACCTGATCGTGACCGACCCGACCAACCCGCGCGGCCTCTATGGCGTCTATGCGCGGCTGCGCACGCGGCTCGACGAGATCGCCCAGGCGGCGGGCGGCCCGCGGCGCGAGCCGTTCGCCTCGCAACTCGCGCCCATCGAGATGCTGCCCACGCTCGAGGCGCTTTGCGAACCCGGCGACGACGGCCGCTATCCCGCGCTCACCGCGCTTTGCGACAGCCTCGCCGAACGCATGGCCGCGACGTCGAACGAAATCAGCGCGCGCTGGTTCAGCCACGCCCAGCCGCTCGCCGCGCAGGTATGGTCATGAGCGGCACGCGCCTGAGCGTCATGCACCGCACGACCTATCGCTATTCGACGCTCGTCGAGACCGCGCAGCATCTCGCGACGATCCGCCCGCTCGAACTCCCATGGCAGCGCGTGCTCGCCCACCGCGAGTGCATCGAGCCAACGCCTTCGTATCAGACGAGTCGCCACGACGCCTTCGGCAACGAGGTGCTCTACTTTTCGTTCGACGCACCGCACGACTACCTGCAGATGACGAGCGAGACCAGCGTGCTGCTCTCGCCGCGCTACGCTTCGCTCGACATCGCGGCGACGCCGGCGTGGGAGGACGTTGCGCATGCGCTGCGTTACACGGCGGGCGGCGCATTCGACGCGCAGTCGGAGTTCTGCTTTGCCTCGCCGAATATCGCGTTGCTGCCCGAGCTGCGCGCGTATGCGCTGCAGAGCTTCGCGCCCGGCGTCGCCGTGGCGGCCGGTGCGATCGACCTGATGCACCGCATCCATGCCGACTTTACGTATGAGACCACCGCAACCGCGTTCGACACGCCGGCCGCGCGCGCATTCGCGCTACGCCACGGCGTGTGCCAGGACTTCGCTCAGGTGATGATTGGCTGCCTGCGCTCGATAGGGCTTGCGGCACGCTATGTGAGCGGTTATCTGCGCAATGATCCGCCCGCCGGCGCGCCTGCCATGATCGGCGCGGACGCCTCGCATGCGTGGGTGTCGCTCTACGTTCCCTCGGTACCCTCCGTGCCACCGGCTCCTTCCGCGGTCCCTGCCGTCTGGATCGATCTCGATCCGACCAACGACGTGCTCGCCGATCAAGGCCACGTGACGCTCGCCGTCGGGCGCGATTACAGCGACGTGTCGCTGCTGCGCGGCGTGATCCTTGGCGGCGGCGCGCATCGGGTGGATGTTGCGGTGCACGTGAGCGCCGGTTGATAAGCAACTCGAAAGACAACGAGCCGCTGGCGCTGCCTGAACATCGTGATCGTCTCCCGCTCGCCGCGCTGCCTGCCAGGGTGCTCGACGCCTGCGCCTTTCCCGATTGCATACTGCAGATCAATGACTGCTTACTGCAGATGATTCGATAGCTTTCAATCTATAAGCCAACCACTAGTCGTTCCCCGCCAAAATCAAGCAATGCGCGAAGGGGTTGTTTCGCGCGCATCATGTTTTGGAGACCATATGCACACGACAGGTGCACATATTCCAATTCATTTGTACTACGAACTATTAGAGTTCGATGCTGCGCCGCAAACATCAGTTTGATGCTACGCCGCATTGAATTGTCGGAGGATGCCATGCGAGACACGCCGATCGAAGCCGTCTGCATCCCTGAAACTGCGCCGCCTCTCGCGAGAAGCGCAATTCGCCATATCATTCGCGTGTGCAGGTCGGCGGCGGACTTCACATGCCTGCGCCCAGCGTGGGAGGCACTCGCCGCCACGTGTCCACCGAGCCTCGAATTCACGTACTGCGAAGTTGCTGCGGCCCGCGCCTTCGCGCTTGGCGCGACGGTCAGCGTCGTGCTCGTGACCGACGGCACGGTGCTCGTCGCGCTCTGGCCGGTGATCATCGCGCGCCGGGGCGCATACCGTGTTGCACGCGCGCTCGGCTGCGGAAACGACCAGGAGTACGGCGGCCCGCTCGTCGCGGATCCAGCCGAAGCGCGCCTCTACATCGCCGCCCTCGAAGCGCTGTGCCGCGTCGATGCCGACGTGCTGGAAATGCGTTTCGTCGAACGTAATGGCCCGCTCGCAGCCGCGCTGGCCCGTATGCCGCAGTCGTGGGTGCTGCGCGCGATACCCGAACGCTGGCGTCGCGTGGACAGCTACTCGATAGCACTCTCCGCATTCACCACCTACGACGCCTTTGTCGCCACGCGGCCCGAATCGCTGCGTGGGTCGCTGCGCCGCAGGGCAAGACGTCTCGCCGACAACGGCGTAGTCCAGTATGGCTGGTGCCAGGACGCCGACGACGCCCGCGAGGTGCTAACCTGGCTCTTTGCGAACAAGCGCCGCTGGGCGCTCGCGCGCGGTTTCGACACGGCGTTTCTCATGGACGACCGGGTGCGCGACTTCTTCATCGACCTCGCAGGACGGATCGATCTCGTGGCAACGCCGCTCGTCTTTTTCGTGAAAGTGAATGGCACACCCGTTGCCGCTTCGGTCAACCTCGCCGGTCCGCGCAGCATCGAGTACTTCATCACGACCTACGACGAAGCCTACGCGGCGTGGTCGGTCGGCAATCTGCTCGTCGACAGCATCGTGCGCTGGGCGCACACGAGCGGCCGGGATTTTGACTTTCGTCCGTTCTTTTCCACCTACAAGGAGCGCTGGTCTAATCATAAGAGCTGGTACGAGTCGCATTTCGTCATACTAACTTTGCGCGGCCGGCTCGCCGAAGTGCCGCTCGCGGCAGAGCAGATTCGCCGTGTCTTTCGCAAGGTCCGCACGCTCGCCGGCACTTGAGCGGCAACTCGATATTCGCCTCGCGCAATTCGAGTTCGCGGCCGCCAGCATCGGACGTCGATTCGTTGATGACTCGTGTTAGCGGCGCTAAACGAGTTGCGAGAGGCCCGCGACAACCTGCACGAAGCCAAACACGGCGATGGCAACGGCAGAGAAGAGGGAAATGCCACGCGTGAATGCCAGCGGCAGCTTCGTGCGCAGCGCAGCCGTCACGCCGCTCAGGCATAGCCACCACACCGCGGAACCGGCGAACACGCCCATCACCATGGGCGCCACGGTGCGCCAACCCGTTACGCCCTGTCCGCCCGGCGTGGCCGACAACGGCCCAAGCGCCGCGAAGGCCGCGATAAACGACAGAATGGTCAGCGGATTCGAGAGCGTGAGCGCAAACGTCGTCAGGAAATCGCGCGTGACGGGTGCGCGCGAAGTCTCCTGTGCGGCGGCCGGCGCGGTGGGCGCCTCGCGCGCGATCGACCACGCCATCCAGACCAGAAATGCGCCCCCGGCCGCCTTCAAGACGACCGTCAGCATCGGCAGGGCCGTCACGATGCCGGCGACGCCCAGTGCGCCGAGCAGGCCATAAACGGCATCGGCACAGGCCGCGCCGATGCCCGTAGCGAAGCCGGAGCAGAAGCCACGGCTCAGGCTGCGCTGAATGCACAGCATGCCGATGGCCCCCACCGGCGCGGCGATGCAGAACCCCATCGCCGCGGCTTTGACGAACAGCATTTGCCCTCTCCCCGTAATTCGTGTTGTACAGGCGATTATCGTAGACGCCACGAATCTACCGCAGAAGTGGATTTTTAAGGGAGAATCGGCGTTTTACCTTAAAAATATCGCCATGATGGACGATCTGGACTGGAAGGTGCTGTCGCTTCTGCAGAAAAACGGCCGCATGACCTATACCGAACTCGCGCGCCAGGTGCAGCTTTCCGTGCCGGCAGTGACGGAGCGCGTGAGGCGTCTCGAAGAGGCCGGAGTCATCGAGGGCTATGCGGCGCGTGTCAATCCGGCCGCTGCCGGTTATCCGATCTCGGCACTGATCGGCATTACGGTGCCGCAATCGGCGAAGACGAAGTTTCTCAAGCTGCTCGGCGCCATTGCCGAGGTGCTCGAATGCGATCACGTGACTGGTGCGGATTCCTATGTAATTCGCCTCGTCGCGACGAGCGTGGCCGATCTCGAACGGCTGATCCAGCGCATCAACCTCTACGGCGAAACGCGCACCTCGATCGTGATGTCCACACCGCTGGCCGCTCGCGCGCTGGAAAAGCCGCATGCCAAAGCGCCAGGGGTGGGCGGCAAGGTTTAGCCGCCTCCCCCAATTCGCCGCGCAAGTGCCACAGCCGCGCGAGAGCCCTCACAACGAACGCTCGATCGCCTGCCCCAGCAACTCCACCGGCAGCACTCGAACCGAACACGAGCGTCCATCATGCAGATTACGACAGTCGGCATCGACCGGAAACGGGAGGTCGATGCAGTCAGTCTAAACAACGCGTTTAGAGCGACTCTGGCTGCCCGACACAGTCGCGCCCGGAAGGTCGATGAAGGGGCACATCTTCGCGCATGCCGAGCTGGTCGGCACGTATCAGAAGCACTGAGAGCAGCACTGAGCGTCGCGACTGGGAGGAATCATGGATCAAAGCAACGACTTCATCATGCGCGCCATGTCGGCCGGCGAGGTCGACATCGCGCTCGAATGGGCGGCGGCAGAGGGGTGGAACCCCGGCTGGCATGACTCGCACTGTTTCAGGGAAGCCGACCCGGACGGCTTCTTCGTCGGCGTTTGGCGCGGCGAGCCCGTCGCGTGCCTCGCCGCTGCAGCCTATGACGAACATTTCGGCTTCATCGGCCTCTACATCGTGAAATCCGGGTTTCGCGGCCAAGGCTTCGGCATGCAAATCTGGCAGCACGGCATGCGTTACCTGGGAGAGCGCAATATCGGCCTCGATGGCGTCGTGGCCCAGCAGGCGAACTACAGGAAGTCGGGGTTCCGGCTCGCGTACCGCAATATCCGCTATCAGGGGCACGTGGACGGCATCGGGTGCGCGCATGTCACGGCAGCGGCCAACGTGCCGTTCGAGCAGCTGCTTGCATACGATCGCCAGTGTTTTCCCGCGCCGCGCGAGCGTTTCGTCTCCGCCTGGATCGCGCAGCCGGACGCCGTTGCGCTCGCGACAGTCGACGCGGGCCGTGTCGCCGGATACGGCGTCGTGCGCCGCTGCAAGGCGGGCTGCAAGATCGGCCCGCTCTTCGCCGATGACGCGGGCGTCGCGACCGGGCTGTTTCGCGCGCTGGCGGCGAGCATCCCCGGCGAGGTCATCGTGCTCGACGTGCCGGAAACGAATCCTGCGGCCGTCGCGCTGGCGCAACGGCACGGCATGACGAGCGTCTTCGAAACCGCGCGGATGTACACGAAGGAGGCGCCCGCGATTGCGATCGATCGCGTGTTTGGGGTGACGTCGTTTGAACTGGGGTGATGGGGACGGAAGGGTCCGAGCGTTACCGGTCGGCTTCTAGAGCTCGAGCCGCTGAACATATCCCGTGAGCTCCAGATAGCCGCGTCCTATCGGTTGTGCAGCGTGCCCTCTAGTGCCAGTGCCCGCCGAAACCGACTGGCCGGCTGCCGCACCCGCCTCGAACGCCGTCACCGCGCCCTCCCAATACACCGCGCCGGTGCTCGCGCGACTGTCGAACTCCTGATCGTCCATGAGCGGCACGAGCGTCAGATGCAGGTCCTGCGCGTCGACGCGCATCGCCACGGGATAACTTGCGCCGGTGTGCGGCGAACGCCACCGGCGCAGCGGCGTGAAGCTCACGCTCTCGGGAGAGAGCGCGCGCGTGCTGCCATCGGCGGCGCGCAGCGTGCCGCCTGCCCAGAACTTGCGTCCTGCCTTGTCGCGGATCTGCAAGGCCATCAGCGCGCCGCCGTCATCGAGATTGATGCCGATCCAGTCCCAGCCGACAGCCAGGTCCGCGAGCGGCGCCGACGACCATTCGTGATCGAGCCATGCCTGCCCGCGCACGTGCTCGCCATTGTCGCCATTGCCGCCATTGCCGCCGTTGCCAGGCGAACGGCCAGCGCGCCTGAGCACACCGCCGACTTGCAGCCACGGCTCGCTGTAGTAGTAGCTCGCCTCATCCGGGAGCGGACCTTTGCGGCTATACCCGCCCGCGCCGTTGACGAGCACCGGCTGCGTCGGCTCCAAAGTGAAGGCAAACGCAAAGCCGGGCGTGGCGACGTTCAGGCGGTAGCGGCCGTCCGCGTGGCGTTCGAGCGACCAGTCGTCGATGTGGACGGCGGTATCCGTCTCGCTCGCGTCGGCGAGGCCGAAGCCGCGTCGCGCAACGCGCTGGTCGTGCTGCAGGCTGCCCGCGTGCGGATCGCTCAGCGCCACGTTGGCGAACAGCAATTGATTCGGCGCGAAGCGGCTCGGGTTCGCTTCGTCGAGGGCCGGCCGCGAGCGGAAAAACGTTGCCTCGAAACCCAGTGATGAATCGGAGGCAGCGCCCAGCGAGGCGCCCGCTGCCCCGTTGGCATCCGTTTGCAGCCAGCCGGTCACGTACCACCATTCATTGCGATAGCTCGAATGCGCGCCATAGTCGCGCGGGAACGCGAGCGGCCGTCCGCTCGCCACCGCTGGATACTCAGGCATACGTGCCCACGCCGTGCCCGGCGCCTGGGCGGCGAGCGGCGATAACAGTAAGCTGCGCAGGAACGTACGCCGTCTCATCGCGTCACCAGTCGTCGCGCACGGCGCGCACCGCATCGACCGACATCGCCGCGCGTGAACTCAGGAGCGCCGTGAGCGCAGCGGCAACGACCACCGCCAATGCCAGCGCCGCCAGCAACCCCCACGGCATGTGCACGCTCATCGTCCAATGAAACGACTGCGGGTTGACGACGTGCACGAGCACCATCGCGAGACTCAAGCCCAGCGTCAGGCCGGCGAGCACGCCGAGCAGCGCCACGAGCGCGCCTTCCATCGCGAGCATGAGCGCAATCTGGCGACGCATCACGCCAATGTGCCTCAGCATGCCGAACTCGCGCGTGCGGGCGAGCGCCTGCGCACCGAAGCTCGCGCCGACGCCGAATAGTCCGATGATCACCGCCACCGCTTCCAGCAGATAGGTCACGGCGAAGCTGCGGTCGAAGATCCGCAGGCTCGCGGCGCGGATCTCGCCCGGTTGCGCGAACTCCAGACGCCGCCCGCCGGGCACGCCCGCACGCAAGCGTGCGATCGCTTGCGCCGGTGTCACGCCTGGGGCGAGCCATAAGGCGGCATCGGTCACGCGCGTATCGCCAGTGAGCCGGCGATAGTCGCTCGCGTCGATCACGATCGCGCCGAACTGGCGCGCATAGTCGCGCCAGATGCCGGCCACTGTGAACGGGAAGCGCTGTCCCGCCAGCGGCAGCGTGATGCGCTGGCCCGGGTGCATCCCGTACAGATCGGCGGCCGCCTCGCTGATCCACACCGGCGGCGGGTCGCCGGCTTGCGGCACGAGAGGCGCAGTCGTCAGCGGCAGGCGCGCGGCGGGATGGCGCGCATCGATGGGCCGCGCGAGCAGGCTGACGGGCGGCAGCCGCGCGTCGAGCGAGATTTGCGTCGCGCGCAGAAACTCGGCGCGCGCAACGCCCGGCGTGGCCGCGATGACCGCCTGATCGCCCGGCGAGAGGAATGCGCTGTCGCCGCCAGGCGAAGCGCGCAGATAGAGCGGCGCGGGCAGCAGCAATTGCAGCCAGTCGTCGACCGCGACGCGAAAGCTCGACACCATGATCGCCATCGCCGTCATCAGGCTGAAGCTCGTGACGATGCCCGCCAGGCCGATCGTCGCGCGGCCGGGGGCATTGGCGAGCTGCGACAGCACGAGCTGCGGCAATGCATGCCGCGAGCGGGGCAGCACGGCGAACACCGCACGCGCGACGGCCGGCATCGCGAGCACGCCGCCCAGGAGCAACAACGCGATCGCGAGATAGCCGAACACCGGCAAGCCGGCCACGGGCGGCAAGAACGCCGCTACGATCCCGCCGCCGATCGCGAGCAGCGCCGCAGTAACGGTGCGCTTCGTGGAGAGCCGTACGGCCGGCGCTTCCTCGTCGCCCGCCTTCAGCGCCTGCGCGACTCGCGCCCGCGCCGCTTCGATCGCAGGCGCGAGACTGCCGAGCGCCGACGCGGCCACCCCCAGCGCAAAAAATACCGCCGCAGGCATCGCATCGAAATGCACGCGCGGCTGAACCCCCTCGAAATATCCGCCGCCGAGATCGCCGCCCGCATAGCGGAGCACGGCGGCCGCGAGCGCGAAGCCAATGGCGAGACCCGCAGCAGCGCCGAGCACGCCGAGGATTGCGCCCTCCAGTACGACGAGCCGCAGCACGCCACGCCGCGTCACGCCGATCGCGCGCAGCAGCGCGAACTGCGCGCGGCGTCGCAGCACGGCGAGCGCTTGCATCGTGAAAACGAGGAACGCACCCGTGAACAGTGCGACGAGCGCGAGCACATTGAGGTTCGCGCGATACGCGCGCGAGAGCATCGACGTGCGGTGCGCGTTGTCGCCCGGTGTGACGGCGGCGACACCCGCAGGCAAGAGCGCCGCGATCGAATGCGCGAATACTTCGGCGTCGACGCCGGGCCTGAGCTTGATGTCGATGCGCTCAAGCGTGCCGAGCCGCTGCAGGCGCCACTGCGCGGCGCCGATGTCCATCACGCCGACGCGCACCGCATCGCCCGATGCGGGCAGCACGCCCCCTACGCGCAACGCAACCGGCGCGAGCCCGACCTGCACCGTCAGCGTGTCGCCGGGCTTGAGTGCGAGCCAGGCCAGCGCCGCGGGCGAGAGAAACACGGTGTCGGGGTCGAGCAGATCGAGGCGGCCGCCCCCTGTGCCCTTCGCTCCATTCGCTTGCTCCAGGCGCCCGACGAGATTCGGCGTGACGTAGCCCGCACGAAACACATCGACGCCGAGCAGCTTCAATGACTCGTCGCGCCCCGCGACGCGCGCATCGACCTCGACCACCGGGCTCGCCGCCGCGACTTCTGGCAAGCGGGCAATGCGTGGGTACAGCGCTTCATCGAAGCCCGCACGCGGGCCGCGCAGCTCGATATCGGCGTTGCCCATCAGCGAGTTGACGGTCGCCGACAGTTCGTTCAGCGCCGCGCGGTTGATCAACTGCACGGCATAACCCATCGCAATGCCGGCGGCGATCGCGAGGATGCCGATCAACGTGCGCAGCGGATGCCCGCGCATTTCGCCGGCGATGAGCGCCGCGCCGACTCCGCCAGCGAGCATGCGATTACCCGGGCGGTGCGATGAGCGCGACGAAGCGCAATCGCGCGATGGACGCACGCCGCAGGGCCAGCGCATCGCCGGCTACGCTCCGCCGGTGCCCGGCGCATACGGCTCGAGCCCCTCGGGCGTGAGCCGCAGCACGCGGTCGGCGGCAGCCGCCACGGCCGCCGAGTGCGTCGCGAGCAGCACGCCCGCGCCGTTCTCTTGCGCCAGCGCGCGCAGCAGCGCGAGGATGCGCATTGCCGTGTCGTGATCGAGATTGCCGGTGGGCTCGTCGGCCAGCACGAGACGCGGCTGATGCACGAGCGCACGCGCGATCGCCACGCGCTGCAATTCGCCGCCCGACAATTCGCGCGGCAGCGCGTGCTCGCGCCCACCGAGCCCGACCCCAAGCAGCACGGACGACACGCGCACCTGCGCGTCTTTCGCGCGCATGCCGTTCAGGAGCAGCGGAAGTGCGATGTTCTGCGCGGCCGAGAGGTTCGGCAGCACGTGGAACGCCTGGAACACGAAGCCCATTTTCTGGCGGCGCTGCAGGGTGGCGGCATCGTCGTCGAGTGTGGCGAGGTCGTGCCCGTCGAAGACGATTTCTCCCGCATCCGGCCGGTCGAGACCGGCCGCGAGATTGAGCAGCGTCGATTTGCCGACGCCCGATTCGCCCATGATCGCAACGCATTCGCCCGCCAGCAGTTCGAGATTCACGCCGCGCAGCACGTTGCGCGGCGTGGTGCCGTGCGGGGTGCCGCGCCTGGTGCCGTCATAGTGCTTCGACACATTGGCGAGCGTCAGCATCATGGGGCGTGTCCCTCGATCGTCGTTCTCCTTCGCAGCCCCGCACCCATAGCGCAGCAGATAACGACAGGTTCCATGCCTGCGCTCCCTTCAGGTCCGTCTGCTGGGCAACCCGGTGGGCTTGACCGATTCAGGCGCACCATCACTTGAGCGCCTCCACCTCTTTGAGCTGGCCCGCGACCGGCACGTTGCCCGACGCACTCATCATGCGCGGCTGCAGCATCAGCGCGACGAGCCCGGTCCAGCCCGTCTGGTGCGAAGCGCCAACGCCGCGCCCGTTGTCTCCATTGAAGTACTCGTGAAACAGCACGAGGTCACGGCAGCGCGGATCGGCCTGCAGCAGCGGGTAGGCGCCCATCACCGGGCGCTCGTTGTTCTGGTCGAGCAGAAAGAGCGTGGTGACCCGGCGCGCAAGCTCGTCGGCGATCTGCGCGAGCGACAGTTGCCTGCCCGAACCGGTCGGAAACTCGACGAGAAAGTCGTCGCCGTAATAGCGGTGGAATTCGTACAGCGACTCGATCAGCAAATAGTTGACCGGCATCCACACCGGGCCACGCCAATTCGAGTTGCCGCCGAATACGCGCGATTCCGATTCGGCAGGCAGGTATTTGACACGGAAATCGCAGCCGTTGTGGTGGTAGACGAAAGGCTCGTCGAGGTGCGCGCGCGATAGCGCGCGCACGCCATGGTCCGAGAGGAACTCGCTTTCGTCGAGCATGCGGCGCAACAGCGCCTTCATCCGGTGCCCGCGCAATAGCGAAAGCAGCAGCGTATTGCCCTTGCCCGGCTCGTTCCAGCGCGACACGAGCCGGGCAAGATCGGGCCGGTGTCCAAGGAACCAGACGAGCCTGTCGCGCAGCCCAGGCAGGCCGCCGTGCACCCGCTCCTCGAGCACGCGCACCGCGAAGAACGGAATCAGTCCCACGATCGAGCGCATCCTGAGCGGCGTGCTCGTGCCGTCCGGCAGCTTCAGCTTGTCGTAGAAAAACTCGTCGATGCTGTCCCACAGCCCGGTTTCGCAGCCGTCGTCGCAACTCACCGCGCTCGCGATGTAAAGGAAGTGCTCGAAGAACTTCACGCCGATATCGACGAACACGTGGTTCGCGAACGCGAGTTCGAGCGCAATGCGCATGAGGTCGAGCGCGTAGGCGGCCATCCAGGCGGTGCCGTCCGCCTGGTCGATGTGGCCGCCTGTCGGCAGCGGCGACGAGCGATCGAAGATGCCGACGTTGTCGAGCCCGAGGAATCCGCCCTGAAAGATGTTGTGGCCGTCCGCATCCTTGCGGTTCACCCACCAGCCAAAATTGAGGAGCAGTTTGTGAAAGATCCGCTCGAGAAAATCACGGTCGGCGTTGCCGGTGATCGAGCGATCGATCTCGTAGACGCGCCACGCTGCCCACGCGTGCACCGGTGGATTCGCGTCGCCGAACGCCCATTCGTATGCGGGTAACTGCCCGTTCGGATGCTGGTAGCGGTCCTTGACGAGCAGCAGCATCTGCTTCTTTGCGAACATCGGATCGACCAGCGCGAACGCGACCGCCTGGAACGCAAGGTCCCATGACGCGTACCACGGGTACTCCCACTTGTCCGGCATCGACAGAATGTCCGCGTTGCACAGATGCCTCCAGTCCGCATTGCGCCCGTGCTCGCGGCTCGCGGGCGGCGTCGGCTGCAGCGGATCGCCTTCGATCCAGCGGTTCACGTCGTACTGGTAGTACTGCTTCGACCAGAGCATGCCCGCGAGTGCCTGCCGCTGCACGAGCCGCGCGTCGGCACTCACGATGTCGTGCTGCAGTGCGTCGTAGAACGCGTCCGCTTCGGCGATGCGGTGCGCGAACAGCGCGTCGATGTCGAGCGGCACCTCCTGCCGGGGCGCGGACAGCGGGCGCCAGCGCAACGTGACGACGGCGCGGCCGTGCGCCCCGAGCTCCAGATGGACACGCGAGGCAGCCTTCGTACCGGCGTCGCGTCGGATTGCCGCTTCGTGACCATGCACGACATAGTCGTCGATGCCGTCCTTGAACGGGCCGGGGCCGTCCATGCCGAAGAGCCGCAACACGTTGGTGTCGTTCTCGCAAAAGAGCCACTCCACGCTCGCACCGTCGTTTGACGCCGCCGTCACGACGAGAGGCTCGTGCGTCTCGCTGTGCGCGACGACGTGCGCGCCGTCGGTCGACGGGACGAGCGTGAGTGACGGCTTGGCGGCCCCGTCCTTCCAGGACCACGTGTTGCGCGCCCAGACCTGCGGCAGCACGTCGAGCGATGCGTGCCGCGCCGCGCGGTTCTCGACCGTGATGCGCATGACAATATCGTCCGGCGTGTGCTTCGCGTACTCGATCTGCACGTCGAAATAGCGCTCGTCGTCGAATGCGCCGGTATCGAGGATCTCGTACTCGGGCAATTGCGCGCCGCGCCGCGCGTTTTCGTCGATCAGGTCCTGGTACGGAAACGCGACCTGCGGGTACTTGTAGAGCATGCGCATATACGAATGCGTCGGCGTGCCGTCGAGGTAGAAGTACAACTCCTTCACGTCCTCGCCATGATTGCCTTCGCTGTTCGTGAGGCCGAACAGACGCTCCTTCAGGATCGGGTCGACGCCATTCCACAACGCGACCGAGAAGCACCAGTCGAGGCGCTCGTCGGCGAAACCGGCCAGGCCGTCTTCGCCCCATCGATAGGCGCGCATGCGCGCGTGGTCGTGCGGGAAGTAGTCCCATGCGGCGCCGTACTCGCTGTAATCTTCGCGCACCGTGCCCCACTGGCGCTCGCTCAGGTACGGTCCCCAGCGTTGCCAGCGGGCATAGTCGCTTGAGTACAGGCGTTGGCCTTCAGCAGTCTCGATGAGGCCGGCGGCACGCTGGAGCATGGGCGTCTCCTTCTCGTCGGGCGGCGCGCGAGCGCGTCGAGACCCACATGCTAGCGCGGTTCGCGGCCGGCAGCGCGCCGGCACGCAGACAGGCGGCGCAACGCACGGCGCTGGGCTAGCCGGGGTCGCCGAGCCACACGAGCACGCGCAGCAGTTCGCCGAGCGACCACGCCTGGAACGGCGCGCCGCCCGGCCTGTGCGGCGCGTCTGCATCGGCGACTTCGGAGAGGTGATCGAGCCCGGCACGGTCAAGATGTGCGAGCAGCGGGGCGACGAAACGTTCGTGCGCGTGCGCGCGTTGCGCCGCGGTATCGCCATTGACGCGCAGCCATGCATCCACGAAGGGCCCGAGCAGCCAGGGCCAGACGGTGCCCTGATGATACGCGCCGTCGCGCTCCAGCACGCCGCCTTGGTAGTGCCCGCGATAGGCAGGGTCGGATGGCGCGAGCGTGCGCAGTCCCATCGGCGTGAGCAGATGTGTTTCGACCTGCGCGACGACCGCGCGCGCCGCATCACCTTCGAGCAGCGCGAACGGCAGACCGCCTGCCGCGAAGATCTGATTGGGCCGGATCGAGGGGTCGACGTTACCCGCGACGTGATCGACGTCGATCACGTCGAATAGCGCGCCCGTCGACGGCTCGACGAAGCGCTCGACGAACGAGGCGCTCGCGCGCGCTTCGAGTTCGCGCCAGCGCGTGTCCCATCCCCCTGCAATGCGCAGCGCGTTGATCCACAGCGCCTCTATCTCGACCGGCTTGCCGATGCGCGGCGTGACGACCCAGTCGCCAGCCTTCGCATCCATCCAGGTGAGCTGCAAGCCCGGTACGCCGGCTCGCAGGAGAGCGTCGCGAGGATCGGCTGCGATCTGATAGCGCGTGCCGCGCGCATAGCCTTCGAGGATTGCGTCCACCGCGCCTTGCAGCACACGCCGCGTTGCGGCCGGCACCTTCGCGGCCGCGAAATAGTCGTGCACTGCCACGACGAACCACAGCGAGGCATCGACCGAGTTGTATTCGGGCGCACCGCCAGCATCGGGAAAGCGATTCGGCAGCATGCCTTCGGATACCGTCGCCGCCCATTCGAGCAGGATCGCACCCGCGTCCTCGTGGTCCTCGGGGCGTGCATTTGCGAGCAACAAGCCGCGCATGGAGATGAACGTGTCGCGGCCCCAGTCGGTGAACCAGGGGTAGCCCGCGACGATCGTGCGGCCGTCGCCGCGCGCGACGATGTAGGCGTTGGCAGAGCGCTGCAGGCGTGAGCCGCGAGAGGCCCTGCGGCGCTCTTCGAGGCCGGCGAGCAGCGCCGCGCGGCTCGCCGCGCTTTCACCGGCCTCGTGCAGGGTATCGGCCGCGCCAGCTAGCGTTTCGGCGCGCAACAGGAGCGCGGCGTCGCCTTTACCGAGATCGAACGAGAACACCCCTGGCGTCGCAAGGTCCTCGATGCAGTCGAGACCGCGCTCCTGTTCACGCGGATAAAGGAAGTTGCGGTACCAGTCCGGCGCATGCGTATAGCTGCCGTTCGAGAACGCCACGATCGCGGGCAGACCGCCGTAGGGTTGCCAGCGCACCTGCTCGCCGTCGATCTGCGCATCGAACGCGAACGCCGGGTTCTCCCGATGCAGCGCGTGGTAGTCGCGGCCCGACATCAGGGGGCGCACTTTCAGGGTAGGCGCATGCGGTGCATCGCGCGGCGCGGCTGCGTAGGCGGGCATAGATGACGACGGCCCTGAACGCGCCCCGGACGATGCTTCGAAACGCCAGCGCAACACGGTCTCGCGGCTCGCCTTCGCAACGAACAATTCGGCTGTGAGCATGGCGCCGCCGTCGAGCCGGTAGCACCACGTCGGCCACGGCGACGTGGTGAAGCTCGCAATGCTGTTCGAGACATCGGGATAGAGCAGATCAGGCGCATAGCGCTGCATCGTCAGCGCTGTCTTGCGGCCCCCGTACTCGAGCCAGGCCTCGATGCCGTTGACGAGCACCACGCGGCCGGTGGGCGGCTGCGTCGCCGTGAGCAGCAGAGCGTGGTAGCGGCGAGTACGCGCCGTACCGACCGTGCCGGAAGCGAATCCGCCATGGCCGTCCGCTTCGAGCCATTCGTCGTCGAGGCGGTCTGCTTCGATGGGGCTCTCGAGACGCGTCATTGGGTTGCCTTACCCTCGTGGATCTCACTCGGCGCCGAGTGTGATGAAAGCGTCGTTACCGTGTGTTCGCAAACCGTCGTGCCGCTCTGGCGAGCTTGAGCTTGCGCTCGTTGAGGATCCGTCTCGATGGAGCAATGTATGCGCGCCAAGGTTACGAAGGGACCCGTCATGCGTTGACGCGTTCATAGGATAGTTCACGCTTCGTCGTCCGATAAGAGCGCTGCTCACCTCCCCCATGGTTCACCGCTGGTAGTCAGCGCCGTGCCGCCCGATTTCATGTGATGTTCAAGAAAGGGCATCATGTTGCACGCCACTGAAGCGTGCGCAAACCCTTGCAGCCGGCCACGGTGATGCGCAACAGGCGCATGGCGGTATCAACTGGCAAGGGGTTGGCGCAACGCAAGCATCAGACCTGCGTCATGCAGACTTCTGAGCCTTCGCCGCATCCTGTCGCGCAGCGCGCTCCCGCGCGTAGGAGGGGCTCAATTCGGCCTTGAGATCGCTGCGTCTCAATGGTTTGCCGCACGACTGGCAGACGGTACCGACACCAGCGTCGTGGCCACAGGTGAGATGCGTATAGCGCACGGCAATGTCCTCGCCGCGTGACTTGCACCACGTTTCGCCCCATTCGCGCAGCGCCAGGATGACCGGGTAGAACGCCCGGCCCATCTCCGTGAGTTCGTATTCGTAGCGAGGCGGCTTATCCATGTAGCGCTTGCGCAGAATCATGCCGTCCGCTTCGAGCCGTTTGAGGCGAGCGGAGAGCATCTGCGGTGTTGCCTGTGACTGCGCCAGCAGCGTATCGAACCTCCGATTGCCCATGAACAGTTCGCGCACGATCAGGACAGCCCATCGGTCCCCGATGACGGCCTGAGACCGTGCGACCGGGCACAGCGTATCCTTCATTTCAGGCAATCCAGCCATTCGAATCTCCTTCGAAATCGCATCACTTATAAAATATGATAATCATATTTATTTTAGCACTATGCGGTGCGCTGGTGCTCCGGTCGTGTACTCCTTTGGAAACTCATGGGGCGTGTGATCCGGCAGGCCGTCCTGCCCGCCATGTGCGAAGGCGCGTAACGCGCGATCGCACCGGCTCCCTCAAAGCTGCCTGGCATCGTTCAGATAGACGCCCGCCGAAAGCCCGGCCTTCACCTGCCGCGTGATCTCGTCGGTGGACACTTCCTCCGCGCCGGCCTCGATCGCGTCGTACGCCTCGCGCACGACGTCGGCCGGCGTCGCCTTCGGCACTTCCAGCCCGCGCACCAGATCCGTGTCGATAAAGCCGGCATGCAGCGCGACGACCTGCGTGCGCTGCTCGCGCAGCGATTGGCGCAAGCCGTTCGTCAGCGCCCACGCGGCCGACTTCGACACGCCATAGGCCGACAGTATCGGCCGGTTCACCCAGCTCGCGACAGATAGCACGTTCAGGATCGCGCCGCCGCCATTGCCGGCGAGGCTCCCCGCGAACGCGCGCGACATCGCCAGCATCCCCACCACGTTGGTTTCGAAATGATCGCGCAATGCGTCGAGTGCGCCGTCGTCGGTCAGGCTGCCGAGGCGCGCGATGCCCGCGTTGTTGATCAGCAGCGTGACGTCGCGTGCCGCTTCGGCGGCTGCGGCCACGGTCGCCGGATCGGTCACGTCGAGCTTCACGGGCACGACGCCCGGCAGCGTCACGCTGGCCGGATCGCGCGCGCCTGCATAAACCTTCCGCGCGCCTCTTTCCAGCGCCTGTTTCGCGAACTCGAGGCCAAGCCCGCGGTTCGCACCCGTCACAAGAACGACAGCACCTTCAATCTTCATAACCTTTCCTTTCGAACAATGAATCGCATGCGCGCACGCCACGCCGTGCACGTGAGATCCGGCGAAATCGAGGCTGCAGCTGCCTGACTGATTCGCCGCGCGGCCCTTACTGGGACCAGCCGATCACACCGTGAACAATCGCCACTGGACCGCTTTTGTCGGACGATCTGCCCACTCACGCATACGATGAGCACAGAATATAACTATGATATTCATAGTGTCAAGCTGCGGCGCGGATTTTTTGACGACTCCCGGGGAAGTTGGCATTTGTCGACGTCGCCGCTCACCGGCCTGCAAAGCGGTCTCGGGTAGACGGGCCGACCGCCCCCGGCGATCCCACGGCAGCTTTGCTCCCTCTGTTAAGGTGTCGCGAACTGGCACCATCTGTTACAGATTGATTCGCTAACCTAATCGATGCGCGAGCCGAGATAAATCATCAGGCAAGAACAGGCCGACGCCAACCGACGCGCGAAGGAACCTGTTCGCACGCAGTCCGTGAACGGAATATGGAAATGTCCAATCCTGCCCATGACACGCAGCGTTCTGGACTGCTGCTGGTAGACCTCTAACGAGACTTTCTTTCGGATGACGGCTAGACCTTTCCCGTAGACGCCTAACCAGCGCCAATACTCGAATGAAGGTGATGGCCGAAAAATACTCGCGGGCTTTCGGTGAGCTTTCCGAGCGCACAAATCCGCAGACATCGCTTCATGCTGAAAGGATTCTGTTTTTCCCGGCGCTGGCTTCGTCAAACGGGCAGGCACATCGCGCCAGGCTGCGCGGCCTGGCCTACGGAGTTCCGAGCGACTTCGAAATGAACTTTGGCAGATACCTGCCCTCGCTCGCGGGCGACGGTGACACTGACCCAAAAGGCTGAGCCTCTTCACGCAACGCTTGTTGCATCCGCAGGAGGACACCCGTGCTGGGCACGTCAAAAAAAATCGCCGTCCCGCTAACGCGAAACGGCGACAAACGCTCCGACACTCAAACGTCGAACTCACGCCCCCGGGCACGCTCCTGCAAGCGAACCCGGTCGACGCTCCAAACTACGATCAGCAGTCCGAATAAACAGCGAGAGGCCACCTGGACCATGCCTCATCACTGCTGGGCAGAGCCCGGCGTGACCAGCGAACATCCTGGTCCCGCCGCACCCTGCTCCTCCTGCGGCAGCTTACATGCCGCCAAAAGACTTCTTCACCGACAACTTGTTGGTCACCGACGTCACGCCGGGAACCCCCTTCGCGATTTCCTCGACCTTGCTGATCTGTGAGGTCTCGGTGACCGTGCCGGTAAGCGTCACCGCCCCGTTCTTCGCGCGCACGCTGATGTCGCCGGCGTTGATGGACTTGTCGGTCCCGAAGGCCGCATACACCTTGCGGCGCAGCGCACGATCCGCCTGCCTGCCCGTGGGCGCCGCGGCGCCCGATGCCGCCATGGCGGACGCCGCTTGCGCACCAGCGCTCACACTCGCTGCCCCTTGAGGCTGCGACCACGCAGTCATCGACGCTGCCGCGACCAGTGTCGCGATAGCCACCCCGGCCAGCCTGGTTTTCGTCATGGATTACTCCGTTTCTTGAGGTTGACAGGATCAGAAAGTATGACGGATGCCGATCATGGCGGCCGTCGTGGAGACACCCGGCGCGACTGGAGCACCGTATATGATCGTCTGATTCATGGTTCCCTTGTTGCTGACATAACCAACCTGTGCGTATGCCTTGGTCGCCTTGGACAGGTTGTACTCGGCACCCACCGCGAATTCGCTCGAATGATTCTGCGAGTGATTGCGGTCCTTCAGGTAGTAGTAGCCGGACGTGATCTTGAATGACGGATTGAACTGGTAACCGAGGCCGCCCGAGGCCATTTCGAAGTTGTAGGAGGTGTGGCTAGACGAGTTGTACGAGTTGGCAGAGCTGAACGAGCCTGATACCGAGAATCCGCTGATCGTGTACAGCGCACCGATGTAGTAGAGGTTGTTATTGTTCAGGCCCGTCGCCGGTACGGCCGGAGTCGTCGGGTAAGTCGCCGGGAATGGGTTGGTGTCGTGCCCGCTGTAGTACACGGCAGCCACGTTCAGGCCGTAGTTCGAGTACTTGAGCACAGCTGACTCGCGCGTGCCCCCCTGGAACTGACCCGCCACGCCACCCGGCGCATATTCGAGCGCGAGGGACGCACCATAGAATTTCGGCGAGTTATAGACAATCGCGTTGCTGTCATAAAGCGCGCCGATCGGCGCATTCGTGCTGGTGCCCGGCCAGCCGGCCGCCTGATTGAGACCCAGCCACGCCGTGAGAATACTGCCGAAGTATTGCGCGTTGCGAACGTCGGTGTCCGCCATCGCGTAGATCATCGGTACGATCTGCCGGCCGGCGTCGATCGTACCGAACGGGCCGGACGCACCAACGGTCGCAAACTGGTTGAAGAGCGCGGTCGCGCCCGGCGTGTCGGACAGACCCGGCTTGCCGTTATTGGATGTGAACGAGCCCTGCAGCTTGAAGTTGATGTGGTAGCCGCCGCCAATGTCCTCAGTACCCTTCAGGCCCCAGATGCTGGAGTAGATGCCACCGTCCTTGAGTTGCCAGGCATGCCCAAGATTTTTCGCATTTGGTGCAAAGCTTGCCGCGTTGGTGCTCTGATACAGCAAACCGCTGTCGAGCACGCCATAGAGCGTGACCGACGATTGCGCATGAGCTGCACTGGCGAACAGGGCCAACGCTGCCAGACTGCCGTACTTCAATTTCATTTCGTCTCCTCCGTGTGGTTGCCTGCCGGATGGGCCCGGCGGCTTATGGGTTGTTGCCTGAACGAAATCGGGTGACCTGGGTGCCTGCCTGTCAAGCCGCCACGTAGTGATCGCCGTACTGGTCGCGCAGCAGGTTCTTGAGAACCTTGCCCGTCGCGCCCAGCGGTATGGCGTCGACGAACAGCACGGCGTCGGGCTTCCACCACTTCGCCACGCGGCCATCGAAGAACATGAGCAGCTCGTTCGCCTCCAGTGTGCTGCCCGGCTTCTTCACGATCAGCAGCAACGGGCGTTCGTCCCACTTCGGGTGCCGCGCGGCAATACAGACCGCCGTGGCGACTTCAGGGTGCAGGCACGCGACGTTTTCAATTTCGGCCGAGCTGATCCATTCGCCGCCTGACTTGATGACGTCCTTGCTGCGATCCACGATCTGCATGAAGCCGTCCGGGTCGATCTTCGCGACGTCGCCGGTCGGGAACCAGCCATCGTCCAACGGCGACGCATGGTCGCCGCCGAAGTACTCGCGCGTGACCCAATGGCCGCGCACGAGCAGGTCGCCGGCGGCGTTGCCGTCCCACGGCAATTCCTTGCCCATAGCGTCGACGATCTTCATGTCGATGCCGAACACCGAGCGCCCCTGCTTCGCCTGAAGCGCATAGCGCTGCGCTTCGGGCAGCGCGACCTGGTGCGCCTTGAAACTGCAGACCGTGCCAACGGGGCTCAACTCCGTCATGCCCCATGCGTGCATCACGTCGACTTCATGATCCTTCTGGAACGCCGTCGCCATCGCGGTCGGGCACGGCGCGCCACCAATGATCGTGCGCCGCATCGAGGAGAACGAACCGTCGACCGATTCGACGTGTGCAAGCAGGCCCTGCCAGACCGTCGGCACGCCGGCCGAGAGCGTGACCTGCTCTTGCTCGATCAGCTGGTAGAGCGACTTGCCGTCGAGCGCCGGCCCCGGAAACACGAGCTTCGCCCCCACCATGCAGGCGATATACGGCAGCCCCCACGCGTTCACATGGAACATCGGCACGACCGGAAGAATCGCGTCACGCGCGGAGCAATTTAGCGAATCCGGCAACGCCGCCGCGTAGGTGTGCAGCAATGTCGAGCGATGGCTGTAGAGCACGCCCTTGGGGTTGCCCGTCGTGCCGGACGTATAGCAAAGCGACGAAGCGCTGCTTTCGTCGAACAGCGGCCACTCGAATTCGGCGCTGTGACCTTCGATCAGATCCTCATAGCAGAGCAGCCTGGAGCCGAGGCCATGGTCGCGCGGCATATGCGCGCGATCGGTCATCGCGACGAAAAACTTCGGGCTCGTCACGCGCGGCGCGACGCTCTCGATCAGCGGCAAGAACGTGAGGTCGAAGAAGACGACGCGATCCTTCGCATGCTCGATGATGTATACGAGCTGGTCGGCGTGCAGCCGCGGATTCAGCGTATGGAGCACGGCGCCAGAGCCCGATACGGCGAAATAGAGCTCCATGTGCCGGTAGCCGTTCCACGCCAGCGTGCCCACGCGCTCGCCCGGTTCGACGACCAGGCTCGTGAGCGCATTAGCCATGCGTCGCGCGCGTTGCGCGAGATCCTGGTAGCGATAGCGGTGAACGTCGCCTTCCACGCGTCGCGAAACGATCTCCCGCGTGCCATGGTGGCGTTCCGCGTGCACTAGTAGCGAAGAGACCAGCAGCGGTTGCTGCATCATCAGACCTTGCATTGTTTGCTATCCTAAATATACATATGTTCGTGTGCGCATGGAACCGTGCGTGATGCGTTACGCGGGGCTGGCGGCAGGATCTTCCAGCCTCACGACCAGCTTGCCGTCCACGGTCCGGACCGGGAACGTCTTGAGGCTCAGCCCGCCCGCTCCAGGCATGCAGCCGGTGCGCAGGTCAAAGCGCAGTCCGTGTGCCGGGCAGCGCAGCACGCACCCTTCCAGCTGGCCGTTTGCGAGCGAGGCCCCATTATGGGGGCAAGAGTTGTCGATCGCGTGTATCGTTCCCGCAACGTTGAACAGGACAATGCTGCGGCCATCGACGAAGGCCAGCTTGCGCTCGCCTGGCGCGATTTCGTCGACCATGGCGACTGCAACCTCACGTGCCATTCCCCTTCCCCTCGACTTCGTTTAGCCCGCCACGGCCAACGCCATGGCACTGGCAATCGCCACGGGCGAATAGACGCCCGAAAGCGAGTACCCCGCGTTGAACACGAAATACGGCACACCGCTCACCTGCGGGTCGGCATACGCCACGCGCTGGCCGGTAGGGTCCGCGAGGCGCCTGGTTGCGACCAGATGCGCCTTCAAACCTTCGTGCTCAAGACCACATTCGAGGCCAAGACGCTCCAGAATCTCGCAATCGCCAATGTTCTTGCCTTCCAGGAAATAGGCGGTCAGCAGGCGATCGATCAACGCCGCGACTTGCGCGCCATTGCCGCGGCTCGCCGCCAAGCTCACGAGGTCGTGCGCGGCTGCGGTATTGGGCAACACCTCGATCCGGTCGAAGGCGAACTCCACACCCGCATCCTGCCCTGCCCGCTGCACCTGCGCGCGCCTTGCGGCCACGGCTTCGGCGCTGCCCAGACGATCCCGATAGAACGCCTGATAAGGCATGCCGTCGAGCGGCGTCCACGGAAGCAATTGATGCGAGCGCCACTGCACCGACACGCGCACGTCGGGCCGCGAACTGGCGAAGCGCGAAATGGCCGAATCCAGATTGCGCTTGCCGATCAGGCACCACGGACAGATGAAATCGAAGAACGCCTCGATCTTCAGGACGGAACGCTCACCCGCGTCCCCGCTCGCCTGCGCGGCCCACTTTTGATCAGACAAGTTCATCGATCAGCGTCTCTGCCATGGGCCATGCGCCGAAACCCGCGGCGGGATTCAGGTGACCGACTTCGCCCAGGTCGACGAGGCGACTGCCCCAAGCCTTCGCCAGGACCTGCACGCGCTCGAAGCGCGCAAGGGGATCGTTGCGGCTCGCGCCGACGATGCTCGGGAAAGGCAACGGCTCGCGCGGAATCGCAAGCCAGCCGTTTTGCACCAGCGCATCGAAGGTTGGATAGCCCTGCGGCAACGGCGTTTCAAGGTCCGCCGGCGCAGCGAGCAGCGCGCCGTGAATCTTGCGGCCATGCCGCCGCGCCCAATGCACCGTGATCATCACGCCCGCGCTGTGCGCGACGAGGATAACGGGGCCATCGATCTTCGCGAGCGCGGCGTCGAGAGCAGCCACGCGCGCGGCGCAGCTGAGCTTGTCGTGTTCGAGCGGCGGCACCGAGGCCGCCTTGGGGAGCCGCGCTTGCAGCAGCGTTTGCCAGTGCTCCGCAACATGGTCGCGCAACCCCGGGACCATCAGTATGGTCGGTGTGGCTTTTGACGTCATTTGATCCGCTCTCCTGCCTGCTCAGTACGGCTTGTCACCAATAATGCCGGCGCGCTCCATCTTGCGGTGACACGGCGGGTAGTCCATCACGGCGTAGTGCTGCGTGCTGCGGTTGTCCCAGATCGCGATGCTGTTGGGCTTCCAGCGCCAGCGCACCTGGTACTCGGGAATGTAGGCCTGGCTCACGAGGTAGCGCAGCAGGTCGCCCGCACCCGGATTGGCGTCCTGCCCGAAGCGCACACGCTCCGGCGTGTGATAGTTCGTGAAGTGCGTCGTGAAGGCGTTCACGAACAGCACTTTCTCGCCGGTTTCCGGGTGCGTGCGCACGACCGGGTGCTCCGCATCCGGATACTGCGCCTTGAGCGCGAGGCGCTTCTCGATCGGCATGGCCGCGCCGAAGCTCGCCTCGATGCTGTGGCGCGCGCGCAGGTCCGCGATCTGCGTCTTGACGTGCTGCGGCAGCCTCTCGTAAGCGAGCACCATGTTCGCCCACATCGTGTCGCCGCCCACCGGCGGGCACTCCACGCAGCGCAGCACCGCGCCGAATTGTGGCGCCTCGCGCCACGTGGCGTCCGCATGCCACGCGTTCTCGTAGCGGTCGTTGGGCTGTTCCGGAGTCTTGTAGATACGCACGAGGCCCGGATGCTCGGGGTCGCTGCCCGCAACTGGATGGTCTTCGAGCTCGCCAAAACGCCGCGCAAATTCCACGTGCTCGGTGCGCGTGATGTTCTGGTCGCGCAGGAACAGCACGCGGTGCTGGAGCAGCGCCGCGCGAATCTCGGCGAAGAGGCTGTCGTCGTGAATGGCATCGGCGAGATTCACGCCGGTCAACTCGGCGCCAATGGCGTAGGTCAGTTGTTCGACTCGCATGCTGCTCTCCTCAAATGACGAAGACCGAAGAGCCCGTCGTCTTGCGCGCCTCGAGGTCGCGATGGGCCTGCACCGCTTCTTCCAGCGCATAGCGCTGATTCAGTTCGATCTTGATGCGGCCGGCGGCGACATGGCCGAACAGCTCGCTCGCGAGCGCGTCCTTCTCGGCGGGGTCGGCGATATAGTCCGCGAGCGCCGGGCGCGTGAGGTACAGCGAACCCTTCATCGCGAGGATCTGCGGATTGAACGGCGGGATCGGCCCGGAAGCGGTACCGACGCAAACCATCAGGCCGCGCCGCTTGAGCGAATCGAGCGAGGCCTCGAAGGTATCCTTGCCGACGCTGTCGAAGACCACATTCACGCCCACGCCGTTCGTGAGCTCGCGCACGCGTTTCGCCACGTCTTCGCGGCCGTAATAGATGATTTGGTCGCAACCGTGCGCGCGGGCGATCTCGCCCTTGGCCTCGTTCGACACCGTGCCGATCACCGTGAGACCCAGCAGCTTCGCCCATTGCGACACGATGAGGCCAACGCCACCCGCTGCCGCGTGCAGCAGAATCGTGTCGCCGGCCTTGAATTCATGAATGCGGCGCATCAGGTACGACGAGGTGAGACCTCGCATCGTCATGCCGGCAGCCGTTTCACACGAGATCGCATCGGGCAGCCTGATGAGCGGCGCCGCCGGAATCAGGCGTTCGGTGCTGTAGGCACCGAGCGTATTGATGAAGCCGGTATAGGTCACGCGATCACCCACCGCGACATTGGTCACTTCGGGGCCGATGGCCTCGACCACGCCCGCAGCCTCGACACCCATGCCCGCAGGCAGCGGCACCGGGTACAGGCCCGAGCGGAAGTACGTGTCGGCGAAATTCAGGCCCACTGCCTCATGGCGCAGACGGACCTGTCCGGGGCCGGGATCGCCCACTTCGACGCTCTCGTAGCGCAGGACCTCGGGACCGCCGGTTTCGTGGAAGCGCACTGCTTTCGCCATGTTGAATCTCCTATCCTTTACTCAAACTACTAATTCGTTTCGTTAGTGGCGAGACGGTTCGTCCCAGCCACGCGGAGTCATTGTCAGATCATTGTTGTTATTTACCGCGCCGCTTCTTCGCGCAGTGTGTTCACGCGAGCGAGATCGACGGCGTAATTGCGCTTGCCGATCAAGAACACGCCTGCCGCGACCAATGGTGCGAACGGCACCAGTTGCAACGCGCCGAGCAGCCCGATGCGGTCGGCCACGAAGCCCGTCAGCACGGCGGCGGGTGCGAGCCCCAGCAGGTTGTTCGACAGCGTGAGCGTGGCGAATGCCGACGCGTGGATCGACGGCGGCGTGAGGTTCGCCACCATCGCGCCCGAGGGACCTGCCGCGCCCGCGCAGAAGAACATCCCCGCGCCGATCAAGACGAGCTGCGCCATGCCCACAGGCACGCGCAAGCCGATCGCGAGCAGCGTGAAGCAGAGCAGGCAATACGCGATGGCGATGCTCCACTTCCTTTCGCCGACGTGCTTGCTGTAGCGGTCTGCCAGGTTCCCGCACACCACCATGCCGACACCCGTCACCAGCACGAACAACGCGGCGGTCACGGCGGCCTTGCCGGTGGCCATGCCGTAGTAGCGGTTCAGGAAGCTCGGCATCCAGCTCCACACGGCGGCCGGGACCAGCAGGTGCACACCGCTGCCAACGTACGCACACAGCACCGAGCGCGTGGAGAACAGCCCTTTCATAAGCGTGCGCAAGCTCGGGCACATACCTTGGCCTTGCGCGTCGCGGTTCAGGCTTGCCGGCTGCAGCGGCGCAATCCGCTTTTCGGTGACGACGACACGGTAGATCACGACCAGCACGATCCCCATGGCCGCCATCGCGCCAAACGCCGCGCGCCAGCCGAGATGAGCCGCCACCGCGCCGCCGAACGCCATGCCCAGCACCGAGCCGAACGCGCCGCCCGCCATGAAGGCGCCGGTAATGGTGGCGCGCAGCCGCACCGGAAAAATGCTCAGGACAACTGCGATACCAACACTGCCATAGGCAGCCTCGCCGATACCGACGAAGGCGCGCGCAAGCAGCATCTGGCCGTAGCTCGACGAGAGCGCGCAGCCGAGCGTCGCGAGGCTCCACATCGCCGCCATCAGGACGATGCTCTTCACACGGCCCCAGCGGTCCGCGAGCACCGAAAGCGGGAACGTGAGCACGCCGACCATCAGCGCAACCACACTGCTCAGCGAGCCGAGCCGCGTATCCGATAGCCCCCATGTGAGCTTGAGCAGCGGAAACACGGCATTCAACACCTGCCGCGACATGTAGTCCGAAAGCAGCAACCCGACGGTCAAGGCGAACACGACCCACGCATAGGCGCGCACATTCGTCTCTGTTGTTGCAAGTTCGCCCGCAGCGGGCTCGACATGCGTGGTCAGCATGGGTCGTCTCCTTTGCGTCCCGCTCTTTGGCGGGCGCTATTGGCTGCCAGAACATGCGCGGCCGATTATCGTTACCTTCGCGGCTCTCTCAAGCCTGCTGGCCAACACCCGGTTCGAAGCCCGGCATTCGCTCGAACGCGAGCCGGGCTCCTCGCCATTACGCCGCGCGCAACGGCAGGTTCTTCACGCCCGCCACGCGGTTCGGCGCCATGCCGTTGGCCGCGAGCGTCTCGTCGACCGTCTCGTACTGCACACCGATGCGGTAGATCTCGCGCGCTTCCTTGCCGGTCGCGATTTCGCGTCCCAGCTCGTGCGCCACGCGCACGCACTGCTCGATCTGCTGCACCGACGTGAAGCGGTTGCCGTGCTGGTCGATGATCGTGTCTTCGATGCCGCAGCGCGGATGCAGGCCCATGGCCATCGCCATCATGTTGAACGGCAGCACGTTCTTCAGCAGCGACTCGGCGGTGAGCGTGCAGCCATCGGGCGCACGATGCACGAAGTTGAAGAAGTTGAACGGGTTCGGGCCGTCGAAGCCGCCGCCAATGCCAATCCACGTCAGGTTGAGCGGCCCCTTGTACACGCCCTTGCGCACCAGGCGATCGAGCGTTTCGAGCGCGTGGATGCCCGTGAGCTGGAAGTGGGGCTGAATGCCCGAAGCCTGCAGGCGACGCAGGTGCTCCTCGACCCACGCCGGACCCGCCGGAACCGTCATTTCACTATAGGCGGCCATGAACGCGGGGTTGGACAGCGAAGTGCCTTCCAGGTATTCCGGATAGAGCAGCTCCATGATGTTCATCTGCGTGGTGTTGATCGCCACCGTCACCTGGTCCGGCTTCGGGTCGAGGTCGGCGAGCATGTGGCGCGTGTCGTCCGAGAGCCACTTCGCCGCCTCGCCTTCGTCTTCCGGCGCGAAAGAGATCGAGCCGCCCACCTGGATGATCATGTCGGGCACGGCGGCGCGCACGCCGGCGATCAGCTCGTTGAACTTCGAGAGGCGCTTGGAGCCCTTGCCGTCAAGCTCGCGCACGTGCAGGTGCAGGACGGTCGCACCCGCGTTGTAGCAGTCCACGGCCTTCTGGATCTGCTCTTCCATCGTCAACGGAATGTCTTCCGGGAAGTCCTCGGGCATCCATTCCGGGCCGTACGGAGCCGTCGTAATGACAACCTTGTCCTGGTTCTCGGGGTGCAGCGAGTCGTCGAGAAATTGCATCGTGTTCTCCAATATGGGTAACGGTATTCCCACGTTTCGCGACGCGGCCGGTCGCTTGAAATACCGCTCGGAACATGGCTGATCCGTTGAGATGCACGATACGGCAATCGTGCGCTACACTTTTCTGATTGCGCGCCATCGTTTTAGCTTTTCGCGCCACTCCGTGTTAACACCGGGTGCGCGCAAAAGGCGCATGGCCGGTAAGCGAAGCAATGCCAGCCTGGGGCATGAGGAGATACAACTATGGCGACGATGTTGCGGTCGGTATCGATGAGCGGCTATTTCGATGTGGCGCGGCGAGTTGGCGTGAACCCGGTCGAGCTTGCGCAGGAGGCCGGGGTCGATGCTGCGGCGCTCGCGAACCCCGACGACCGCATCCCGGCCGCCGCCGCCTGCCTGCTGCTGGAACGCACGGCCGAAAAGGCATCGTGCCCGACTTTCGCGCTGCAGATGGCCGAGACCCGGCAGAAGTTCGGCGTCGGCGTGATCAACGTCCTGCTTGCGCACAAGCGCACGCTGCGCGAAGTGCTACTCGCAGCCGCCGAATACCGGCATCTGTTGAACGAGGCGCTCGCGGTGTTCGTCGAGGACGCGGGCGAGACCGTCACCATCCGCGAGGAACTGGTCGTCGAACCGGGCATCCCCACGAATCAGGCCATTGAACTCGCGGTCGGTGTGCTCGCGCGCCACGCCAGCGCCCTGCTCGGCGAACACTGGAAACCGCGCGCCGTTCATTTCGTCCATCAAGGGCCACCAAGCCTCACGTTTCACCGGCGCTTCTTTGGCTGTCCGCTCGAATTCGGCAGTGACTTCAATGGCCTCGTGTGCTCGGCCGCCGATCTCGACTACCCGAACCCCGCCGCCGACCCGGAACTGGTGCGCTATGCCGAGAGCCTCGCCGATTCGCTCAACGTAACGGGCGCCGATTCCACCGCGCTCGAAGTGCGCAAGGCGATCTACCTGCTGCTGCCGCTCGAGCAAGCCAGCGTCGAGCAGGTAGCCGCGCATCTGCGTCTGAGCGTTCGCACCCTGCAGCGCCAGTTGGGGCTAGCCAACACGAGCTTCACTCGCCTCGTCGAGGAAGTACGCGGCGAACTCGCCGTACGCTACATGAGCAACCCGCGCTATCCGATAGGGCGCGTCTCCGCGCTGCTGGGCTATGCGCAGCAAGGCTCGTTCACGAACTGGTTCAGCACACGCTTTGGCATGACGCCGCGCGACTGGCGCAACAGCCATCTGAAATGACGGCGCCTCAGTAATCGCACCATCCCGGCGGGAACCTGGAACCGCCTCATGTTGCGTTCGCGCACGGGTTCTGGCGTCCTTTGCGTGAGCCGCAAGATGCGCCTGGAGCAGACTTGCCTTTGCATGCGCGGGAAGAACGTCATCTCGACCGGCCGCGCGGAATTGATCAGGACATCGGAACGTGTCCACTCGTTTACCCTCGCGTATTGACAGTGCAAACGGGAAGGTATCCTATTGAACCGCACAGAGCGAGCAGGTTCGTGCCGCCATCGATCCAATGTCAATAGGACTCTGGTCCGATTGCCAGCAAAGTGCGCTCGTCGGACTATACGTGTGGGCCTTCTCGCCTCGCCGGCCTCTAGAATGATCCGGATGCCGCTGGCGCTGCGCTCACGATGCAGTGCGCTCGCACGCGCTCGCCCCTTCACGTTGTCGCCATCCGTCTCGCAGCCAGGCTGAGCGAACGAATGGAAGGAACGGCCATGACTTCATGGATCAAACAACGCACGTACACAGTTTGCCTGCTCGTGCTCGCGTTGCTGTTAGCAGGCGCTCCTGCTGTGCACGCGCAAGATGCGCCACAGCCCGCCCCATACAAACCCGAGGAACTGGAAGCGCTCGTTGCGCCCATTGCGCTCTATCCCGACTCGGTGCTGGCCCAGGTGCTGATGGCTTCGACCTACCCGCTCGAAATCGTGCACGCGGCACGCTGGGTCAAGGAGCATCCGAAGGTGAAAGGCGATGCGGCTGTGAAGGCCGTACAGGACCAGACGTGGGACACGAGCGTGAAATCGCTCGTTGCGTTCCCGCAAGTGCTCGAGCCGATGAACGACAAGCTCGACTGGACGCAGAAGCTCGGCGACGCATTCCTCGCCCAGGAAAAGGACGTGCTTGCAGCGGTGCAGCGATTGCGTGCGCGCGCGCAGGAAGCGGGCAACCTCAAGTCGAATGAGCAGCAGAACGTCGTAGTCGAACCGCCGCCCGCGCAAGGCGGCCAGACCATCGTCAAAATCGAACCGGCGAACCCCCAGGTGATCTACGTGCCCGCGTACAACCCTACGGTCGTCTACGGCGCATGGAGCGCCCCGGCTTACCCGCCGTATTACTGGCCGCCGTATCCGGCGTACTATCCCGGCGGCGCGTTGATGACCGGTTTCGCCTGGGGGGTCGGCCTCGCCGCTGCAGGCGCGATCTTCAGCGACTGCAACTGGGGCGGCGGCGACGTCAACATCGACGTCGACAAGGCGAGGAACGTCAATCGCAACTTCGACAGCACGAAAGTCCAGGGCGGCAGATGGCAGCACGATGCGAGCCACCGCCAGGGCGTTGCGTACCGCGACAACGCCACACGGCAGAAGTTTGCGAACAACGCACCGGGCGCCGACGCGCGCCGAGACTATCGCGGCCGCACCGGCCAGGGAGGCGCGAGCGTTGCCGATCGTGCAGGCAACGGCAACCGCGCTGGCGGTGGTGCGGGCGGTCAGGGACTCGGCGGCGCGGACCGCGGGAACCAGGGCGGTCTCGGCAACCGCGGGGGCGCGGGCAACAACGCGGGTGTCAGTAATCGCGCAGACATCGGAAATAACGCCGGTGCTGGCAATCGTGGAAACGTCGGCAACAACGCGGGGGCCGGCAATCGCGCAAACGTGGGCAACAATGCCGGGGCGGGCAATCGCGCGAGCGTGGGCAACAATGCCGGCGTGAGCAATCGCGCGAGCGTGGGCAACAATGCCGGCGTCAGCAATCGCGCGAGCACGGCCGGTGGCGGGTACGGAGGCGGCGCTGGACGAGGCGGCGGCTACGCGGGGGGCGGCCGCGACAGCGCCTTCCAGGGCGTTGGCAGCGGCGCGGCCACCCAGCGCGACGCAAGCCGCGGACGCTCGAGCATGCAGTCGTCGGGATTCAACCGCCAAGGCGGCGGCGGCATGCGCGGCGGCGGCGGCGCTCGCGGCGGCAGGCGCTAGGGAGAATGGCCATGACAAAGCGATATCTTCTCCATGCGGCCGCATCGGCAGCGCTCGCGGCGGCCATCGCGCTCGCCACGCTCGCGCCGCTGCCAGCCGCTGCCGCCGGGCAAGCCGACTTCGCTTCGCCCGAAGCGGCCATGAACGCGTTCGGCGACGCCGTCGCCGACAACGACGAGTCCGAACTGAAAAACCTGCTCGGCGCCGACTTCCGCCAGCTAGTGCCGCCGGTCGGCGCAGAGATTCGGGAAAAGTTCCTGAGTGAATGGAAGATCTCTCACGCCATTCAGGAAAACGAAGCAAATCGTGCGGTAATCGCCGTGGGCGACGACGGCTGGACCTTCCCTATCCCGCTCGTCAAGACCGCTCAAGGATGGCATTTCGATATGCCTGCGGGCATCGAAGAAATGCGCGTGCGCCGCATAGGCCGCAACGAACTCGCCGTGATGCAGACGATGCTCGCGATTTACGACGCGCAACGCGAATATGCGTCGACCTATCACGATGGCAGCGACATGCTCGTCTATGCAAGCAAGCTCGCGAGTTCTCCGGGCAAGCAGGACGGGCTGTACTGGCCAACCGCTCCAGACGACGCGCCGAGCCCGCTCGGTGTCGCGTTCGCCACGGCCGGCGCGCGCAACGCCGCAAATGCCGGCTACTACGGTTACCACTACAAGTTGCTGACCTCCCAGGGCCCGCATGCGCCGGGCGGCGCCTATAACTACATGGTCCGCGACAAGCTGTTCGGCGGCTTCGGCGTGGTCGCCTGGCCGGTGCGCTACGGCGATACGGGCATCAAGACGTTCATGGTCAGTCACGATGGTCAGGTCTACGAGCGCGATCTCGGCCCAGATGGCGCCGCGAAGGCGTCAGCCATGACTTCCTTCGATCCGGGCCCCGGGTGGTCGAAGTCTTCGCCGTGACGCCATGCACGGGCCGTAGCTCGCCGATGCCGCGCCGGCGCCGTCAGCGCTTGCGCGCTGCGAGCGGGGAGCGGATCGCGTTCCGGTCGTTACGCTCGCCCCGTCACTGCCGCCGGCTCGATCGCCGGGCGCTGCGTCCTCAATCGGTCGCGCCGCCAACCGGTGCGTGGTCCGCGAGAATGGCGGCGGCAATGTCCGCGCTGATGGCGGCTAGCGCGCGGTCATGCGCTTTGACGAGTGCGCCGTAGTCGAGGCTCGCAACCGGTTCGTGTGCCACCGTGTGTCCCAGCGCCCTCGCGCGGTGACCGGGCGGCCGCACGACCCATTGCGCCTCGATCGTCACCGAGTCGCCCGGCACGCTGTCAAAGCGCATGACGTCCACTCGCACACGCCATGCCGGCGGCGTGCCCGCGCCCAGATCGACCGTCGAAACCCGCGCCGTGCCGAGCCGTTGCGCGAGGTCCGCGGCAATGACGCGCCCAATGTCCGACTTCAACGGCGCGGCCCAGCGGGCAAACTCGTTCATCTCGATCGTGTTGTCCGGATTGCGCGTCACGATCTGCGGGCGATCGACCATCTCAGGCACGGTGACAGGTCCGACAACGATATCCATCGTTGCAGCGGCCGTTGTGTCGCCTCGTGTGTCCCCCGGCGTGGCGCCAGTCGCGTCATCGGCGCGCAGCGCGTAGAACGTGGCCGCCGGCGACGAGCACCCGACCAGGCTCGCGATGGCCAGGATGCCCGCAATCGAAGCGGCGCAAACGGTATGCACAATCGCGCCCCGGCTCATGGCTTGCCTCCCGGCTTACCCTGTATCACGGCCTCGGGATGACGCTCGAGATAATCGGTAAGTATGCGCACGGATGCCGCGGTGCGGGCCAGTTCGCGCATGGCGTCGCTCGTGTTCTGCTGCAGTTGCGAGTCGGGCTGCAAGGCGTCGGTGGCGGAGTCGAGCGCCGATTGCGCGGCTGAAAGCGTATCGTGTGCCTGCGGTACGACATCGGTGCCAAGCCGTGCCATCACGTCGTTCGCGCTCTGCAGCGTGCGTTGCGCGCTCTTGCCGATCTGTTCGAACGGTATCGAGTTGAGCTTCGCGAGTAGCCGCGTGAGCGAATCCTGCAACGACTGCAGCGTGCGCGGCACGGTGGGCAGTTCGGGCGGCGCTCTCGACCAGTCGATTTTGGCCTTGGGCGCGTCCGGGAAGACATCGAACGCGACATATAACTGCCCCGTGAGCGGGTTTCCCGAACGCAGCTGGAACCGGAAGCCATTGGCCACCAGAAAATCGGCAAGCTCGTGCGGCGTTTCGCTGATGCGCCCACTAGGCTCTCGTCGGGTCTGATAGCGCGACGTGAAGCGCTCCGGATACAGGTTGATTTCGACAGGAATGCTGAACTGTCGCTTCGCCGGGTCGAAGCGCGTGTAGATGCGCTTCACTTCGCCGACCACGACCCCGCGAAAATCGACTGGCGCCCCCACGGTCAGCCCGCGCACCGAATCGAAGAAAGTCACGACATAGGTATCGACAATGCGGTCGCGCTCCTTCAAGGAGTCGGCATGCGTTGCATAGAGCTGGAATTTCGTGTCGGCATCGGCTGCGGTCGTTGCGCTGTCGCTAACGCCGCCTCCATCGCTATCGGGCGTTTCGAACGCCACGCCGCCGATCAGCAGCGAGACCACCGATTGCGTGTTGATCTGCACGCCGTCCGGGCTCAGCGACACGTCGAGTCCGCTCGCGTGCCAGAAACGCGTGTCGCTGCGCACGAAGCGATCATAGGGCGCGTTCACGAACACGTGCAGCGTCACGCCCTTGCCGTTCGGGTCCATCTCGTACGACGCGATCTGCCCCACCTGAAGGCGCCGGAAGAACACCGGCGAGCCGACATCGAGCGAACCCATGTCCACGCTCGTGAGCACGAACTCGCGCCCCGGAACGTCGCTCGGGAACACGGGCGGCACTTCGAGGCCCACGAAGTCACGGCGCGACTTGTTCGAATTCCCTTCGTCCATGCCGACATAGGAGCCCGAGATCAGCGTGCCGATCCCCGAAACGGTGCCGCCCGAAATGCGCGGGCGCACAACCCAGAAGCGCGTGTTCTCGACCAGCATGCTCGTCGCGTCCTTCACGATTTCACCCGTCGCGATCACGCGCTTGTGATCGTGCGAGAGCGTGACCGACTTCACCACACCAATGTCGACATCCTTGTATTTGATCTTCGTCTTGCCGGCTTCGAGGCCGTCGCCGGTCTTGAAGCTGATCGTGACGGTCGGCCCTTCCTCGAGAATCGCCTTCACCGCCAGCCACCCACCTATTAGCACCGCGACGATCGGCACGAGCCACACGATCTGCATGCGCCAGCGCGAACCCTGCACCGGCTTCGCCTCGGGAAGCGCCTCCAGCCCCTTTTCGTTACCCGGATCAGCCATCTTCGCGCTCCACGGCGTCCCAGATGAGACGCGGATCGAACACATTCGCCGCGAACATCGTGAGGATCACGACGGCGCCAAACGCAATCGCGGCGGGTCCCGCCTTGATCGTCGCGAGTGCCTTGAACTGCACCAGCGCAACCAGCATCGTGATCACGTAGATGTCGAGCATCGACCACCGGCCAATCAGCTCGATCAACCGGTAGATGCGGGTGCGCTGCCCGGGCAGCCATTTCGAGCCGCGTTGCGTCGACCACGCCAGATAGGAAAGCCCGAGGATCTTCACGATGGGCACGACGATGCTGGCGATGAACACAAGCAGCGCGAGCGGCCAGGAGCCCGACACCCACAGGTACACGACGCCGCTCATGATCGTGTCCTTCTGCGTGCCGAAGAGCGAACTCGTGTCCATAACAGGCAGCACGTTTGCCGGCACATACAGGGCGATCGCCGCCATGAGAAACGCCCACGTGCGCGAGAGGCTCGCGACCTTGCGCAGATGCAGCGCGCTGCCGCAGCGCGGGCAGACCACCGCATGCTCGCCCGCTGGCATGCGCGCGAGCAGTCCGCACGCGTGGCAATGCGCGATGCCGCATGCCGCGCCCGTGAGCGCACCCCGCGCGCGGGCGCGGTCAGTTCCGGGCGCTTCGGGCGGCTTCGCCAGCAGCGGCGCGCTCGCCACGCGCGACCAGAACTGCCGGGCGTCGAATGCCGCGCTCGCGCCCGCCAAGACCAGCATCAACGCGCTGAACGACCACAGCGCGACGCCTGCCACGACGGTTGCGATATGGGCCAGCTTCACGAGTGCGACCAGCAGCCCGAGTATCAGCACCTCGGTCATGCCCCAGGGCCGCGCGGCATACATCATGCGAAACAGCAGCGGCGCCTGCCGCGGTGTGCGGTTCAACGCCAGCGGCACGAGCAGGGCGAGCAGGCAAACGATCTGCAGGGCCGGCATGAGGATCGTCGTTGCGAACACCAGCGCCGCGATGGGCCACATGCCGTCGAGATAGAGGATTTCGACGGCATGCCAGAGCGTCGTGCGTACGATATTGCCGTTGACCGCGAGCCCGACGATCGGATACAGGTTCGAGATCACGAAGAGCACGAGCGCGCCCAGCCCAAAGGCGAGCGCGCGGCGCAGGCTTTCCGGCTGGTCGCGCTCCAGTTCGGCGCCGCAGCGCAGGCAGCGCAGCGTGCCTCGCGGCGGACATGGGCCGGCCCGCTGCATGAGATCGCAGTCGTGGCAGACGAGAAGCGCACCGCGTTTCATCGCGCGACCTCCACGGTGGCCGAGGCGTGAGCATCCAGGCCGAAGCGAATGGCATCCACAGGCGAGGCTCACCTCGCTCGAAGCTGCGCTCGAACCGACCCGCCTGCGCCTTTCGCACCACGGCCCGATGCGCGGCTATTTGTGGGGTGCTGCCTTCACGGATACGGCGAACGCCTCCGTATACACTGCCTCGACCTGATCGCCGACCTTGACGTTGGCAAGCTGCCCGGGATCGTCGACCTTCAGGTCCATGGTCCCGCCTTCGGGGCCCTGCAAGGTGACCGTTTTTGTTTTTTGATCGACGGCGACCACGTTTGCCGTGACCTTG
>NZ_DATJWR010000365.1:0-2766 GCF_035501035.1 Paraburkholderia sp.
CTTGTCCAGGCGTTCGGCGAACCAGCCATAGGCGCGCGCGAGCGCGGCGAAGTCGGGGTTGAAGAGGTCGCTGCCGCTCACGCGGCCGGGGTATTCGCGCTCCTGGTGCATGCGGATGGTGCCGTAGGTGCCGTTGTCCACCACGATGCTGATGAGCTTCTTCGCGCCGTAGCCGGTGGCCGTGGCCAGCTCCTGACCGGTCATCAGGAAGTCGCCGTCGCCTGCCAGGTTGATCACGGTGCGGTGCGGCTGCAGCAACGACGCGGCGACCGCGGCCGGCACGCCGTAACCCATCGCGCCGCTCGTGGGCGCGAGCTGCGAGCGGAAGTGGCGGTACGCGAAGTGCCGGTGCAGCCAGGTCGCGTAGTTGCCTGCGCCGTTCGTGACGATCGCGTCGTCGGGCAAACGCTCGCGCAGTTGGTCCATCACTTCGCCCAGTTGCACGTCGCCGGGCATCGGCAGCGGCTTGCGCCATGCCTGCCACGCCTCGTGCGCCTGCGCGGCGCTCCCGGCCCACGCAGGTTGAGCGGGTGCGGGAAGCTCGGCGAGCAACGCCGCGATTTCCGCGAGACCGGAGACGATGGGCAGGTCGGCCGCATACACGCGCCCCAGTTCTTCCGCGCCCTGGTGCACGTGAATGAGCGTCTGTTTCGTTTTGGGGATGTCCAGGAGCGTATAGCCGCCCGTCGTGGCTTCGCCCAGACGCGGCCCGAGCGCGAGCAGCACATCGGCTTCGCGAATGCGTTTGGCCAACGCGGGATTCACGCCGAGGCCCACGTCGCCCGCGTAGTTCGGGTGGTCGTTGTTGAGCGTGTCCTGAAAGCGGAACGCGAGACCCACGGGCAATTGCCAGTTTTCGACGAAGCGCTGAAAGTCTGCGCAGGCCTGGGTGTTCCAGCCGTTTCCGCCCGCGATCACTAACGGCTTCTTCGCGCCCGCGAGCAGTTCGCGCAGCCGCGCCATCTGGGCCGTGGAAGGCGAGGCCTGCACACGCTGCGCGGCTGGGGCGATGGGCTGCGCTTCGGCTGCGGGAATCGCGCCGCTCAGCATGTCCTCGGGCAGCGCGAGCACGACCGGACCCGGCCGGCCCGAGATCGCGACATGGAACGCGTGGCTCATGTACTCCGGCACGCGGCGCGCATCGTCGATTTGCGCGACCCACTTCGCCATCTGGCCGAACATGCGGCGATAGTCGATCTCCTGGAACGCCTCGCGGTCCGTCTGGTCGCGCGCGACCTGGCCGATCAGCAGGATCATCGGCGTGGAGTCCTGGAACGCCGTGTGCACGCCGATCGACGCGTGCGTGGCGCCCGGCCCTCGCGTGACGAGCGCGATGCCGGGCTTGCCCGTGAGCTTGCCGATTGCCTCCGCCATGTTCGCCGCGGCCGCTTCGTGACGGCACACCACGGTCTCGATGCGCGCGGTTTCGTCGGACAACGAATCGAGCACTGCGAGATAGCTCTCGCCCGGTACGCAGAACACGCGCTCGACACCATTGGCGACGAGCGCATCGACGACGAGGCGAGCCCCGGTGGTGGTGGCGGAATCGTTCGGCTGCATGGCGTTCAAGTCTGCTTATCTAAACGTGCGTAATTGCGCACGCTGCCCCACCTCACGGAGAGACGATTCCTGCCCCGAGTTCCTTACAGGCCCAGACTCGTGATCCTGGTTTTCACCAGTGCTGACAGGCGTTACTTTCGCGAAAGCCTCGCGTAGTGATGAATCGGTTGCCCACTGCTCGAGGTTGGCCGCGGCATTGTCGTCGCGGTCGTGGACAGTGCCACATGTCGCGCACCGCCACGTTCTAACCTTGAGCGTGAGGCTACTGTTGATGCTGCCGCAGCAACTGCATCGCTTGCTGCTCGGAAAGAAGCGATCCGCAACGTGGATCTCTCGATTCAAGCGCGCGAGCTTGTATGTAAGCTGACGCCGGATTTCGTAGAAGCCGATGTCGAGAATCGCGCGATTCAATCCGGCTTTCTGCCGGACGCAGCTGCCCGGTTGCTCAGCGGTGCCGCTTGCTGACGCCGTCATGCCTTTGACAGACAAGTCTTCGACTACCGCCGCGTGGGTTTTGCGTGCAATGGCTGTCGTGGTCTTGTGCTGAAAGTCACGGCGAATGCACCCGGTACGATAATGCGTGGCCGAGAGCATTTGCGATGCCTTCCGTTGATTGTTCGATTGCGGCAAACGCGTTCCCTTCGGGATCGCTTTGCCTTTCAGCCCGAGCGCCGCCTTGGCAACTTCGACCTTGCGCGACACCCTGCGGCTGCGGATCGTGATCCGGCGCGCGATGGCCTTGAGTGGCCTCGGGGTTGCGTACCGCGTGCCATCCGAGCACACGATTTCCGCAAGGTTCAGGTCGACACCGATAGCCTCCCGCGTGGCTTTGGGCGCGAGCATCGATACCGGGAGGTCAAACTGCACGCTCAGGAACCAGCGGTGGCCCTCACGGATTACCGTGACGCCCAGGATCTTGCCACCAAACCGGGGCGATTCTTTAAGCATCACCGAGCCGATCAGCGGCAACCTGACCTCGTGTTCACCGAGCCTCAGTTTGTCGTTGGCGACGTAGAATGAGTCGGCACAACGGCCCTTGCGCTTGAATACTGGCGGATGGGCCTGCTTGCCGTTTTTCAGATCGCTAAAGAACTGGTTCCACGCCTTGCCCAGGCGCGCGAACGCATCCGCGTGGGCGTCGCGGTGGATCTCCTTGAGCCATGGATACTCGGCGTATTTCACCGAGTTAAACTGCTTTTTCAGTTT
>NZ_DATJWR010000366.1:0-4142 GCF_035501035.1 Paraburkholderia sp.
CCAGCCACGATCACGGGCCCTGGAAAAGGAATCAGCAGCACCTCAAGCCCAATCAATACGAAAAGTAACGCATTAAGGATCTCGTCTATCAGCTCCCAGAACATGTCGGCGTAATGTCGTGTCGTTTCTGACATCGCGACAATCCGAGCGCGGTTACCTGTTAGCACGCCCGCCATCACCATGGCAAGCGGTGCGGAAACGTGAAGGTGGATGGCCGCAGCATACCCGCCTATCACCCCCCCCGAGCATGAGCAAAATTTCGACCTGATACTGGTCGACGGATTTCAGCAGCCGGTAAAGGATGTAGCCAAGCGCTGCACCGAATGCCACTCCGCCCCCGGCCTCTCGCAGCAGTTCGAGCAACGCGCGCGACACCGACGGCGCGTGTCCCGTGCTAGCGACAGAACCTAGCAGTGAAAACAGCACGATGCCGACGCCGTCATTGAAGAGTGACTCTCCTGCGATGACCGTTTCAAGTTCAGGCGGTGAACCGGATACTCGCACCAGCCCCATAACCGCTACCGGGTCAGTGGGAGAAATCAGCGCGCCGAACAGAAGGCAGAAAGGCAGGGTGAGCGCCAAGTGGAGCATCGACGACACACACCATAGGGCCACACCCACGATGAGTGTGGACAACGAGGTACTGACAAATGCAAGCGTGACCACATGGAACCGGTACTGCCGCAGCAGCGACAGGTCCACCTTCAGGGCTCCTGCAAACAGGAGCAGAGACAGTATGCCCTGGAGCAACAGGTCGCTGAAGTCGACCTCGCCAACCAGTGAGCGCGCAAACAGCCGAGGCGTGTGTGCGATATCTACTGCGTCAAGACCAACGACGCAAAGGCTTACTGCGAGCGCCGTCGCCATCACGCCAATCGCTGTCGGCAACCCGATGGTAAGCGGTAGTTTCTGCCGCGCCTAGCGCGGCCGGGTCAAGAGGATCAAGCTGCGTCCGCAACTTCAACATTGCGGACGCAACTTATGACTGACACACAAACTGACTTTGACTTTCTTCCGTTGCGGGTAATCGGTAAAACGGCCAACGGCAAGAACCGGTACGACCGCGCAGGCAAGCGCAAGCTCATAGAGGCCTGCCAAAAGCCGGGGGCGTCGGTGGCGGGGCTTGCGCTGAAGGCTGGCGTAAATGCCAACCAGCTTCACAAATGGATTAGCCTGGATCGTAAGCCGGATGGTTCACGGTATAAGCGGCGATCGACACCAGCACATGCAGCGGCATTCGTGCCGGTGCTGGAAGTCGCGGACGTTGGGCCCGCGCACCCGCTCCACACGCTGCCAATGCCCGATGTCCTGCCGCCCCCGATGCGACGTGAGGCGATGGCGGCCTCTCAGCATCCAGCGCCGCCTTCGCGCCTGGTTGCGCAGTTGCCCAACGGCGTCAGTCTTGAGCTTGAATGTGGGCAACAGGATACGGCGCTGCTCACCGCGATGATCGACGCGTTGAGGGGCCGCTGATGCTGCGCCTGGCTGACGACCTTCGGGTCTACCTGCACCGCGAGCCAGTTGACTTCCGTTGCGGCATCAACACCCTTGCCGCCTTGGTCGAGGAGTCGATGCAACTGGACCCGCTTGCTCGCGCCGTGTATGCGTTCCGCAACCGCAAGTGCGATCGCATCAAGCTTCTGCTGTACGAGCGCACGGGGTTCTGGCTGCTGCTGCGTCGGCTTGAGCAAGACCACTTCGTGTGGCCACGCCGCCAACAGGCGGTGATCGAGCTGACGACCGAGCAGCTTCACTGGTTGCTCGACGGCATCGATATCGATGCGGTTCGCCGCCACCCCGTGCGGCGTTACCTGCATGCCAGCTAGTCGGCTCGTTGTGCGAAGACAACGGCGGCGCGCTTTTTACATTCCGACGTAAACCCACGGCGCGCTGCACTTCGCTATCCTGGTGCGCATGACGAATCCCCCCGATCTCAAGCGCGTACCCAAGGCGATCCAGGGCTACATCCACGCCCTCGAAGCGCGCGTAGCCGATGACGCGCAACACATCGACAAACTGGACCAGCACATCGGCAAGCTGGGCCTGCGCATCGAACAGCTTGAGGAACAGGTCCGTCTGCTGGAAGCGGAGCGTTTCGCCCCGAAAAGCGAGAAGCGCAAGGATCGCGTGTTCGACGAGGCCGAACAGCTCGCCCGCAGTGAGCCCTGCGACGAAGACGACGAGGGTGTCCAGCCCGCGCTGCCCGATACCGGTCTGCCTCCGGCCGGTTCGCCAGAGCGCCGCAAGGTCGGGCGCAAGCCATTGCCAGCTCATCTGCCACGTGAGCGTATCGAGTACGACCTGCCGCATGACCAGCGCGGCTGTCCGTGTTGCGGCAATGCCATGCATCGCATCGGCGAAGACATTAGCGAACAGCTGCACGTCGAGACGAAGTGGACGGTCCGCCAGAACGGGCGCGCGAAGTATGCGTGTCGCCACTGCGAGCGCCACGCCGAGCATACGCCGGTGGTGGTTGCGCCGATGCCGGTGCAGCCGCTTCCGGGCAGCCATGCCGACGCGTCGGTACTCGCGACAGTGGCGACGGCGAAGTACGTCGATGGCATGCCGTTATACCGGATGCAGGAGGCGTTCGCACGTTGGCAGGTTCCGGTGAGCCGGGGCACGCTCGCGCACTGGGTCATTCGTCCCAGCGAACTGCATTACACGCGGTTGTACGACGCGCTAAAAAAAGTCTTGCTGTCCCAGGCATTGATCCACGGCGACGAAACCACGCTTCAGGTACTCAAGGAAGCCGGCCGGTCCGCACAGAGCAAAAGTTATATGTGGATATACCGCAGCGCCCAGAATTGCGAGCAGCCTGTGGTGCTGTTCGAGTACCAGCCGGGGCGCGGGCAGGAGCATCCGAAGGCCTTCCTCGGCGACTACGGCGGCATGCTGATGAGCGACGGCTACAGCGCCTGGCGCACGGTCAAAACGGCGACGCACTTCGGATGCATGGCTCACGCGCGCAGGCTGTTTGTGAAGGCGGACAAGGCGGTGGAGAAAAAGGCCGAAGACGACGGCAAACCGAAGACGCCGAATGCTCGCGTAGCGAAGGCGCTCGAATACTTCCAGATTCTGTATCGGGTCGAGGCACTGGCCAAAGGCGATCTGCCCGATGGTCAGTCGCGAGCGGATTACACGTACCGGTTGCGCCAGCAGCACAGCGCGCCGGTGCTCGAAGCCTTCAAGGCGTGGCTCGATGCACTCGCGCCGAAGGTCGGGCCCCAGAGCCTGCTGGGCAAGGCGATTGCGTATACGCGAAACCAGTGGGAATACCTGAGCCGCTACGTCACCGATGGTTGCGCCCCCATCGATAATAACGTCTGCGAACGTGACGTCAGGCCGTTTGCCACGTCGAGGAAAAGCTGGTTGTTCAGCGACACGGTTGACGGCGCAAAAGCCAGCGCCACGATCTACAGCCTTGTACTGACGTGCCGGGCCTGCGACGTCGAGCCGTATGACTATCTCCTGCACGTGCTCACCGAGTTGCCGCAGCGCGCGCGCGACGCCGACGTCACGGATCTGCTTCCATTCAATTACGCCCGGCAGCAGCAGGCCGAAGCAAAAACCGCCTGACTTCCACCGCATCCACGCCGACGTCGCCGCTTGATTCCGATCGCTGCGACGCGGTTAGGCTCGCCCCTCAACTGCCCGTATGCCGCCATGCCGTGTGCTGGAATCGGCGCTTACACCCGATGAAACGATGATTGATGTACGCAAGAACCGCAGTAATCGAAAGACACAACGCAACGATATCGAGCACTATACTTCCCTGATCAGCCTAAAACGGCGCTACGCTTCCCCCGACCGCATGTGGAGCATACGCGTCCGAAACGCAAACTGGACGGCAAAGTCTGAGAGACGCTCCATCAGGTCAAGATTAAGTCGCTGCTGGATGTCCATGTGCAGGTTGTAACCCGAATCGGTCACGTACGACTTCCAAGTCAAACGAGCTTTCACCAAACCGCTTGAAATGCGCGCGGTCAACCGCCCTCCTCCCAGTCGCCAGCGCCCTACAGTCCAACAACATCATGACGGGCTGCCCAAAGCTCCTTAGGTCTCTACGTCGTCTTGCGCCTGACCGCCTGAGATATTCCAGCATGTGATAAACAGCGCCGCGACGAGCGGGCCAATTACAA
>NZ_DATJWR010000367.1:0-9757 GCF_035501035.1 Paraburkholderia sp.
CCGGGGACGTACTTCGCGAACTTCGCCTTGTCGACCTTGGTCGCGTCGAGCTTGTAGCCGAGCGCCTGGGCGGTGGGATCGGATTCGGCAACCTTGGGGGCGTCGGCGAAAGCCTGACGCGAAAGCGCGAGCGTCGATGCGACACCGATGCTCGTGATCAGAAAGCTGCGGCGGGACGATTTCATGGGAGTCACTCCGGTATTGTGGGCGATTCGTTCGCTGGGTTATGCGCGGCGCGTGCGCCGCGTCAATGCCTATACGTCGCTCTGGCGGCGGCGTCGCGGAGAAGCTTAACAACGAAGGACGCACGCGTGAGGCTGCAATGCCGGAGATAAGTGAGCCGCATCATGCGGCTCACTGGAAGGAGGGAAAACGCGCGGTCGGTGCGTTTCAGTCGATGGAAGCCATCTCGCACACGCGCTGGGCGATCGCTAGCGAAGCCGTGAGCCCCGGTGACTCGATGCCAAACAGGTTCACGAGCCCGCGCACGCCGTGCGAGGCCGCGCCCTGGATCATGAAGTCAGCGGCGGGCTCGCCGGGCCCGGAGAGCTTCGGGCGGATGCCCGCGTAGGCCGGCTGCAGCGCGCCGTCGGGCAGCGCGGGCCAGTAGCAGCGGATCTGCGCATAGAAGGCCTCGGCGCGGCGGGGATCGACGTCGTAATCGATCGCGTCGATCCATTCGACGTCGGGGCCAAAGCGCGCCTGGCCGCCCAGGTCGAGCGTGAGGTGCACGCCGAGCCCCGCCTCGTTGGGCATCGGGTAAATGAGGCGCGAGAACGGTACGCGCCCCGAAACGCTGAAGTAATTGCCGCGCGCGAGATAGAACGGCGGCACGTGGCGCGCGTCGAGCCCGCGGATGCGCCTCGCGAGCTTCGTCGCATACAGGCCCGCGCTGTTGACGACGCAGGCCGCGCGGATGTCGATCGGCGTGTCGCCGCCCGTTTTCACGACGAAGCCCTTGCCGAGCGCATCGATCGACTCGACCGGCGACTTGAATGCGATCATGGCGCCGTCGCGCTCGGCGTCGCCCTGCAGCGCGAGCATGAGCTGATGGCTGTCGACGATGCCGGTCTGCGGCGAGTAGACCGCCGCGACGCATTCGAGCGCCGGCTCGAGCGCGAGCGCCTCGCTGCCGCTGATGCGCGTGAGGTCGAACACGCCGTTTTCCTTGCCGCGCGCGGCGATCGCCTCGAGTTGCGGAATCTGGTTCGCCGCCGTGGCGACGAGCAGCTTGCCGCAGCGCGCGTGCGCGACGTGGCGCGCCGCGCAGTACTCGTAGAGCATCTCGCGCCCGCGCACGCACAACGCCGCCTTGAGCGAGCCGCGCGGGTAGTACAGCCCGGCGTGGATCACTTCGCTGTTGCGCGAACTGGTGCTGGTGCCGATAGCCTCGGCGGCTTCGAGCACGATCACCTCGCGCCCGCGCGCGGCAAGCGCGCGCGCCACGGCGAGCCCAACCACGCCCGCGCCGATTACTGCGCATTCGATTTGATCCATGTCCCTGCGTCCCGCCTTCACGGCGCCGGCAGGCAAGCCGGCCGCGCCCCGATCCTCTCTGCCATGGAGCTGGCGATGCGCGTCGCGCACCACCGCATGAGGAAAATTGTACGCCGCGCGGCGGTGCGTCCACGCCACAGTCTCGCCACGAAGGAGCGCAAGGGAACAAAGAAAGCGATCAGGCGTGCGGCGCGCGAGCCATTTTTGCCATGGAGCCCGCGCCCGAAAGCCGGCGAATCAGTCGACGGCGCTGCGTGGCGCCGCCGCGCGCGCGTGGAAGAAACCGCTCGTAATCTGCTTGCGCGGGACGGTATAGCCGCCCATCGCGTACTGCTGCGGGTAAGCGGGCGAATTCGGGTCCAGACTCAGCTCACCGTCAGCGCGGGCACGAGCCAGCTCGGCCTTCACTTCGGCGCGAGTCTTGGGTGCGTTGTTCGCTGCGACGCTTGCCGCCGCAAGCGGCTGAATGGCCGGTGCCTGCTGCGTCTGCGTCGCTGCGTAACCTGTCGCAAACGCAGGCGCGGCGGCGAAGGCAGTGGCGGCGCTGACCAGCAGGGTCGCAAGCGTGACTGACTTGTTCATGGCGAGACTCCTTCGAGTGGTTGCCGGCAGCGGCGCTATGCCCGACAAACATGGCAGGGCATGCCGGCCAGCCGAATCCGAATGACGCATCGGACGTGTGGAACCCAGTGTAAACACCGGCTATCGAAAAACCACGCCGATAACCAACAAGTCTGCGTTGCAACGAAAACAACAATCTCCGGCCAATTACCCCATTTGACTTATGGTTGTTGCACTTCAATGCCCAATGGCTCAGTGCACCTCGGTTGAAGCTCGCCGTCTTCGTCCCCATGTCGAATGAACCGCTGCGGTCCGGCGTTTGCGAACCCGGTATAGGATCGATGGTCAGAACGTACCCGCCCCGCCGCAGCGTTGCCAACGCCGTCGCTGCGCGTGGCGCTCATGCACGGAGCCGCCAATATGTCGTCGTGGAAACATTGCCTTGCCGTCACGCTGTTCGCCGCCCTGGCGGGAACGAGCGAAGGCGCGCTGGCGCAAGGCGCGGCGCAACCGACTTTCATCCCCGCTTCGCCGGCCGCTTCGCAACCCGTTGCAGGATCCGCCTCACAACCCAACTCACACCCCGCTTCACAACCCGCTTCGGAACCCGTTGCGCCGCCGGCCGCACAGCCCGCGATGGCGCCTGCCACTCAGCAAGCCGTCCAGTGGACGCTGCAGGTAATGCGCGACGGCCAGCAGATCGACTCGTTCGACGGCACGACCACGGTCGGCCAGACGCGCACCGATACGCACCACAAGGTCATCGCACACGACGTGGGCTGCAAGGATCAGCCTGCGGGCAGCATCGACCTGTCACGCACGATCACCGTTTCGCCGCTGCAGGCGAGCGCAAACTCGGTCATCCTCGCAATCGACGCCCAGGAAACGCTTGAAGGCGATACCGCTCCCCGCACCCCCGAAGGCTGCAAGCTCCCGCCGCAGCCGCGCCAGGTGAACGCGAGCCATCCGGCGCTCACCGTGCCGGCGGGCGAATGGGTGAGCTGGCAGATCGTCGACAAGGATCCCGCGCTCGCGTACCGGGTGCGGGCAAGCCTCGCCGCGCCGGCCGCCCAGTGATGGATGCGTGAACCAACCCGTTAGAAGAACGCATGCGAAATCCCGATCAACCGCTCATCGACAGTGCGCCAAGCAAAGACTTCGTCGCCGTGAGCTGGAATCTGCACAAGGGCCGCTCGCCGCTCGGCTTCGAGGCCTGGCAGGCCATGCGGCGCTGGGTCCAGTCCACCCACGCCGACGCCTGGTTCCTCCAGGAGGCCATGGCGCGCCGTCTGCCGCGGCCGGTGCTCGCATCGGCCTTCGGCGCGCCGCTTGGCGATCCGCTCGATGACGTCTGGCACTGCCAGGCCACCGAAATCGCCCACGCGCTCGAACTGCAGATCGCGCTCGGCCCGAACGTGTTCAAGCCTTCGTGGCGGCACGGCAATGCGATCCTTTCGCCGCATCCGCTCGATCTCGGCGGGCGCTGGGACATCTCCGCCCACCGCTTCGAGCGGCGCGGGCTGCTCGTCGCGCGCGCGAACGTGGCCGGCCAGTCCGTCACGCTGCTGTGCGCGCACCTCGCGCTCACGCGCAGCGCGCGGCTACGGCAGATGAACTGGATCGCGCACTGGATCGCGAAGGAGGCGCCGCAAGGGCCGCTCGTGCTGGCGGGCGACTTCAACGACTGGCGCAATGATTCGGTGCCGCTCTTTGCCGAGCACGGTCTGCAGGAAGTCGCCACGCTGCTCGGCGAGCCCGCTCGCACGTTCCCGGCGTTCTCGCCCGCACTCGCGCTCGACAAGATGTTCGTGCGCGGGCTTCAGCCGGTCGAACTGATCCAGCCCGCCCAGGAAACGGCGTGGCTTTCCGATCACCTGCCTTACATGGCGCGCCTGCGGCTCGAATAAGGCAGCATCCCCCGCTGCCGCCAGCCACTGCGGCGCGCTACGGCGGATGCAAGCCCGCGGCCGTAGCGCGCCGAAATGGCTCTATCTGGTTCTATCTGGCCCGGCGTCGCGCTGGCTGGCGCGCTTTCATACTGTTTCGAACTCCCAACAAGGCTGCGGCCACCCTGCGCAACACGTTAAGATGGCGCGTTCTCTTTCGCCCTCCGTCAGACTTCCCCATGCATTACGTCACCACGCTGATCCAGATCGCCGCGGTCTATTCGCTCGCCCTCATCAGTCCCGGTCCGAACTTCTTCATGGTCACCCAGCTTTCGCTCGCCGGAAGGCGCACGCTGGGCGTGGCGTCGGCGTTCGGTGTGGGCGTCGGGTCCACGCTGTGGGCCGCGCTGGCCATGCTCGGCTTCGCCACCGTGCTGCAGCAGATCGACTGGGTGTACAACGGCGTGCGCATTGCGGGGGCGCTCTACCTCGTGTGGTTCGGTTTCAAGCTCGTGCGCTCGGGCGCGCGCCGCGACACCGCGGCCGCGGCGCCCGTGGCAGCCGTCGAACTGCCGCCCGCCGGCCGCCTCGACTACTTGCGCACCTGGCGCGCGGGGCTCTTCACCTGCCTCACGAATCCGAAGGGCTGCGTGTTCTGGACCAGCGTGTTCGCCGCGATGCTGCCCTCGCACCCGCCGACGTGGTTCTACGGCGCCGTGCTCGCGACGGTCGCGGCCATGTCGTTCGGCTGGCACTGCAGCATCGCGTTCCTGTTCGCGGACGATCGCACCCAGCGCGGCTACCGGCGTCTGCGCCGGCCCATCGATGCTTTCTGCGGCGCCGCGCTGATCGAACTCGGCGTGAAGCTCGCGGCCGACCGCTAGACCCACGCCGCAGCACAGCGCCGCGCAAACACGCGCCCCGATGAGCGCAAATCGCGCGAATTCGCGCGCATCCGGGCTCGGAATGACCCCGCAAACACGCGCCGAAACTGCCCTGGCAGCAGGGTCAATGCTGCGGGCCGTCAGACCTTCCGGTATCATCTAGCCGGAATTTCGCACGCGCGCGTTGGCAGATCGTTTGGGGCGCGCGTGGCATGCGGCACGAGAACCCGCTCTCGCGGGTCCTGGCCAGGTCCGATCCGGCCCGCAAGGCCGAGGCTTACCCGCCGCGACCCCTGGCCGTCGGCAGCAACCCCCGCCACGCGTGCGGGTGCCAGCACACCGCCGCAGCGAGCCACCTTCCCTTGCGGCGCCTCGCGGACTCAGGCGACGCGACACGGTAAAATGCCGGATTGCGCCTCGTTCGCACTTCGTTCATATCGGGGCAGACTGGCAAACCGGGGAGTGGCGCACGCGAGGCGTGCGATCCCGCCCCCGAGCCGTTCGTCAAGCCGCGCTGTACTGGACAGCAGGCCGGCAGGACCGCCGCAGTCTGGCGGCCCTTGTTTCGCACATCAGGAACCATGAGCAAATTCACCGAAGAAACCGTTCTGAGCGTCCATCACTGGACCGACACGCTTTTCAGCTTCACCTGCACGCGCGATCAGGCCCTGCGATTTGATAACGGCCAGTTCACGATGGTCGGCCTCGAAGTGGAAGGCAAGCCGCTGATGCGCGCCTACTCGCTCGCGAGCGCGAACTACGAAGAGCATCTCGAGTTTCTCAGCATCAAGGTGCCGGACGGCCCCCTCACCTCGCGCCTGCAGCATCTGAAGATCGGCGACAAGGTTCTGATCGGCAAGAAGCCCGTCGGCACGCTCGTGGCCGACAACCTGCTGCCCGGCAAGGTGCTGTGGCTGCTCTCGACCGGCACGGGTCTCGCGCCGTTCATGTCGATCATCAAGGATCCGGACATCTACGACCGCTACGAGAGGATCGTGCTCACGCACACCTGCCGTTTCGTCGATGAGCTCGCCTACAAGGAATTCATCACCGAAGAACTGCGCGAGCACGAGTACCTCGGCGAAATCGTCCGCGAGAAGCTCGTCTACTACCCGACCGTTACGCGCGAGACCTTCGAAAACCGCGGCCGCATCACCGAGCTCATCGAAACGAAGAAGCTCTTCGAAGACCTCGACCTCCCGCCGTTCTCGCCCGAGCGCGACCGCATCATGCTCTGCGGCAGCACGCACATGTTGCGCGACACCGTCGAGCTGCTCGAGCAAGCTGGCCTCAAGGAAGGCAGCAACAACGAGCCGGGCCACTACGTGGTGGAAAAGGCATTCGTCGGCTAAGCGGCGCCGCCTTACCCTCGAAACGCAGAACCGGAGCCTCGCGCTCCGGTTTTTTTTCGCCTATGCGCCGCGTTTCGCCCTCCTTTTTTTAAACCGAGCGCCGTTACAGTTGTCACAAAATTTCGATACCTTTATCTGTCGGTATTTTTCCTACATGACAAAGCAGCAACACTTCATGCTGCACCTGAGGTCTTGCCGCTAAGCCTTGTCCAGCATGAAGTTTTTCTTTTTTTAAGATATTATCGCAGCGCAATATCAGATACACCGGAACACCGTTAGGGCCAGAGCCAAGTTGTTACCGGCTGTAAATCTAGTTACGCTGCGCCGTGCTGTTATCCGCCACGCCGGGAAGATTAGATGTCGGCGGCGTGCTGACAACGGGAACCGGTACCTGAACGGGAGATTGATGCAATGGACACGGCGGGATACGGCGCGGAGAACGCGCGCACGCCAGGCGGCGATGCTCCGCACGCTGCTCATGCTGCCGACGGCCTCGCCCTCCTCGCTCAGTCCTCTGCCGCAGGCGAAGCGGCTACGCTGGCCGCCCTCGAGAGTCTCGCGCTGATGCAGCGGCAAATGGCGGCGGCCGAGCCCATTCGCGGCAAAGCGCGGCGCGCGAGCCCGCTCGCCAACTCCGCGACGCGGTGGAGCGCCGCCCCCTCCATTCACGCCGACGAAGCCGCGCGCCACCGGCTCGCGCGCGAACTGCACGACAGCGTCGGCGCCGAGCTCGCGGCCACGCGCTTCGCGCTCGCCAACGTCCATACCTGGCTGCCCACCAACGCGCCGCCGCAGTGCGCCGAGGCGCTCGCGCTCGTCGCGCGCTCGCTCGAAGCCGCCACCGGCGCGATGCGCCATGTGCTCGACGGCCTGCACGCGCCGCAACTCGACGCCGGTCTCGCGCCCGCGCTCGCGGCCTGGGTGCGCGGCTTCGCGGCGCGCACCGGGCTCGCCGCGCGAGTAGCGAGCACGAGCGACGACGCGCGCCTCGCGCGCCTGCCCGCGGACGCCGCGCTCGCGGTGTTCCGCGTCGCCCAGGAGGCGCTCGCCAACGTGGCGCGCCATGCGCAGGCGACGCGCGCCGAAGTGCGGCTCGAAAGCACGGCGCGCCACCTGACGCTCACCGTCGCCGACGACGGTATCGGCTTCGCGCGCACCGCACGCACCGAGGGCTTCGCGCGCCGCGCCCTCGATCACGGCGCGGGCGGCAAGCGAGGCGGCCACCCAGGTCACCAGGCTCACCAAGGTCACTACGGCCTCGCCGGCATGCGCGAGCGTTGCGCGGCCTTCGGCGGGTCGCTGCGCGCCGTCAAGGGCGGCATCGCGTGCGCGCTCCGCGACGCGGGCTCACCAACGCAGCCGGCAACACGAAACGGCACGACGGTGCGCGCCCGCTTCGCCTGGGACGCGCTGCTCGCCGCCCCCAATCCCGCCTCTCCCCTCATCTGAAAGAACGCGCTCATCCATGACCCATCGCATCCTGCTCGTCGATGACCATGCCGTCGTGCGCCAGGGCGTCCGCCAGTTGTTGCTCGATCGCGGCATCGCGAGCGAAGTGCTCGAAGCGCAGACCGGCGCCGAGGCGCTCGCCGCCATCGCGAAGCACGTCTGCGACGTCGTCCTGCTCGACATCTCGCTGCCGGACATGAACGGCGTCGAGGTGCTCAAGCGCGCGAAGAAGAAGGCGCCGCGCTTGCCGGTGCTGATGTTCTCGATGTATCGCGAGGATCAATACGCGGTGCGCGCGCTGAAGGCGGGCGCGGCGGGCTATCTTTCGAAGACGGTGGACACCGCGCAGATGATCGCCGCGATCCAGCAGGTCGCCGCCGGCCGCAAGTACGTGAGCCCGGCAATGGCCGAAGCGCTCGCGGACTACGTGCTCGTGGACGGCGAGCAGTTGCCGCACGAGAAGCTCTCGGACCGCGAATACCAGACCCTGTGCATGCTCGCCTCGGGCAAGCGCCTCACCGACATCGCGCATGCGCTCTCGCTTTCGGTGAAGACGGTGAGCGTCTACCGCACGCGCCTGCTCGAAAAGATGAAGCTCAGCAACAACGCCGAACTCACCTTCTATGTGATGAGCAACCGGCTCGTCGATCTCTCGCCTACCGTCAACGCCTGACTCCCGCGCGGGGCCGGCAACTGCCTGCCGCCCCGGCAATCGCCCCTGCAATCGCCGCTGCGGCATCCAGGCGGTCTTCTCGCCATAAATCGTTGATCTGAAAATGAATTTCGCCGATTGCGCGAGTCCTGGCAAGGATCGCGCTCACGCGGCATCGTTCGCGGCTAAATCGTACGCGCTGTGCGTGCATTTCTGACCCATCTGCACCAACCTCCTACACGGCATCCGCTAAAATTTAGGGTTTCCCCGACATCCGGCACGCGAGGCCGAGGACGGCCACGCATCTGTGCCCACTCGTCGCCTTCGCGCGTTTTACGTGGAGTTCCCCGCCAAATGTCCCTATTTCGCAAGAAGAACGTCGAGCACATGTTGAAGGCAAGCGCCCAGGGCGCCGGCCTGAAGAAGGCGCTCGGCGCGCTCGACCTCACCTTTCTCGGCATCGGCGCGATCATCGGCACCGGTATCTTCGTGCTGACCGGCACGGGCGCCGTGCAGGCCGGCCCGGCGCTCATGATCGCGTTCCTGATCGCCGCCGTGGCCTGCTGCTTCGCCGCGCTCGCCTATGCCGAGTTCGCCTCGACCATTCCCGTGGCGGGCTCCATCTACACCTACTCGTACGCGACGCTCGGCGAGCTGGCCGCCTGGGTGATCGGCTGGGACCTGATGCTCGAGTACGGGCTCGCCACCTCGGCCGTCTCGGTGGGCTGGTCGGGCTATCTGCAGTCGTTGCTCGCGGGCTTCGGCGTCTCGCTGCCGGCGGCGCTCACCGCCGCGCCCGGCGCGCTGCCCGGCGTGCATACGCTCTTCAATCTGCCCGCCTTCCTCGTGATGATGGCGATCACCGCGCTGCTCTCCGTGGGCGTGCGCGAGTCCACGCGCATCAACAACATCATGGTGGCCATCAAGGTGACCGTCGTGCTGCTCGTGATCGCCGTGGGCGCGTTCCACGTCACGCCCACGAACTGGCATCCGTTCATGCCCAACGGCTGGAACGGCGTGTTCGGCGCGGCAGCCGTGATGTTCTTCGCGTTCATCGGCTTCGATTCGGTCTCCTCCGCCGCCGAGGAAGTGAAGGACCCCAAGCGCGACCTGCCCGTCGGCATCATCGCGTCGCTCGCCGTGTGCGCGGTGCTCTACGTCGCCGTGGCGGCGGTCGTGACCGGCATCGTGCCTTCGCAGCAATTCGCGCACGTCGCCCACCCGGTCTCGTTCGCGCTCCAGGTGGCGGGCCAGCAGTGGGCCGCCGGCTTCATCGATCTAGGCGCCGTGCTCGGCATGCTCACCGTGATCCTCGTGATGAGCTACGGCCAGACTCGCATCATCTACGCGATGTCGCGCGACGGCCTCCTGCCGCCAAAGCTCTCGAAGCTGCATCCGCGCTTCTCCACGCCGTTCCTCACGACCTGGCTCGTCGGCATCTTCTTCGGCCTGATCGGCGCGCTCGTGCCGCTGAAC
>NZ_DATJWR010000368.1:0-11937 GCF_035501035.1 Paraburkholderia sp.
CCGTTGCCGATGTTGACTGGAACGACCGTGTACGGCAGTTCCATTTCTTCGAGGGCGACGCTGACCTTGCGGCCGTTCGGCGTGCCCCATGCGTAAAGCGTAATCGTCATATGGAGTGTTGGCGCGGGTTCAGGTCAGCGGGAAGTCGACGTACTTCTTGAAGCCCGCGCGGGTCGCGAGGCGCGAGTACCAGCGTTCGAGATTCGGCAGCGACGGCCGCTCGATTCCGTCGAGGCCGAACCAGCGCTTCGCATACGCGCCGATCACGACGTCGGCCAGCGTGCACTTTTCGCCTTCGAGGAAGAAACGGCCTTGCAAATGGGTGTCGACCAGCTTCCATAGCAGGGCCACGGCCTCGAGGTCGGCGGCGAGCTTCGCCTCATCGCGCCCGGCGGCGGGCGTGCGCACGAGGGCCCAGAACACCGGGCGCTCGGCAGGCTGCAGCGTGGACAGCGACCAGTCCAGCCAGCGGTCGATGCTCGCGCGCTGCTTCGGCTCGTTCGGATAGAGCGGGCTCGATGGTCCGTACTGCATCACCAGATAACGCAGGATCGAATTCGATTCCCACAGCACGAAATCGCCGTCGACCAGCGTCGGGATGCGGCCGGTGGGATTCATCGCCAGATATTGCGGCTCGTTGTTGCGGCCAAACTGCATGCCCGCATCGATGCGCTCGTACGGCAGCACCAGTTCGTCGCAACACCACAACACTTTTTGGACATTGACCGAGTTGGTGCGTCCCCAGATCGTAATCATCCGGCAAATCCTCTTTCATGGTTGGCAAGCCGCACGCCAGTGCGGCGTTCAACCGGTAACGATACACGATGCGGCGCGTGATGACCCGCTCGTCTGCGCGTGGCGACGCATCGGACAGGGTGCCTGCCGGAAAACCAGGTGCGTTGCATACAATGAGCGCACTCCGAACATGACGAGGCACCGCATGGCCCGCATTGTCCCCGACGACTGGAAAAATCTCGCCGCCACCGGCGCCGCCGTGCGCGAACGCGAAACCCTCGCGTTGCTGGAAAGCGCGTTGTCCGCCGATTACACCGTTTATCACGGCGTGCACTGGACCCGCCTCAATCAGGGATTCTCGGTGTTCGGCGAAGCCGATTTCGTGATTGTCAGCCCGTCCGGGCGCGTGATGATCGTCGAACAGAAAACGGGCTTTCTGCGCGAGACGCCGAAGGGGCTCGTCAAGGTGTACCTGCAGACCGAGCGCAATGTGGCGATCGCACTGGCGCGCATGATCGAGGGCATGCACCGGCGTTTTACGGCGGGCTTCGGCGGCGTTTCCCAGAATGCGAATTTTTTGGTGAGAAGTTGTCAATTTGGGCCTCGACGGCAGCCCCAGTCCTCGCGAGCAAGTGTCTCGGTCTACCACGCCTAGCCACCCGGCTTACTTCCGCCCGGCGGCGCGGCGTGTGGAGCGCAGCGGCCACGCATTCATACCTTCAAAATCAAATTTAGGCAAGCCGGCGAAGCCGGCGCGTCAGGCGTTCGAGTGTGTGCAACTCTGGTACCGCCCTCAGGGCGGCTGTCCACACCCTTGTGGTGTGGGCAGCAGAGTTGTGCACGCGGGGCGACTAGGTAATAGCTTCTGGTCTCCGTGGCGGTTGAGTGCTTTGGGACTAAATGGCGCAACAGGCACCCGCGAGCATCTGCGGCATGGACGTCCTGTAATTCACTGAATTTTAAGGGGAAATCTACTTGAGGCGAATGTCCATGGTTACGATGCATTTTGAGGTCAATTTGAACCACTCATGTCCACAGCCGCCTCAAGTGCGAATCGCGTTCTCAAATCTGAAGTGCAACACCCAGACTGTTTGCTTTAGGATTGGGTTTTGATTTTCTTGGGCGAACACATCTGGTTATTCCGTTTTTCGCTTCTCGCGTAAAGAGATTATCTGGGAATAACCGGTGCATCTCTCAAGCGTGCATCCGCCTACATGCCGCTGCGCAGCTGCTTACCAGGGGAGAGTGATGTTGGCGAGCGTGACGTCCGGTGAGAGCAGTAGAGTTCGGGTTCGAGGGCGTTCTCTTCGGCTGGAGCGCATCTCACACCTTTCCTGGTAAGCAAAGCTGTTTGGGGATTTCGGTGCTGCGGAGCGTGCTTCCCAGAGCTGCTGCGGTTCAGTCGGATTCGATAGCGGAGCGGGCCGTGCTGCTCCTTACTGTTGCTCGTCGCCTGCTGCGCGGGCAGTGCGTTTCCCAGCAGCTTGCCGTGCCGTGTACGACTGCAGCGCTCCCTAGGTATCGTCGTGACTGTTCGCCGCCCGTCGCGGCATTCTCCTTTTTTCACCTGTCACCCGATGTCCCCGTCTGCAAAGCTCCCCGAGGTTCTCACTCTTGCCGAAGTCCAGTCGCTGGCCGACACGAAGACCTTCGGGGGCGGCAAGGCCTCTTTCCACGATGGCGCCGTCTCCCGCCTGGAGAAGCGCGACGGCGCTGTTCACGCCAGCGTACGCGGCACGCATCGTTACCGGGTTGAACTCGCCGTCGATGACGATGGCGAACTCGCGTACGACTGCAACTGTCCTGTAGGGGACGATGGAGTTTTCCGCAAGCATGCCGTCGCTGTTGCGCTCTCCTGGCTCGAGAATTCCGGTGAAGAGGTGTTCCATGCCGGAGAGTCGGCTCCCGGGAAGTCGCGCAAGAAGAGGAAGACCTACGAGGAAGTGATTCGCGAATACGTAGCGAAGCTCGACAAGGATGCGCTTCAGTAATGGTTGCTCGAAGCCATCGAACGCGACCTGTCGTTGCGCGACAAGCTGCTGTTCGCCGCGCGTGCCGCGGGGCATCCGATTTGCCCGGCATGAAGGCCGCCGTCAGGCAGGCGACACGCATGTCCCGGCCACTGGACTGGCGGGAGGCTGGCGCATACGGCGATGGCCTGATGTCGCTGGTCGACATGCTGCACCAGAGGCTTTCCGGACCTCACGCCGCACAGGTGCCGGTCGCTGCCGAGGGCGGTACGCGCAACGCGCGATATGACGAGGCGTTCGAAATCGTGCGGGCCATCGGCATGCTGCGGGCGAGGCTGGATGAACGTGCGGCGTTCACCCGCGAACTGGAGGAGATTCGGGCGGCGTATCGCGCGAAGCGCAACTTCATCAAGCTGCTGGCCAAACTGTCCTGAAGCCGCCTGCAGGCCGTCTCGGGCAGATAGCCGTGCAGCGCGCCGCCGTCGGTATGCCCGCGTCCGCGCCATGTTGATGCAGTCTAGCTTAAAATCGAAAAAATTCGTACTCCTTTAGAAATTCGCTACAGTCGAGCGAACGTATCGACCCGACTGTAGCGCCTAAACATACCCGCTTTGCAGCGGCAATGCTCCTGATAGTCGATGGGCTCAGCCGACTTTAATCGCGATGCGCCGTGGCTTCGCCTCGTCGCGTCGCGGTATTGTCAGCTTCAGAACACCGTCTTTCAGCGCTGCTTCAATCCGCGACGTATCGAAGTCTTCGCTGACGTTGAACTGGCGCGAAAAATAAGGCACGCGAACTTCAGCGTGCGACAACTGAAGGGTTGACGGGACTGGCACCACAGATTCAGCCTCGATGGTCAGGCTGCCATCGTGGACTCTCACGTCCAGCTTCTCCTTCGAGACACCCGGGAGGTCAGCCCAAAGCGTGACAGCATGGCTATCTTCGACGATGTCGACAGCAGGTGACAGCGTGACGCGACGGCGGGCGTCGTCCGGTTCCGCGCGCGTGCTGGTACCTTGGTTGCTCTGTGCGATTTGCGTATTCTCACTCATCACGTCACCTCATTACTGAACCGTAATAGCACGGGGTTTGGACGCTTCACGTTTGCCCACCGAAATTAGCAGGCAACCGTCGACATAGCGTGCCTGCACCTTGTCAGGGTCGGCTTGCTGAGGCAGTTCGATGACCCGCCGGAAAGCACCGCTGAATCGCTCCTGGGCATACTGCCGCGTGCCCTCAGGCAACATTGCTTGCTGCGTCGCGCGTTCGCCGGCGATTGTCAGCAGCCCTTTATCGACGGAAATATCGAGTTTGGACGGTTCGACACCGGGCGCGAACGCGACGATTTCTATCGTGTCGTCGGTCGCGCCGATATTGATAGGTGGAAAGGTCCCGAAACGGCTTGAACGAAGGCTGGACGGCAAGCCGCCGAACAGGCTGGACATCTGGCGTTGCAGCCGGTCCAGTTCAGTGAAAAGGTCGGTTCCAGAGTAAAGGTCACCCATGTTCGCTTTCTCCTTTGGAGGCAAGGGAGCGAACCAACTCTCGCGCTTCAGTCCGGTTGTCCCATGCCGTGGATAATCAAGATTGAAACACGCAGCGCCCGCTGACGTGCGTCTGCGGGACCACCTGCGCTGTCACCAATCTAGGATGCTCCCAGCCGTTTTCAAGAGGCGGCGAACGAATTTTTTGGCCTTGAAAATGCGCCCGGAGCCCATATTGTTCGCGCACCGGTGTTCACTGGGAGACGACTATGGAATTCGATACAGAATGGAGAACGCTTGGCAGACACCGCATCAAGCTGCGCTCCACAAAAGGTTTTCCGACCGACGTAATGCAGCAGGTCGCGGAACTGGCGAGACTTGCTGTCGACAACAACATGAGCGCCAGAGCGCGCATTGTCGAAATCGTATTTCGACATGAAAAGGCGTATGACATCAGCGTCGGAACGACCCTGGCGGAAGACCGGCTTTGCGGACCTCAACTCGAAAGCGCCATTGCCACGGTGATGGGGTTGTTGCCGGAACAGGTCAACATCTTTGTCCACGCCGTCACGCAAGAGGAGGTCGACCTGCACTTCGGAGTGTACGAACGGATGCTGGCGGAGAAGCTGGGGGGCGGTACCACCGATACAGTGAGTGCCGCGTATTTGACTTCAGCTTTTATTCCGGATTGAAATACCGGCTAGCGTCGATATAAGATTTTTCATATTGACTTATGGAGTCATTTTGCTAGATTCCACTCCGAGTTTGGCAGGCGCGGGGCTTCAGACCGTCCCTTGCCGGATGCCCTCCCCGACCTTGTTCGTATCGCAATTGAGCCGGAGGATTAAGGTCCGTTTTCTTACTGTTTTTTAAGGAGAAGACGATGTCTCAACGGGACAGAGATGTAGTATTGAAATTTCAGCGTGTTGTGCGTAAAAGCGGGGCAGCTTTTCTTACGGCCAAGAAACATCTGCTAAAAACCTGGCAGGCAAAGAAAGCTCATGCCATGGAGAAGCTGTCGCGGCATAGTCGCGACGACGCACAAGCCAGCGGATGACTTGCGAAGGCTTTATTAAAGTGAGCGTCCAGGTACTCGCTGTTGCGGCGGGTACCCTTGGTAGGGCTTAAGCCGGCGCCGCCCGGGTGTGGCGGGGCGGGTTGCTCCGCGCACCTGATTTGTCTAGTCGGGTATTCGGCTCCGTCTTCGATGCCCTCGTCCACAATTGAATCCGGGTATCGACGAGGTAATACCGTTAGTCCGAGGATGAATGCTGCAGGGCACGACCAGAAATCGGCAAGTAGAGTCAACGCTCCTTAGCCCCCTTTGCCCGTACATTCCTCAACGGTCCAAGCATAGGCCGATAACGGTGGGCCGCGCCCTTGAGCGAGCGCGTCATTTGACTTGTGCCGCCAGGATTCGACTCGTGGTCTATGAGGATCCATCCTTCGGGGGTATCCAGCAGCATATCGATACGGCCTCTCAGTCGTGTTCCGTCAGGGCGGTTGGCTTCGACGCGAATCGTGCTGCCCGGCCAGCGCTGTTGCAGCCAGTCGAAGAACGCTTGTAGCTGGGCGACGACTGCGGTCTTGTCGACCACGTGTGCCATTCCCTACGCGCCGAGGGTGTGCTCGACGTCAGCGTCTTGCACTTTTCCTGTCGCGCCAGCGCATACGATACAGAGGTGCATTGCGTTTCCGCGCACATCCATTTCACTGTCGGCGGTGATTGCGACGCGGACGCCAACCGGTTCGGACTTGACGACCTGGAAGAGACCACCTTCGGCGGTCGCTCGGTCGGTACTAGAGAAGCGGCGCACCGCTTACTGGCGCCGCCACGTGCCAGCCACATTTCGATTGCTCCTGCGCTGGTGGCACGTCAACTTTATTCGCGTTCCAGGCTCCAGCTTTTCGGAGAAGAGTCCACCAAGGCAGCAATCCGCTCGAAGCGCACCGATTCGCGTGCGAGTGGATTGAGGCCACTGGCGCGGCATCCGCCGCCATGTCCAGGCATCTAAGCTCATAGTTCACTTGTGGTTTTTGGACCAACTATCGAGCGTCAACGCTAAAGTTTTATTTTTGCCGGTCGATAACATGTCATGTGGGATTGCATCCTGCTATTCCAGCTTGCCGGTATGGTTGGGTGGCCGGCGCTACGTGATGATTGGCCAAATGGTCGGACAAATTGGACTTGGTGGACTAAGGCCAGGCAGGGGAAAACATGAACAATGAATTTGAAGCTGCGCGGATAACAGAACTGGCTGGATTGGATGCCGAGCGGTTGGATGTATTGCCGTTTGGGGTTATTGGATTCACATCGGATGCGATTGTCACGCTGTACAACGCCACCGAGTCGAGAAACGCGGGATTGAGTCCGCAGCGAGTTCTGGGGAAGCATTTTTTTGAAGAGGTTGCGCCGTGCATGAACAACTTCATGGTCGCGCAACGCTTCGATGACGAGGACGAGCTCGACGACGTCGTTCCCTACGTTTTGACCTTGCGTATGCGCCCGACTCCGGTGCGGCTGAGACTGCTGAAGGCGCCGGGCTGCGCGACGCGGTTTGTCCTGATTGAACGGAGAGCGACAAATTGAGCGCGCTGAACGCGGACAAGAATGACCTGGAGTCCGAGTACGAGGCGTTGCTCTCGTTCATGTATCTATCGCCGGTCGGGATTGTCCGCAGCGACAAATCAGGCCGCGTTGACATGATGAACCCTCTTGCCGCGCAGCTGCTCATGCCTCTGGTAAAGGGTGGGGATATCGAGAATATTTTCGACAGCCTTGCGTCGGTCGCCCCGGAGCTTCGTAACCTGGTGGCTAGTTTCGAGGCGGAGCGTGGGCCTGTGTGTGAAAACCATCGGGTGTTCGTAACGCCGGCGAGGGATGACGCTGTCGTTCTCGCATGTTCCATCATCAAGGTGAGTGTGGACGTGTTGATGATGGTTTTGACGGACATCTCGCGGCAAGTTGCCGCTGAGCGTCGAGCGCGACAGACCGAATCATGGCTCGCCGGAATTTACACCAGTGTCAACGACTTTGCGTTTTTTACTCTTGATGCTGAAGGTTGCATCGACAGCTGGAATCCATCGGTTGAACGCTTGACGGGCTTCGGTGAGATGGAAGTCGTCGGGCACATGCTGTCGCGTTTTTATGCCCGCGACGAGATTGTTTTGCACCGTTCACCCGAGCATATTGCGTTGACGCGCGACGAGGGTTGGCACGTGGAGGAGTTTTGGTGCGAGACGAAAACGGGTCGGCGCTACTGGGGGCAAGTTCTCGTTGCTGTGCTCCGTGAGGATGATGGCGATATTTCGGGGTATTCGGTGGTCTTGAGGGACGTCACTGAACGGAAGATGCACAGCGATAACCTCGCGCGTCTGCTTACGACGGACCATCTGACCGGCGTGACGAACCGTGCTCACTTCTTTGAAATTGCGGAGTCGGAAGTGGCGCGTGCCCAGCGGCATGACCGAGCACTGTCGCTAGTTATGGTGGATGCCGACCACTTCAAGCGTATAAATGACACGGCCGGGCATCAGGCTGGTGACGACGTCTTGAAACGGATTGCGGACGAAGCGAAGGCGCTGCTACGAAGCTCCGACACTGTCGCGCGACTCGGTGGTGAGGAGTTCGTTTTGATGCTGCCGTCTACGACGACCGCAGAGGCAATGGTGGTCGCGGAGCGACTGCGCGTCGCCGTCGAGCGAGCACGCATTGACACGGCTGTCGGACAATGGAAAGCGACCATCAGTCTTGGTGTAGCAAGTCTCGGTGATGCAAACCCGACGCTCCAGGACCTGTTAGCCGCCGCTGACCGTGCTCTCTATGACGCAAAGCGGGCAGGGCGAAACTGCGTGCGCGGCGGCGTTGCCGAAGCAAAGGATGTAGCTTTTTCCGACGGCGAAGAAGGCAAAGCAGTTCGCATCTGACGGCTGCTGGGCCACGGGGCCAATAGATGCAATCCCAAACAGCAAATAACGGCGGCTTATAGACAGATGAACTCTTTCAAAATCCGTAGCCATGACGAGGTGGCCGGTCAATCGAAAAGATGTTCTGGATGCAAGGACACAACGCCTTTGCCCGTCGAGATAGATTTCGCATTTCAGCCAATCGTCGACATGAGTGCCAGGGCTGTGTTTGCATGCGAGGCGCTCGTGCGTGGTGCGAACGGGGAATCCGCGTATTCCGTGCTGTCGCAAATCGACGATACAACGAAATACCAGTTTGACCAACACTGCCGCCAGACGGCAATCGCCAGTGCAGCCGCGCTAGGTCTTGACGCGTTCCTCTCAATCAATTTCATGCCCAACGCCGTCTACAGGCCGGAGGTCTGCATAAGGAGCACCCTGGACGCCGCGCAGACACATGGCTTCCCGATTGAAAGAATCATATTCGAGACGGTCGAGGGGGAACATCTGGCTGACCGCAGTCACCTGGTTCAGATTTTCCGGGCCTACAAAGAATATGGTTTCCTGACCGCAATTGATGATTTTGGAGCCGGCTACTCGGGACTCGCCCTCCTGGTGGATTTTCAGCCCGACATCATCAAGCTCGATATGGGGCTTCTCCGCGGCATCGACACCGACCCGGTGCGTCAGCGCATCGTGCGAGGTGTCATATCAATGTGTCACGACCTCGGCATCCGCGTGGTCGCGGAAGGCATCGAAACCAAAGGCGAGCGTGACTTCTTCATGGCACATGGTGTGAGCCTGATGCAAGGCTACTTTTTCGCCAAACCGGCTTTCAAGTCAATTCCGACAATCGATGAAATGTCGTATTTCGCATAACGGTAAACTGTCACATCAAGGCTGCGGTATCGCCGCAGAAAACTGGTACGCACTTTAACCCCACTGGCTCTGGGTTTAATCCCAAAGTACGGGCTTTAATTCCTCTGCCTGCGGACTGACTACTTCCCGCCTCAGAGCATCTCCATCACACGGTGATAGAGCATGCCGATTTCGAGCGCGGGCCGCCGCCACGTTGGGCCGCCGGGAAAGCGCGCGTGCCGCAGTTGCGCGAACAGGTCGAACGAGGCGTGCTCGCCGACAATGGCCTGTGCCACGAGGCGCCCTGTAATGCCGGTGAGCGCGACGCCGTGCCCAGAAAAACCTTGCACGTAGAAATAATTCGGATCGATTGCGCCGAAGTCGGGCGCGCGGTTGCGCGTGACGTCGACGAAGCCGCCCCAGGCGTACTCCACGCGCGCCTGCGCAAGTTGCGGAAACACCCCCCTCATGCGGGCTTGCATCGCTACCGCGAGCTGCGCGGGCGCCGCACCCGTCGAATCGGCTCGACCACCGAACAGCATGCGGTTGTCGGCAGAAACGCGGAAGTAGTCGAGAAAGAAGTTGTTGTCGCACACGGCATAACGTTGCGCGATCAACGAATCGGCCAGCTCGTGCCCGAGCGGCTCGGTTGCGATGATGTAAGACGCAATGGGCGCGATGCGCGCTGCCACGGCGCCTGGCAACACGCCGCCCGGCGCGGCGTTGCAGCACGACACCACGAAGCGGCAGCGCACTTCGCCGCGTGCGGTCTTCACGACGGGCTGCGTGCCTCGCACGACTTCGAGCGCTCGCGTATGCGCGAACAGTTGCGCGCCTTCGCGTCGCGCGGCGGCGGCGAGGCCAAGGCAGTACTTGAGCGGATGCAGATGGCCGGAAACCGGATCGTAGACACCCGCCAGATAGCGCTGCGACGCCACGCGCGCTCGTGTGGCGCCGGTATCGAGCCATTCGAGGCGGTCGTAGCCCCAGCGCGAGCGCGCCGCGTCCATCCACGCGCGCAGGTCGGGCACGCGCTTGGCCTTCGTCGCGACGGTCAGATAGCCCGGCGTGAAATCGCAGTCGATGCCGTAACGCGCAATGCGTTCGCGCACGAGGCTCACGCCCTCGATGGAGAGCGCCCAGGCCGCGCGGATGCCTTGCGCGCCGAGCTGCTTTTCGAGCACTTCGTCCTTCGCGAAGCCCACGAGCGTCTGGCCGCCATTGCGGCCCGAGGCGCCCCAGCCGGGGCGGTGCGCGTCGAGCACGACGACCGAAAGGCCGCGTGCGCGGCACTCCAGCGCAACCGAGAGCCCGGCGAAGCCGGCGCCTATCACGCACACGTCTGCCTCGAGCGCGCCTTCCAGAACGGGATCGTCGTCGGCGGGGCGTGTGGCGGTGGCTTCGTAGTACGAGTGACGGGCGAGTGCGTCCGCCTGGGCATCGAGGTCGAGTGTCATCAGAGCAGGTCCTTCATGCGATACCACGCCATCGCGAGCACGAGGGCAGGGGTTCGCAGTGTAGCGCCGCCCGGGAAATCGCGGTGACGAATCTTGCCGAACAGGTCGAAGCGCGCGGCCTGCCCGTGAATCGCTTCGGCAATCAGTGTGCCGGCAAGCCCCGTGGTGTTGACACCGTGGCCCGAGAAGCCCTGTGCGAAATACACCGTGGGCGAGAGACGGCCGAAGTGCGGCGCGCGGTTCATGGTGATGTCCACGTAGCCGCCCCACGCGTAATCGACCTTGACGTCGGCGAGTTGGGGGAACGTCTTGAGCATGTCGCGCCGCATGGCTTCGCCGAGATTGGGCGGCGCGAACGTCGAGTAGCTCACCTTGCCGCCCCACAGCAGGCGCGTGTCGGGCGCGGGCCGGAAGTAGTCGAGTACGAAACGGCTGTCGCATACGGCCGCCTGGGCTGGCATGAGCGCGCGCATGCGTTCGGCGCCCAGCGGTTCGGTGGCGATCACGTAAGTGCCCACGGGCATGATCTTGCGCGCGAGCGCGGGCGCGAGGTCGCCCAGGTACGTATTGCATGCGAGCACAACGAATTTCGCACGCACGTTGCCGCTCGCGGTTTCGACGACATGTGCGCCGCTTTCTTCGCGCAGGCGCGTAACGGGGCTGTTCTCGAACACATGCACGCCCGCCTCGACGGCTGCGCGCGCGAGACCGAGCGTGTAGTTGAGCGGGTGCAGATGGCCGCTATCGGGATCGTAGAGACCGCCTTGATAACGCGAGGACTGCACGTAGCGCCCAACGCCATCGCGATCCACGTACTGGAAGCGGTCGTAGCCGAAGCGCCGTGCCGCTTCGTCGCGCCAGCGCTTGAGTGCATCCACGTCGCGCGCCTTGTTGGCGGCGGTGAAATAGCCTTCGGTGAGCGCGCAGTCGATGCGATGCTGCGCCACGCGGCGCTTCACGATATCGAGCGTTTCGAGGCCCATGTCCCAGATCTGCTGGACTTCGGCTTCGGGCATGAACCGCGCGAACGTGTCGATATCGCAGGCAAAACCGCCGATCAGCTGGCCGCCGTTGCGCCCGCTCGCGGCCCACCCCACCCGCGAGGCTTCCAGCAGCGCGACGCGGTAGCCGCGCTCGGCGAGATTGAGTGCGGTGGAAACGCCCGTGAGGCCCGCGCCGACCACGCAGACATCGGCGTCGAGCGCGCCTTCGAGCATGGGGTGCGCTGTGATGTCATTGGCGGTGTCCGCGTACCACGACGGGGCATGTTGCTGATTGGCGAATTTGAGCATAGGGAAAGCGTAGAAAAAAAAGCGGGCAACGGCCTGAAACCTTGAAGGCCGCCGCCCGCCCCAACCTCATCAGAACGAGTAGATGAACTGCGCGCCCAGCAGGTCGTTGCTCTTGCCGTACGAACCGTCGTCGTGCAGGAACACACGCTGCGTCGCCCAGTCGTGGCGATATTCCACCTTCACCTGGATCTGCTGCGTCGGATAGAACAGCAGGTCGAGCGCCACGTCCTGGCGC
>NZ_DATJWR010000369.1:0-3172 GCF_035501035.1 Paraburkholderia sp.
AGCAGCTTGCGAATGCGTGTGGGGTCGGGCTGGATGTGCGTAGAGGCTTCGGGCAGCGGGCTGATGTGCGTGCCGATCAGGTACAGTTCGCCGCCCTTGATCATGACGTAGCTTTCCTTGATGTTGGCGCGGCCCGCGCGCATCGCCTTGACCTCCCATCCTTCGAGCACGAGCCCAGCCTCGTGGCGTTCTTCGATGAAGTAATCGAAGAACGCTTTTCTGTTGTCGATGATGCTCATAGGAAAATGGGAACGGCCCAACTCGTTTAAAATTGCGATTCTAGCAAAGCGGGCTCGCGAAAGCCCGTGGCGCCTTCACCCTTGCCACGCATTGCGCAATTTATGGCGGATGTCCAGAAAACCGTGTTGATTCGCCATTCGGCGGAACAGATGTTCGACCTCGTCACCGATGTCGCCGATTACCCCAACTTCCTGCCGTGGTGCGGTGGCGTCGAGATTCGTCGCCAGGACGAGACCGGCATGGAGGCGAAGATCCACATCAACTTCAAGGGCATCAAGCAGCATTTCGCCACACGCAACACGCAAAAGCGCCCCGAGCGCATCGACATGGAGTTCGCCGACGGCCCGTTCCGCAAGTTCACGGGCTACTGGCGCTTCACGCCCTTGCGCGCCGACGCCTGCAAGATCGAGTTCGCGCTGCACTACGAGTTCGCGAACATCATTCTCGAGAAGATCATCGGGCCGGTGTTCCATCATATCGCGAACACCTTCGTCGATTCCTTCGTGAAGCGCGCAGACCAGCGCTACGGCAAGCGATGAGCGCGAATCTCTCCGTTGACGTCTGCTACGCGCTGCCCGACACGCAGACGCTCATCAGCATCGAACTGCCGCCGGGCGCGACGCTCCAGCAGGCCATCGAGGCGAGCGGCATCCTCGCGCGCCATCCCGAGATCGATCTCGCGAAGCTGAAGGTGGGCGTGTACGGCAAGCTCAAACCGCTCGACAGCGTGCTCGCCGACCATGATCGCGTGGAGATCTACCGTCCGCTGATCGTCGATCCCAAGACGGCGCGCCAGCGCCGCGTGGACAAGAGCCGCAAGGAAGGCTCGATCGAAGGGCGCAAGTGGCTGCCCAAGGATTCGCGCTAGTGCGTCCGCTCAGGCTGTAGTGCTGCGCTGCTGCGCGCCTGCGTCGCACTTGGTGTGACCGGTTTCGCTGCCGAGGCCCGGCAGATCGCCTTCCGGCACGATGCCGTCGCCGTGGGCCGTGTCCTCGGGGCCACCCGAATGCTGACGTACCGACCAGCTCACACCCACCACCAGCAGGCCGATCGCCGCGACTTCCAGCGCGCGGGGCAGCCGGTGGTCGTAGATGAAGCCATAGAGCAGGGCGAACAGCGTCTCGAACACGATCATCTGACCCGAGAGCGTGAGCGGCAGTCGCTTGGCGGCAGCGTTCCAGAGGCCGTTGCCGAGCCACGAGGCGCCGATCGCGAGCACCAGGTTCAGTTGCCAGAACGTCGTCCAGCGCGCGGCGCTCACGCTTTCCTGCACCCAGCCCGATGGCAGGGCGAGGATGCCGAGCCAGAGCACACCGCCGAGCGCGCCCGTCACCACGCCCCACAGCACGGACCATTCGTTGCCGCTGAAGTGCGCATTGCGATGCAGATAGCGGGCGTTCTCGACCGCGAACCAGGTCCAGCACACGAGCGCGCCGACCGCGCAGCCGATGCCCGCGACGCGCGTGAGTACGCTCGCGTGACTGCCGGGGTCGCCGGCGGCGGTGAACACGTCGACGTTGATGCAGACGATCCCGGCGGCGATCATCGCGAGCGGCCAGGCGAGGCGTGCGATCGGCACGGCTCCGTGGTCGCGGCGACCGAGCAGCGTGACCGTGACGGGCAGCACGCCCACGATCAGCGAGGCGGGAGCAATGCCCACCAGATGGATCGCACTTGCGAGAAAGAGGTAATAGAGCACGTTGCCCATGAGCGCGAGCTTCACGAGCGCGACGAGGTCGGCGCGCGTGAAGCGCGGCCAGACGCGGCGCAGCATGGGTAGGAGGGCGGCCAGCGAGACGAGGCCGTACATCACATAGCGCCCCGAGCTCAGGAGCAACGGCGAAAATTCCGCCAGCTGCCGGGGTACGACGAACACGGTTCCCCATAACGCGCCGGCGAGCACGCCGTACAACACACCACGCTGCATTTCGATTCTCTCCAGAAACTTCGTACGGCCCATGCGGGCCATCTAACAGGATGGCTCGAAGCTTAGCTGGCAGCGCACAGGGCCGTCTTGTTCAATCCTGCACCGCGCAGCGGCGCTGCCCGGCTGCCATGCCAAAAATTCGGGTCGGAGGCGTGGTTCGGCCACACCCATTTCGCTGACATGGCCCGAGCGTGGAAATAATCCCGAAAACGGCGCTAAGCCTCTGTTCATACTGATGATTTCCAGGGCGCTATCGCGTATAATCTGCTTTTGCGCCTATAGGATTTGCCATGCGTCTGATCCAGAAAGCACTCACGTTCGATGACGTGCTCCTCGTTCCCGCCTTTTCCGACGTTCTCCCGCGCGACACCAGCCTGAAGACCCGGCTGACCCGCAACATCTCCCTGAACATTCCGCTCGTCTCGGCCGCGATGGACACCGTCACGGAAGGGCGTCTTGCTATCGCCATGGCCCAGATGGGCGGCATCGGCATCGTCCACAAGAACCTCACCGCTGAACAGCAGGCGCGCGAAGTGGCCAAGGTCAAGCGCTTCGAATCGGGCGTGGTGCGCGATCCGATCACGGTGCCGCCGCAAATGAAAGTGCGCGACGTGATCGCGCTGTCGCAACAGCATGGCATTTCGGGCTTCCCGGTCGTCGAAGGCGCGCAGCTGATCGGCATCGTCACGAACCGCGACCTGCGCTTCGAAACCCGTCTCGACGAACCGGTGCGCAGCATCATGACGCCGCGCGAGCGTCTCGTCACGGTCAAGGAAGGCACGCCGCTCGCCGAAGCGAAGGCGCTGATGCACAGCCACCGCCTCGAGCGCGTGCTGGTGATCAACGAGTCGTTCGAACTGCGCGGCCTGATGACCGTGAAGGACATCACGAAGCAGACCGAGCATCCGGACGCGTGCAAGGACGAGCATGGCAAGCTGCGCGTCGGCGCGGCGGTCGGCGTCGGTGCGGACAATGAAGAACGGGTGGAACTGCTGGTGCAGGCCG
>NZ_DATJWR010000370.1:0-4575 GCF_035501035.1 Paraburkholderia sp.
CGGCTCGCACAACCTGCTGCACTACACGCTGCGCCGCTTCGGCATCGAAACCACGTTCGTGAAGCCCGGCGACCTCGATGCCTGGCGCGCGGCGCTGCGGCCCAACACGCGCCTCCTCTTCGGCGAGACGCTCGGCAATCCTGGGCTCGACGTGCTCGACATCGAGGCGGTGGCGCAAATCGCGCACGCGCACGGCGTGCCGCTCCTCGTCGATTCGACCTTCACCACGCCTTACCTGCTGCGGCCGTTCGACCATGGCGCGGATCTCGTCTATCACTCGGCCACCAAGTTTCTTGGCGGCCACGGCACGACGATCGGCGGCGTGCTGGTGGACGGCGGCACCTTCGACTTCGATGCGTCGGGCCGCTTTCCCGAACTCACCGAGCCCTACGCGGGCTTTCACGACATGGTGTTCAGTGAGGAAAGCACCGTCGCGCCCTTCCTGCTGCGCGCGCGGCGCGAGGGTTTGCGCGACTTTGGCGCGTGCCTGCATCCACAGGCGGCCTGGCAATTGCTGCAAGGCATCGAGACCCTGCCGCTGCGCATGGAACGGCATGTGGCTAACGCGCGGCGCATCGTCGAATTTCTCGCCGCGCACGAGGCGGTAGAATCGGTCGCCTGGCCCGAGTTGCCGAGCCACCCCGACTACGCGCTCGCGAAGCGCCTGTTGCCGCGCGGTGCGGGCGCCGTGTTCAGCTTCAATCTGCGCGGTGGTCGCGAGGCGGGCAAGCGCTTCATCGAATCGCTCACGCTCTTCTCGCATCTGGCCAATGTCGGCGACGCGCGCTCGCTCGTGATCCACCCCGCCTCGACCACGCACTTCCGCATGGACGCGGCCGCGCTCGCCGCCGCCGGCATCGCGGAAGGCACGATCCGCCTCTCGATCGGGCTGGAAGACCCCGCCGACCTCGTCGACGATCTCAAGCGGGCGCTGAAGGCGTCGCAAAAGCCGGACGCGTCCAAAGCGCAGACCAAGGCCACGGGCAAGGAGCCGTCATGATCGTCGATGTCGCCGGCAAGCCGGTCTACGCCTACACCGCCTCGCGCCCCATCGATCGCGCGCTGCCGTTCGCGGTGTTCGTGCACGGCGCGCAGCACGACCACAGCGTCTGGGCACTGCAATCGCGCTATTTCGCCAACCACGGCTTCAACGTGCTGGCCGTCGACCTGCCGGGCCACCTGCGCAGCGCGGGACCGGCGCTCACGAGCATCGGCGCGCTCGCCGACTGGCTCGCCGCATTGCTCGACGCGCTGAACGTGCCGAAGGCCTTCGTCGCCGGCCACAGCATGGGCTCGCTCATCGCGCTCGAATTCGCGGCGCGCCACCCCGAGCGCGCAGAGCGCATCGCGCTACTCGCCACCGCCTTTCCGATGACGGTCGCGCCGACGCTGCTCGAAGCCGCGCGCGAGCGCGAGCCGGAGGCGATCGCGCTCGTCAACGCGTGGTCGCATTCGACGCTGGCCGCCAAGCCGTCGAGCCCCGGCCCCGGCTTCTGGCTGCGCGGCATGAACCAACGGTTGATGGAGCGCGCCTCGGCGCGCGGCGAGCCGCGGCTCTTTCATACCGATTTCGCGGCCTGCAACGCCTATGCCGATGGCCTCGCGAGCGTGGCGAAAGTGCGTTGCCCGGTGCGGTTCATCGTAGGGCGGCGCGACGCGATGACGCCGCCGCGCGCGGCGCGTGCGCTCGTCGATGCGCTCGCACAAGCGGGGGCGCGGGTGGACACGGTGACGCTGGACGCGGGCCACGCGCTCATGACAGAGCAGCCCGATGCGACGCTCGACGCACTCTATGCTTTTGCGACGCAGCGATCCCCGCGGGTGGGCAATGGCTGACTCCGCCGCGACGAGACGTTAGCGGGCGAGAGTGTGCGCCGGCCCTTTTAGCGCAAGTCTTCCAGCCCGGTTGCACGGTCGTTCGGAACGCCGGAGAATGGATGCAATAAGCAATCATCCCCTGCCACCCCATGCGCGCTCGCGCAGAAAAGGAGGAGACAATGCATCCCACCACGCATACCGAGCATTTCTCGAGCTTCGCGGAGTTCTATCCGTTCTATCTGAGCGAACATGGCAATCTCGTCTCGCGGCGGCTGCACTTCATCGGGTCGCTCGGCGTGATCGGCTGCGTCGCCATGGCGATCGCCACCGGCAACTGGCTCTGGCTGCCTGCCGCGATCGTGTGCGGCTACGGCTTCGCTTGGGTCGGGCATTTCAAGTTCGAGAAGAATCGCCCGGCCACCTTCCGCCACCCCATCTACAGCCTGATGGGCGATTGGGTCATGTTCGCGGATATCTGCCGCGGAAAGATTTCACTCTGATTCACTCATGCGGCGGCACGCTGCGCGCCGCCGCATCGTCACGCCGCCGGATGCGGGAGCGCCGGCGGTTCCGCCGACAGCGCCAGCTCGCGCCGCACGGCAAGCAGCGAGGCAAGCGTGATCGAGAGTTTGTCGTTATCGAGCGCACCTAGCAGCGTCTGCGCGTCGACGCTGCTCGATTTGAGCTGATACGCCAGTTCCTGGCGGTCGATCGCGAAGCGGTCGAAAATGCGCGCCACCGAAATCCGCGCGGGATTGCCGATCAGCAGAAACAGCGTTTTCGCGCGGTCGTCCTCTTCGAGGCGGCCCACGAGTTCATCTTCTTCGAGACCGTCCACGAGGCGTATCACCGTGGCGAGGTCGCGCCGCAGCAACTGCGCGAGTTGCTCGGCCGTGCGCCCGGGCTCCCCGGCTTCGCGCGCCTCGGCAAGACCCGCGAGCAGTTCGAGCGCGTCGAGCAGGTCGCTTCCCGGAAAGCGCGGCCGGTTGAAGCGCCCGGTGCGGATCTCGGGCAGCGCGGAGGTGATCATCGCGCCCACTAGCGTGATGAACCAGCTCAAATACATCCACACCAGGAACATGGGCGCGGCCGCGAACGCGCCATAGACAGCCGTATAGGTCGGGATGCGTCGCACGTAATAGCCGAAGCCGCGCTTGGCCGCCTCGAACGCGATCGCCGCGGCAATGCCGCCCACCAGCGCGTCGCGCCACTGCACGCGACAGTTCGGCAGATACACGTAGAGCATCGTGAACGCGAGCGCCGTGAGCGGCAGCGAAGCGCCCATGAGCAGCAAATCGAGGATGCCGGAGACGTGCTGCTCGGTGGCGATCACGGCCGAGCGTGTGAACACGTAGGAAGAGATCGACAGGCTCACGCCGATCAGGATCGGCCCGAGCGTGAGAATGGCCCAGTAAACGAGCACACGCTGCGCGAAGGGCCGTGCCTTGCGCACGCGCCAGATCAGGTTGAAGGCGGACTCCACGGTCATCATGGTCATGACCGAGGTGACGAAGAGCACGATCATGCCCATCGTCGTGAGGCCCTTGGCCTTCGAGGCGAACTGGTTCAGATACTTGAAGATCTGGCTATTGATCTGCGCCGGCATCAGGTGGTCGGCGAGAAAGGCCTGCAGCGAGCTCTGGAAGGACGCGAAGATCGGAAACGCGGTAAAGAGCGCGAACGCGACCGTGGCGAGCGGCACGAGCGAGAGCAGCGTGGTGAACGTGAGGCTACCCGCCACCTGCGCAATGCGATCTTCGCGGCTACGTCGCGCCGCAAAGCGCGCGAGCCGCTTCACGATGTCCAGATCGATCTTCACCCGCGACATCACGTCCATTGGCCAGTTTTCCTTGCCACTGTTACCACCGCTTTCATCACCGTGCATATTGCGCATGCTGTGCGCCTGCCTTGCGTCTCGATCGCGCGCTTTGCTCGCGCATGTATGGGCCCGTGCGCCGCGTAGGCGGCCAACCCAACCCCCTATAATATCCCGTCCACCGACGAGGCCCGATGAAACCGATTCTTGTGCTCTATTACAGCCGGCATGGCGCGACCCGCGAACTCGCACGCGCCATCGCCCAGGGTATCGACAGCGTCCCCGGCGCCGAGGCGCGCGTGCGCACGGTGCCACCCGTCTCGACGGTTTGCGAGGCAACCGCGCCCGACATCCCCTCCGACGGGCCGCCCTACGTCGAGCTGCGCGACCTCGAAGAATGCGCGGGACTCGCGCTCGGCTCCCCCACGCGCTTCGGCAACATGGCCGCGCCGCTCAAGTATTTCCTCGACGGCACCACGCCGCAGTGGCTTTCGGGCTCGCTCGCAGGCAAGCCCGCTTGCGTGTTCACCTCGACGGGCAGCCTGCACGGCGGCCAGGAAAGCACGCTGCTTTCGATGATGCTGCCGCTGCTCCATCACGGCATGCTGCTCGTGGGCATCCCCTATACGGAAAGCGCACTCACGACCACGCAGGGCGGCGGCACGCCCTACGGCGCGTCGCATCACGCGCGCTCCGACGCGCGCGGCTACGGCCTCAGCGCCGAAGAGAAAACGCTGGCGAGCGGGCTCGGCGCACGGCTCGCGCGCGCCGCGCTTGCGCTCGCGCCTGCCAACGCCGAGCGAGGCGAGCGCCCGTGAACGCCAGCCCGGGCAGCGCCGCGCCACGGCGCGGCGCCGCGCTCGGCGCCCTAGCCATGCTCGCCGCGCTCACACTGCTGTGCATTGCGTGGGAATGGCGGCTCGCGCCGCTGCGCCCCGGCG